>JAFMCM010000002.1 GCA_017857755.1 Methylophilaceae bacterium | reverse complement strand
CGCAGTGAGTCCTTGGTTGGGATGAGCGATTTCTTTAGAAGGCGCGTAAACCGACTGCAGTTTGACGGCCAAAATCTCAGCAGCAATGGTTTGTAGCTTCTTACCAAACACAATGGCATAAGAGCCTCCAGCTTTCATAAACTCCACTTTTTGCGGCGTAAAGGCTGAGGCTATATCAACCAGTGCCTGCTTGCCCTTATACAGCTTTTTCTCTTTTGTATTAATCGTTAATACCGTGCCTGTATCGACTGAATAAGCCTGCTCCAAGACAGGCTCTCCATTTTGATCAAGCACCGTATTGCCTGCTGCATCAGTCTTTTTCACCCAGTTTTTCAGATCTAATCCAATACCCCCTGTCACATCAACTGTCGTTAAAAAGATGGGTGAAATACCATTGGTACCCGCAACAACAGGTGCGAAGTTCACAAACGGCACATACGGACTAGCTGGCTCACCCGCCCATAAAGCAACATTATTCACACCAGACATGCGAGAGGACCCCACACCCATGGTGCCTTTTTCAGCAATCAACATGACTTTTTTATCTGGGTGCTGCGCTTTTAACGCCATGATTTCTTGCTGCGCTTTTGCTGAAATCATACATTTCCCATGCAACTCACGGTCAGCACGTGAGTGGGCTTGATTACCAGGAGAAAGCAAATCCGTCGAAATATCACCAACACCAGCGACATAGGTGACGACTTTAATTTCTGTTGGAATATCAGGCAATCGTGTGAAAAACTCACCTTTGGCGTAACTAGCTAAAATAGCTTTGGCAATCGGATTGCCAGCTTGATAGGCCGCCTTTAATCGATTGGTATCGGCTTCGTATAAAAATACCTGTGTTTTCAACACCTCTGCTGCAGGTGTCGCCTCAGACGCTTTGTCTGATAAAGCTAAGTCTAGTAATACGTTAACCGAAGGCCCACCTTTCATATGTGATAACAGCTCAAATGCAAAGCTGGGCACAATTTCTTTAACGATCGACTCACCCTGAATAATCGCTTTTAAAAACGCAGATTTGACAACGGCAGCACTGGTAGTGCCAGGCAAAGTATTATAGATAAAAAATTTCAGCGAATCTTCACGGTGCTCATTGGTGGGGTCTTTAATCTGCGCAATGATTTCACTAAGCAGTGCCGCAGAATCAATCGGTTTTGGATTTAAGCCTTCACTTTTTCGAACTTCTATTTCATCTAAGTATTGTTGATATAAACTCATTGTCATGCCTCGGTTTTAATATGGATTTTGTCTATTACGATCTTTGATTATTCTGTCATTATGGATAACGGTTGATGCGACTGGAAAATTTATTCGGTCAATTCTTTAGCAAAAGAGGTGCCACAGCTGGTCGTATTTGCAGCCACTTCCCATCGGTCTAACAATGCTTTTTGATAGCCGACGCCGTGCTTTAACTCCAAAAAAGCACGCACTTCGAAGACATCTGCAAAACCATTTCGATCAGTATCCATTTTGGCTATATTGTCCTCTACACTAGGGCCAGCATATTGGCCTTTAGCGTCCGTTAAATAATCCAACAGCTCAACAGCACTCGCGGATGAGCGTCCGATCAGTAAAGCAAACGGCAGTATTAATTTCACTAAGTTGGTCATGTTTTCACCTCTGTTCATACTAACATTTCAACCAAGATTAATCCATTTAACTCGAAGTAAATGTGCCCAAAGACACATGGCTATTCGCTCAATCCATTGACTGAATATGGACAGTCTTTTGCTTGCCAGTTTTTTTCGCAATTTTATCTTTCCAGTAGGCTGGCCCAGTAGTATGCACTGAATCACCACTCGCACTCACTGCAACCGTAACGGGCATATCTACAACATCAAACGCATAAATCGCTTCCATACCTAAATCTTCAAACGCAAGCACTTTAGCATGCTTAATGGCTTTACTGACTAAGTAAGCGGCACCGCCAACAGCCATTAAATAAACAGACGCATGTTTTGCAATCGACTGTATGGTAGCTTCACCTCGCTCAGCTTTTCCAATAGAACCTAACAAGCCTGTATCCAACATCATATCGCTATAGTGGTCCATTCTAGTCGAAGTAGTCGGGCCAGCTGGACCAACCGCTTCGTCGCCAACTGCATCAACAGGTCCGACGTAATAAATAAAGCGATTCGTAAAATCTACTGGCAAGTTTTTGCCATCTGCAATCAACTCTGCAATTCGTTTGTGCGCAGCATCCCTACCTGTTAATAATTGACCACTCAGCAATAATGTCTCACCCGCCTGCCATGTTTGCGTTTCTGCTTTAGTCACCGTATTCAAATCAACACGTTTTGCCTCAGCACTTGGTGCCCAACTCACCTTGGGATAGTCTTCTAAATTCGGTGGCACTAGTTCAGGCACACCTGTTCCATCTAGTTCAAAATCCACATGTCGCGTCGCAGCGCAATTGGGAATAATCGCCACAGGTAAACTGGCGGCATGAGTTGGATAATCCAATATTTTCACATCTAGCACCGTGGTTAAACCACCCAAACCTTGCGCGCCTATCCCTAAATTATTGACTTTCTCGTAAAGCTCTAATCGCAATTCCTCAATTCGGTTAGTTGCGCCTTTTGCTTTCAATTCATGTAAATCAATTGGCTGCATCAGCGAGGCTTTGGCCATTAACATGGCTTTTTCTGCACTGCCACCAATCCCGATACCCAACATACCAGGAGGACACCAACCCGCGCCCATTTGAGGCACCACTGTTAACACCCAATCCACAATACTCTCATTAGGATTGAGCATCGCCAATTTGGCTTTATTCTCGGAACCGCCACCTTTGGCTGCGATTTTGACTGCAACCTTATCGCCTGCAACCAAACTAACATGCACCACTGCTGGCGTATTATCACCCGTATTGGTGCGCTTCCCAGCAGGATTATTCACAATAGAAGCGCGTAACTTATTCTCTGGCAATAAATAAGCACGACGCACACCTGCATTCACCATTTGCGTGATGTCCATATTGGCACTTTCAACGTCAGAACCCCATTGCACATCCATCCCCACTTCAACAAACGCAACAACAATGCCAGTATCTTGGCAAATAGGTCGTTTGCCTTCAGCACACATTTTGGAATTTGTTAAAATTTGTGCAATTGCATCCTTGGCTGCAGGGGAGTCTTCAAGTTCGTACGCATTCCCTAAGGCTTGAAGATAGTCTTTTGGATGATAGTAAGAAATGTATTGCAACGCATCTGCAATACTCTGGATAAAATCTGATTTTTGTATGATAGTCATCTTGAAGAGCGCACAGTTGCAATATTAGGGCTTATATCTTTGCGTAAGATTTTACCATTTTTTGTACGGGGAAAATCGTTGGCAAAATACACAGTTTTAGGCGCTTTATAAGCGGCCAAATGTTGCTTACCATATGCCAATAACGCATCAGGGCTTGATTGTGCATCGTGTTTTAAGATCACATAAATGACCACTAGCAATTTATCTTTTTCAATTTCCTCACCAATTGCGGCGCAATCAGCGACATCAGGATGTCCTTTATAAACACGCTCAATTTCATAAGGTGAAACGCGATAGCCAAAACTTTTGATAATGTCATCTTTACGACCTAAAAACCAAATATAACCGTCCTCATCGTATTTAGCATAATCGCCAGTAAAGAAATAGCCATCATGTTTATATTTTGCCGTTTCTTCTGGCAAGTTCCAATAATTTAAAAACACGCCAGGATCATCCAATGGCACACTAATCATACCCTCAACTCCAGCTTCAACCTCTTGCAAGGTGTCTGGATTAAGTAATCGAATGTGATGACCAGGTTGTGGAAACCCCGCAGAACCAGGACGAATAGGACGATATTGACTTTGACTCAAGTAATATGAAAACTCACTCATGCCAACCGCTTCATAAATATCTAAATGAAAGCGTGATTTCCATTGACTTAATACTTCATCTGACAAGTGCTCCCCTGCACTCATGTAGTGGCATAAACTCGGAATATCCGCCTTTGTCGCTTCAGTTTTTTGTAAAATTTGACGGTAAATGGTTGGCACACCAATAAAAATAGTCGCTTGGTGCTTGCTAATCAAATCCAACCAAGTATGGGCGCTATTTTTACCTTCATACACAATCACTGTTTTACCTAAATACAATGGGTCCATCAAACCTGAACCGAGTACATATGTCCAATTAAATTTGCCCGAATGGACAATGCGATCTGTTTTCTGAGTATAGTTAAACCAATACTGTGCAGCTGGTTGACGTCCAAGCAACGCACGGTGAGCATGTAGTACACCTTTGGGATATCCAGTTGTACCTGAGGTATAAACCAGGTATGCAGGATCCTCGGCTTTACTTTCATAAGGCGCGTCAAAACGTGCAATCGCAGACAAAGCGCTTGAAAGACTCTGCACATGCAAGCGTTCATGCGTATTACCCACTGGGCTGGTATCAGCCATCTGTGAGAGCAATATATGCGACAAGTTTGGCGTTTGGTTTAAATTTTCCAGCATTGCATTTTCCATAGCAACCCAAGCTTTGGCATCAGTAACTAATACGCTGGCGCCAGAATCTTTAGCTAAATAAGCCACTTCCTCTGCGGTCAATAAGGTAGATGTTGGCACCGCTATCGCCCCCATTTTCATCGCCCCTAGAAAAGCGATTGGATAATCTAAGCTGTTTGGTAATCGCACTAGAACACGGTCACCTACTTTTACATTAAGTTGACGCAATAATTGAGCAAATTGATTGGTTTGATGAGCGAGCTCAGCAAAGGTCATTTGCGATGTGCCAAGCACCTCATCTTCAACGATCATAGCAATATGATCGGCCGCTGGTGTTCCTAAATGGCGATCACTGCAGGCTACACCAATATTAAAGTTTGTCGGAATATCCCACTGCCAGTCTGCAAATTTTTCGAACATTATAAAAGTACTCCATATGGCCAGTTTTGTCTTACTACTTGCTCTGGCAGTTGTTCCAATACATAAACAGCAAAATCCATGTCTTCGGCAGTCAGTGAGCGCAAGGCATGTGCACGAAGCAAAGTCTGTAATGCTTTACCAAACATTGGCGGATCTAACATTTCGCCTTCAAATTTAATCGCACCACCTTGTAGTGCGTCCGCCTCAATCGCCGCTTTTAAAATAGCCACCTTTTTCTTAATATCCACGGGTGATGGGGTATAAGCGGTTTTACATAGGTGAATATGTCCTGGATGAATCACTTGCTTCCCAGTCAACCCCATAGCAGCTTCTTGGCACGCATGTTTATAAACGATGCGAGATTCATCATCGCCATGTAAGTCCAACCAACGCCTAACGTCTTGTGGCTCAAGATATTTCTCAGGCATGATATTGGCGCCAATTAAGGTTTCCACACCACCAATCACGCCTTTACCTGCAATACGTGCTTCAAACATCAGCTGATTCATGTAGAATTTCAACTCTTCAATCCAATCCGTTGGTGTGATATGAATTCCCATCGCTTTTGAGAAGTCATGAATACCAAAAACCACATGCTTCACCGCTTTATATTGCATCAGTTCAGGTGCAATTTTGAGTGACTTGGGGTGCTCAATAATCGGCTGGATAGTAATGTTGGGATTAATATCCAACAGTAAACTAGATAAATCCCTCACCTCAGCCGCACCATAGACCTCCCCTGCTTTAGCCAACATGATGACATCAACATAATCTCCCATGTCTCGGACAAGTTGCATATCAAGTTCGTATTCATCGGTACGGAAAGAATTAACACGCAGGGCAATGGTGACGCGTGGGTTCACCTTACGTAAAGCCTTGAGTTCTTGACGAAGCAAATCGCGACTCATCTCTTTTTGACGGCATCCATCTTCCAAGTCAAAAATAAGCGTATGGGCGATAGTATAGTGCGCATGTCTGACCAATCTGGCCGCCGCTTGGTCCATATCCTCATAAATACCCAAACTTGGGGCATATTTTACGGGTGGATAATACAGCTGAATACCAGGCCAGTAATCACCCAAACTGGTATTGCCTTTTCTCTTTTTATCACGCATAAAACACTCTCTTTAGTTATTGATTGATGATGAAGGTCGGCAACTTTAAACCGATTGCATATGGTGCAGTTTATCGATAATGGATTGTTGAGACTCACTTTTTAAATGTAGATTTTTCATACCAAGCACCTGCCATAGCTCGTGATCGGACATGGCTAAAAACGTATCAAATGCCGCTAATTCGTTTAATGTCAGTTGAGTAAAATACTGACTAACAAATTGTTGTAAAATAATATCGAGTTCCAACATACCTCTTCTACAGCGCCAAGCAAGACGTCTTTGTTCTGCCGCTTGAATACTTTCAGCATTAATCATTTTTATCCTACCTTAATGCCAAATATCTTTTTGGCTGGTTTATCTTGATTATTCACTGTTGCGCCAGCAATTTTCAAATCTTTAATCGCAACAATCGCTGCATTGGGACTTAATTTTTTAGGACATACTTCTACGCAATTCATGATGTTATGGCAACGATACAATCGGTAAGGATCTTCTAAATTCTCTAATCGCTCAGCTTGTGCTTGATCCCGAGAGTCCACAATAAAACGGTATGCTTGCAATAAAGCAGCTGGCCCGACAAATTTATCTGGATTCCACCAAAAGCTTGGGCATGACGTTGTGCACGCACCACACAAAATACACTCATACAAGCCATCCAACTTTGCTCTATCTTCTGGACTTTGTAAACGCTCAGTTTCAGGTAAAGGATCGTCATTTTTAAGATAAGGATCAACTGAATTAAAGTGCTCATAAAACTGCGTCATATCCACTACAAGGTCTCGGATAACGGGCAAACCTGGTAAAGGTCTAACCACAACTGGTTCGGTTAAATCGGCAATTCTTGTAATGCAAGCTAAACCATTTTTGCCATTAATGTTAACCGCGTCACTTCCACAAATTCCTTCACGACACGATTTACGTAAGCTCATGGAATCATCTTGATGCTTCACGCGCAACAAAGCATCCAATAACATATTATCGCCCTCTTGCAACGCAACATCATAATCTTGCATATATGGCTTTTCATCGACATCTGGGTCAAATCGATAAATGGATAGTTTCATATCAGTAAACTCTCGCTTTAGGTTCAAAGGATGCCACCGTGAGTGGTTTTAAACGAACGGCTTTGTAGCTTATTTTTTGACCATGTTTGTAGTACAGGGAATGGGTGAGCCAGTTTTTATCGTCGCGTAACTCATAATCTTCGCGCGCATGTGCGCCACGACTTTCTTTACGGTGATGGGCAGTGTGCATAGTGGCTACCGCTACTTCAATCATATTATCCAATTCCAGCGCCTCAACTAGCGCCGTATTAAACACTTTGCTTTTATCTTTAATCACCAAATGTTCAACACGCTTAGCAATAGCATCAATTTCTGACACGCCTTTTTCTAACAAATCAGGAAAGCGAAATACGCCACAATGCGATTGCATTGTTTTACGCATATCAATGCGCGTTTGCATCATGTTCTCACCTTCGGCTTTGAAGAATCGATTGACTCTTTGCACTGTCGCATCTCCAACATCGGCTGGTAATGGTTGATGGGCGCTATTGCGCTTAACAAACTCAGCAATATGGTTACCTGCTTGTTTACCAAATACGACCAAATCTAACAATGAATTCGAGCCTAGACGGTTTGCACCGTGAACTGAAACACAGGCGCACTCACCGACAGCATAAAGACCATTGATGATTTTCTCTCCATCACCATCTGGTACGACCACTTGCCCATTCAGATTGGTTGGTATACCTCCCATCATATAATGGCAAGTTGGCACAACAGGAATCGGGTCTTTCACGGGATCAACATTAGCAAACGTTTTTGCAATTTCGCGAATACCAGGTAAACGTTGATCGATGATATCTTCGCCCAAATGATCCAGTTTTAAATACACCGCATTTTTATCTTGACCAACACCTCTACCTTCTTTAATCTCTGTCGCTGAAGCACGCGACACCACATCTCGACTCGCCAAATCTTTAGCCGTTGGTGCATAACGCTCCATAAAACGCTCACCCTCGCTATTGACCAGATAACCACCTTCTCCACGCACTCCCTCTGTAATCAGCACACCAGCATGCAACACACCCGTTGGATGAAATTGCCAAAATTCCATATCTTGCAGTGGAATACCCGCACGTGCCGCCATACCTAAACCATCACCTGTACACGCATACGCATTCGTACTAGCCTGAAAGATACGACCCGCACCCCCCGTCGCTAACAATGTGGTTTTTGCTTGAAAAAGATGAATCTCACCAGTTTCAATCTGCAAAGCCAGCACACCTAATACGTCACCCGCTGGATTTCGAATTAAATCTAGGGCGTACCACTCAATAAAAAATTCAGTTTTGGCTTTGACATTACGTTGGTACAAGGTGTGTAGCATGGCATGCCCAGTTCGGTCGGCCACGGCACAAGTCCGTGATATTTCTGATTCACCAAAGTTTTTGGTCATTCCACCAAAAGGCCGCTGAAAAATTTTACCGTTTTCTAGTCGGTCAAAAGGCATGCCAAAATGTTCTAGTTCAATAATGGCTTTTGCTGCATTCTTACACATGAATTCAATCGCATCTTGATCTCCCAAAAAGTCCGAGCCTTTGATGGTGTCATACATATGCCAAATCCATTTATCCTCTGCAACATTTCCCAGCGCCGCCGCGATACCGCCTTGTGCAGCCACTGTATGTGAACGAGTTGGAAACAATTTTGATAGCACCGCAACTTGCACGCCTGATTCAGCCAAGGCTAATGCCGCCCTCAAACCGGCGCCACCGCCGCCAACAATCACTGTATCAAACTGATGCTGTATTAATGCCATTTATAAACCCCAAAGTATCAATGAAAGCCAAACCACATAAGCGACCAACAACAAATCAACCAAGATTTGTAAATAAGTGCGTAAGGTTTGATTAAAAATATAATCACGCAATACATCGCGAACCCCTACCCAAGCATGCACGCTGAGACAGATAAAACATAACAAAGTCGCCAGACGAAATACCGTACTGCCAGCAAATACACGCCAAGCAGCATAGTCGCTTGGTTGTAGCATCAATAGTGCAATAATTAATAACACCACATAAGCCGCCATCACTACGGCTGTTATCCGTTGCGACAACCAGACACGCATACCAGGATACTTGTTTGTTAATAGCGCGAACATCAAAAAATACTCCAGGCAAAAAGCACCACTGATAAACCAACTAATATCAACACCACACGACCAGTAAAACGTGACTTCTGTAATGTCGTCATCCAATGGACATCTTGTAATAAATGCCTTATGCCAGCATAAAAGTGATGAAAAAACGCCCATGAACACGCAATTAACAACAGCTTAACAAAGGCATGATTGAACATTTGGCTAACAGCTTGATATCCTGTCGCGGAGATCAAAGACTGTTGCAACAAGGACAACATAAACGGTAATAACAAAAATAAAGCCACACCAGAAGCGCGATGCAAGATGGACACCAGTGCGTTAATAGGCAACTTAATGGTGAACAAATTTAAATTTTTAGGTCGATTGTTAGGCGATTGCTTTTGCATATTTACACTTTCGCCGCATTGGCCACCGCTGTTGATATTTTATCTAACAGCCGCCGATCAAATGGTTTAGGGATAATATAGTCTTTACCAAATGTTAATGTGTTTAAACCATACGCCGCCAGCACATCAGCTGGCACAGGCTCACGTGCCAATTCGCTCAGTGCATGTGCGGCTGCTATTTTCATGGCTTCCGTAATTTGTGTGGCCTTTGCATTTAAAGCACCTTTAAATAAATAAGGAAAACACAAGGCATTATTCACTTGATTAGGAAAATCACTACGACCCGTTGCCATCAAAATGTCATCTCTAATCGCATGTGCCACACTCGGTAAAATTTCTGGATCTGGGTTGGCTAATGCAAAAATAATCGGATTCTTTGCCATCCGCTTAACTAATGCCGCATCTAGGGCATTCTTGGCCGAAACGCCGATAAACACATCGGCGTCATGCATTACATCCGCCAATGTGTTCGCATGGGAAGGCGCAACAGCTAGCACGCGATTATTATCATGTAAGTCTTGACGGTTTGTATCTAATACACCAGAACGATCAACCATCGTAATATGGGTTGCGCCCATGGATTGCAGCAATTTAGCACACGAACACCCAGCAGCACCCGCGCCCAAAAAGACAATTTTAGCCTTTGGCAAAGTTTTGCCTTGTATCTCAAGCGCATTCAACAGCGCACCAGCAACAATCACAGCAGTACCGTGTTGATCGTCATGAAAAACTGGAATATTCAAGCGTTTTTTTAATTCGTTTTCAATATAAAAACAATGCGGCGCAGCAATATCTTCTAAATTAATCCCACCAAAAGTCGGCGCGATATTAACCACTGTTTCAATAAATTCGTCTGGTGTTTTTGCATTCACTTCAATATCAAAGACATCAATCCCAGCAAACCGTTTAAACAAAACCGCTTTACCCTCCATCACCGGCTTGCTAGCTAAAGCGCCGACATTCCCCAATCCCAATACTGCGGTACCATCACTAATCACCGCAATTAAGTTGCCTTTATTGGTATAACGATAGGCGCAATCAGGGTCAGCCTGAATCTCAAGCACAGGAGCGGCAACCCCTGGCGTATAAGCCAATGACAAATCACCCTGTGTCTCGCAAGGCTTAGACGATTCAACAGTCAATTTACCAGGCACAGGAAACGCATGATATTCAAGTGCTCTTTTTTTCAAATCATCCACTTCATTACCTTTAGTCATCGCTGGTTCATCCTCTCTAGATACATGATTAACAAAAATCCCTACTCTAGCTCACTCATATAATGATGGTCATCTGTCAAACATAAGCCTAAACGCCATTCCATTGGTTTATCACCATAGGTGTATGAAACCCGCTCTATACTCAATAGCGGCGCACCAATCTCTAAATGTAACGCTTCAGCAACTTCAGCAGTCGCTGCGATTGCTGTTAGTCTTTCTTCTGCACGAATCATACGTACACCAAATTCAGTTTCATACATACTGTACATAGAGCCATTATTTTCTTCTATACGTGTCGCATTAAGACCTTTAAACGATGCGGCAGGAATGGCAATATGGTCATAAATCAACGGCCGACCAGAAAAGGCTAACAATCGCTTCACCTCGATTAATGAAGAACCTGCTTTGACTTGCAAGATAGTCGCTTTACGCGCGTCTGCTTTGATTTTTTTAAATGAAATTTGCTCACTTTTTAGCACTTCTTTTTGCCCATTAGCAGCCGTTAATCGCAAAAATCGCAACTTAACATCCTCTTCATTATGTGTAGCAACATAAGTGCCCTTGCCTTGACGACGAATTAAAATGTTTTCACTAGCAAGGCTATCAATCGCTTTACGCACCGTACCTTGACTCACTTTATAACGCCCAGCCAAATCAATCTCACTCGGAATAATGTCGCCTGGGCGCCACTCTCCACCAATCAAACTCTGTGTCAGTAACACTTTTATTTGCTCATACAATGGTCTGTAGTTTGGAGAACCAATATCTGCCATCACATTTAATCCTTTATTCATTTTTTAATATGCTCACTTTATAGGCATGCTTTGCTCGTTGGGATTATTAAAACATAGCAGAAATAAATAGTCTAGTGTTTTATATCTTATATAAGACATAAGATAAATGTTGACAGTTTCAGAAAGTCGCCTATATAATCAGGTCATCTTTATTTTCTGGCTGAACATAATTTATGGAACATTGTTACCGCCCTCGTAGATCAGTACTTTATGTCCCTGGTTGCAATCCGCATTATTTAGACCGCGCGCGCACGCTTGCAGCAGATAGCGTGATTTTGGATTTAGGTGACCCTATTCTAGTAGACGCAAAAATAGAATCTCGTCATAACATTGTCGCTGCCATTAAAAAAGGTGGCTATGGTTCGCGCGAAGTAATAGTTCGGGTAAATAAACTAGACTCCATTTGGGGAGCTGACGATATTAAGGCTGTCGCTAATATTGGCGCTGATGCCATACTCTTCCATCACATAGAATCGGCTGCTAATGTACATCAAGCATTAGCGGCGTTAGATGCTGCTGGCGGTGGCCAAATGCCCATCATGGTGATGATAGAAAGTCCGATTGCTGTACTCAATGCAAAAGAAATTGCATCCGCAAGCGATCGAATCGTTTGCATGTTGGTCGGCACCGCTGAATTAACTTCTCAGCTACATGCGAAAGCCACGCATGAAAGAAGCGCCATACTCACTGCCCTCTCATTAGTCATCTTAGCGGCGCGCGCATATGGCCGCTGCGTTGTGGACGGTACCAATAGCAATTTCAATGACATGCACTCATTTGAGTATGCTTGCCGGCTTGGTCGCGACATGGGCTTTGATGGTAAATCACTTCTACATCCAGCCCAAATTGCTTATAGCAATGATGCATACACACCAAAAGCAGCCGAAGTAAAAGAAGCCCGTCACATTATCGCCGCGTTAAAAGAAGCCAATGAATCTGGTCAAGGCACAGTCGTCGTCGATAACAAATTAGTTGAGCATCACCACGTTGAAGCAGCGGCGCGCCTATTAAAAAAGCATGACTTAATTACCGAATTGGAAGAAGAATACATCTAATATGAACCATAAAACCAAAGTAAATCCAGGTCGCTTTTTTGAAGACTTTGTCTTAAATCAAGTCATCCATCATGCCACCCCGCGCACAATCACAGCTGGAGACGCATCACTTTATATCGCGCTCACTGGTGCAAGAAACCCAATGCATTGCAGCACACCATTTGCCAATAGCTTAGGCTACCACTCAACGCCAATTGACGACTTGCTCGCTTTTCACATTGCTTTTGGCAAAACAGTACCCGACATTTCGATTAACGCCGTTGCCAATTTAGGTTATGCCGATGTGCGTTTTTTACACCCCATCTTTGTTGGCGACACCTTACACACCTCCAGCCAAGTGATAGGGCTCAAACAAAACTCAAACGGCAAAAGCGGTGTTGTTTGGGTACGCTCGACCACCACGAATCAACAAAATATCGTGGTGCTGAGTTGGGTGCGCTGGGTGATGGTGCATAAAAATGCGCTCAACGTCGCTGCACCAAAGCCGGTGATTCCAGACTTGCCCAACCAAGTTAGGATTGAGGATATGCATTTACCGCCTTACTTCAAAGCACATCATGAAATATCAAATGCAACTGGCGGCCAGTATTATTGGGAAGACTATCAGGCTGGAGAACGCATTAATCACGTTGCTGGCGCAACCATCAACCCTGCCGAACATACATTAGCCACACGCTTATATCAAAATAATGCACGCTTACATTTTGATGATTATCTAATGAAGCAATCCAGCTTTGGTCAACGCTTAGTCTATGGCGGCGTCGTGATTTCACTCTGTCGCGCCCTCAGTTTTGAAGGGCTAGAAAATGCACTGACAATTTTAGCGATTAATGCAGGGACACATGCCAATCCGAGCTTTGCAGGCGACACCATTTACTGCGCAACAGAAGTGATTGACAAATATACCCTGCCTGGCAGAGACGACATGGGCGCATTAAGACTACGTATGATTGGTATTAAAGATTGCTTACCAAGCGAATTAGACGCATTCAAATCAGAGACAAGCGATCACCCGAATGTGGTATTAGATTTAGATTACACCGTGGCAATGCCGCGAAGAGGAGAATAATATGGTAGAAAATAATGTAGAACAAATCAACAAAGTCCACCCAAACGAGGCATTATTTGGTGGCGAGAAGCCGTTTCCATTAATCCCCGCCTGTGAGCATTTTGCTGGCAGTGAAAAGCTTATTTTAAAAGCAATGTCCCTACAAGACAGTATAGGCAGTGTTTTTGATATTACCTGTGATTGTGAAGATGGCGCAGCAAGTGGCCAAGAACGCGAACATGCTGAAATGATTGTACGCGTATTAACCTCAGCAGCCAACGTGCACCAGATGGCTGGTGCACGTATCCATGACTACACCCACCCTGCTTGGAAACAAGACATTGATATTTTGGTTAGTGGCGCTGGCGCAGTCTTAAGTTACATCACCATTCCCAAATGTACCGAACTTAGCCAAGCGCAGGAAATGATTTCCTATATTCAAAAAACAGCCGTATTAAACGGTATAACGCGCATCATCCCCATTCATGTTCTGATTGAAACACATGGTGCACTAAACCAAGTCCATCAAATAGCCGCCCTTCCTTGGCTACAAGTCTTAGATTTTGGGTTAATGGATTTTGTAAGCGCCCATAACGGCGCCATTCCAGCCAGCGCCATGCGTAGCCCAGGTCAATTCGAACATCGTTTGTTGGTGCGCGCAAAAGCAGAAATCGTTGCTGCCGCTTTAGCCAATGGCGTTGTGCCTGCTCATAACGTCACGCTAGACTTGAAAAATACAGAAACAACGTTTAGCGATGCAAGCCGCGCTAGAAACGAGTTTGGATTTATGCGCATGTGGAGCATCTACCCCACGCAAATACAAGCCATTGTCGATGCCATGAAGCCAAACTTTGATGAAGTGGCTGATGCGGCGAATATTTTACTGGCTGCACAAGCTGCGAACTGGGGCCCCATTCAATATGCAGGTGAATTGCATGATAGAGCGACTTACCGCTACTTCTGGGAAATACTGCAAAAAGCAAAAATAACTGGCGTGAGCATTTCAGATGAAGCAAATCATGCCTTCTTTATGGCATCAAAGGCTTAATATGACACAACAAATGACCGCAGGCGCCCGCTTTCGTCAGGCCCTAAGTTTAGAAAAACCATTACAAATCATAGGCGCGATTAATGCCTATCACGCCATGCTGGCCACCCAATCTGGTTTTAAGGCGATTTACCTATCAGGCGGCGGTGTTGCAGCTGGCTCACTTGGCTTGCCAGATTTAGGCATCTCTGGCTTAGAAGATGTATTAATTGATGTTCGTCGCATTACCGATGCCGTCGATACACCTTTATTGGTGGACATTGATACAGGGTTTGGCGGTGCATTTAATATTGCCCGTAGCGTAAAAAGCATTGCTAAAGCAGGCGCAGCAGCGGTGCATATCGAAGATCAAGTTAGCGCAAAACGTTGTGGACACCGGCCCAATAAAGCGATTGTGAGCTTAGAAGAGATGGTAGACCGCATCAAAGCTGCCGTCGATGCCAAACCAACTGATGACTTTGTTGTCATGGCCAGAACGGATGCCTTAGCGGTTGAAGGACTGCAATCAGCGATTGACCGCGCATGCGCCTGTGTAGAAGCGGGTGCCGATATGATTTTTCCTGAAGCCATGACAGAATTGAGCATGTACCAGCAATTTGTTGACGCTGTCAAAGTGCCGGTGTTGGCCAATATCACAGAGTTTGGCTCTACACCCTTATTTACAGTTGACGAACTTGCGAGTGCCGACGTCAGCATGGTGCTTTACCCATTATCAGCATTTCGCGCGATGAACCAAGCCGCACTCGAAGTCTACCAAGGCATTAAAGCGGACGGTACTCAACAAAACGTGTTGGATCGAATGCAGTCGCGCATGGATTTATATGACCATCTTGGTTATCACGCATTTGAGCAAAAATTAGACGCATTATATAAAAAAGCAGGAGGATAAACATGAGTGCCACTACCGCAACAACACAAACACCCAACAAGAAAAAAGGCGTTGCATTAGCTGGCGTTAGTGCTGGCACAACGGCCGTTTGTACCGTCGGTCATACGGGTAACGACTTGCACTATCGTGGCTATGACATTACTGAACTAGCTCAACATGCCACTTTTGAAGAAGTCGCTTATCTACTGATGCATGGAGAACTGCCCAACCAAGAACAATTAACCGCATACCACGCAAAACTAAAAAAATTGCGCGGATTGCCAGCGGCACTAAAAACGGTACTCGAACAAATTCCTAAAGACGCCCACCCAATGGATGTCATGCGGACAGGATGTGCGATGCTAGGCACGCTAGAACCTGAAGCAGCTGACCGCAATATTGATGATGCCACGCTATTAGGCGATCGACTCATCGCTTGTTTTGGATCTGTTTTATTATATTGGTATCACTTTAGTCATCACGGAAAACGCATAGCCGTTGAAACCGATGATGACAGTATTGCAGCACACTTTTTACATTTACTACATGGCAAAAAACCAAACCAACTGCATATTGATGCCATGAATACTTCGCTGGTGCTCTATGCAGAACACGAATTTAATGCCAGCACCTTCACCGCACGCGTGATTGCAGGCACTTTGTCTGACTTATATAGCTGCATCACTGGCGCCATAGGCGCACTCCGCGGTGCCAAACATGGCGGCGCCAACGAAGCAGCAATGGAAATCATCAGCCGCTATCAAACCGCGGATGAAGCCGAAGCAGATATCTTGGCACGGATGGCGCAAAAAGAAATCATTATCGGCTTTGGCCACCCCGTTTACACCATCTCAGACCCAAGAAACGAATCTATTAAAGAAGTGAGTCGCAAATTAAGCGAAGACAACGGCAATATGACACTGTTTGATATCTCTGCTCGCATAGAAGCCACCATGTGGCGTGAGAAAAAAATGTTCCCCAACTTAGATTGGTACAGCGCGTCGAGTTATCACATGATGGGCATCCCCACGAGCATGTTTACGCCAATTTTTGTGATTGCGCGCACCACTGGCTGGGTTGCCCATGTCATAGAACAACGCAAGGACAATAAAATTATTCGGCCAAATGCAGCGTATACAGGGCCAGAAAATCGACCGTTCGTGCCCTTAAACAAAAGATAAGCATTATCGCGCTTTCCACCTACGGAAATGATAAAGCCAACAATTAATCATCCATTGAAAGACTAATTAACCATGAGTGCCCATATTTCTAATGTAAGACCCGCGCCCGACCAAGTCATCGTCGATATTGCCAACTACGTCGCTGATGTTGAAATCCAATCAGCTGAGGCCTTTGATACCGCGCGCAATTGTTTAATAGACACACTGGGCTGCGGCTTCGAAGCGCTAGACTACCCCGCTTGCAAAAAGCTACTAGGCCCCGTTATCCCAGGTACGGTAGTGCCAAACGGGTCAAAGGTACCAGGAACACATTATCAATTAGACCCTATCTTAGCCGCCTTTAATATCGGCGCCATGATACGCTGGCTGGACTTTAATGACACTTGGCTAGCGGCTGAATGGGGACATCCATCAGATAATCTTGGTGGCATTCTTGCAGTTGCTGACTATGTATCTCGTCAGAACATGGCTGAAGGCAAAGCACCACTCACCATTAAAGATGTACTGACCGCAATGATTAAAGCACATGAGATTCAAGGGGTATTGGCCCTCGAAAACAGCTTCAACAAAGTCGGCCTAGACCATGTTATCTTAGTTAAAATTGCCTCCACTGCGGTAGTGACAAAATTACTCGGCGGTAACAAAGAAGATATCATCAATGCCGTCTCTAACGCTTTTGTTGATGGGCAAAGCTTAAGAACCTATCGCCACTCACCCAACACTGGCTCTCGAAAATCATGGGCCGCAGGGGATGCAACTAGCCGAGCGGTAAGACTCGCTTGGATGACCATGCAAGGTGAAATGGGCTACCCTTCTGCACTCACAGCAAAAACTTGGGGATTTTATGATGTGTTATTTAAAGGAAACGCCTTTAAATTTCAACGGCCTTATGGCAGCTATGTCATGGAACAGGTGCTATTTAAGATCTCATTCCCAGCCGAATTCCATGCACAAACCGCAGTAGAATGCGCACTACAATTACACCAAGAAATAGGAGACAAACTCCAGACACTAGATCAAATTGCCCAAATCGATCAAATTGTGATTACTACACATGAATCCGCCATTCGCATTATCGACAAAACAGGTCCGCTTGATAATCCTGCTGACCGCGACCACTGCATCCAATACATGACGGCTATCGGCTTATTAAAAGGCAATCTAACCGCGCTCGACTACGAAGATGCCGCAGCAGCAGACCCAAGAATTGATGCGCTTAGAGAAAAAATGCATTGTGTTGAAAAAGCCGAATATACCGCTGACTATCTCAATCCAGAAAAACGATCCATCGCCAACGCCGTTCAAATCCTCTTTAAAGACGGCACAAAGTCGACTCAGGTCGCTGTTGAATACCCCATCGGTCATCGTCGTCGTCGCGAGGAAGGCATCCCAGAACTAGTTAAAAAATTCAAAATCAATCTGGCACGGCGCTTTGACAAGAAAACCCAAGCAGAAGTGTTAACGCTTTGCTTGAATCAAAACAAGCTTGAAAACACCAGCGTCAGTGCATTTGTGGATATGCTTGTGGTCAACTAGTCTGCATTCCCGCCATCAGACAAGTCAAAAAGAACGATACGCATATTATTTTAGTTTCTCCTTTTTGACTCTTGTCGATGTAGGGTAAAATGACGCCTTTAGAATGCGTGACTATGATTAGTCGACAATAAAGGTTTTTATGGAATTATCAGCTCTCAACGCACTATCACCGCTTGATGGTCGCTATCAAACAAAATTAGACAATCTTCGTCCCTATTTTAGTGAGTACGCACTCATTAAACATCGTGCATGGGTTGAAATTGAGTGGTTAAAAGCGCTGAGTGCGGCGCCAGCACTGACAGAAATCCCACCTTTTAGCGCTGAAACGGTCCAAGAGCTAGACACTGCAATTACCGAATTTAGTGAAGCTGACGCTGCACAAGTAAAAGCAATTGAAAGCCGTACTAATCATGACGTAAAAGCGCTAGAGTATTGGCTAAAAGAAAAATTCATTGGCAATCCAGAAATCAACGCAGCCAGTGAGTTTATTCATTTTGCTTGTACAAGTGAAGATATCAACAACCTATCTCACGCGCTCATGTTAAAAACGGCGCGCGACCAAGTCATGCTACCTGTTTTAAATAATGTCATTGCCCGTTTAAACGAATTAGCGTTAGCCTATGCCGAACAACCGATGCTATCCCGCACACATGGACAAACAGCATCGCCAACCACCATGGGCAAAGAGTTGGCTAACGTGGCTTATCGCTTATCACGCCAACAGCAACAAATAAGCGGCAACGCCATCCTAGGTAAAATCAATGGCGCTGTAGGGAATTTCAATGCGCACTTGTCTGCTTATCCAGACTTTGATTGGGAACAATTGGCCAAACACTTTGTTGAAAGCTTAGGCTTGGACTACAACCCAATGACGATTCAAATTGAACCGCATGATTACATGGCTGAACTATATGATGCTTTAGCACGCGCCAACACCATTTTAATCGATTTAAACCGTGATATTTGGGGTTATATCTCGGTCGGTTACTTTAAACAAAAAGTTAAAGCAGGTGAAATTGGCTCATCCACCATGCCACACAAAGTTAATCCAATTGACTTTGAAAACAGCGAAGGCAATTTAGGGATTGCCAACGCAATCCTGCGTCATTTAGCAGAAAAATTACCGATCTCGCGCTGGCAACGCGATTTAACCGATAGCACAGTATTACGTAATATGGGCATTGGCTTTGGCTACACCTTGTTAGGCTATGATTCCTGCCTACGTGGTTTAAATAAACTAGAACTGAATGCCGCAAAACTAGATGCCGATTTAGACCACAGCTGGGAAGTGCTAGCTGAACCAATTCAAACAGTGATGCGTCGCTATGGCATTGCAAACCCATACGAACAGCTAAAAGAATTAACGCGTGGCAAAGGTGGCATCAACAAAGCATCGTTGCATACGTTTATTGCAACATTATCGCTTCCTGACGAAGCCAAACAATCCCTGTTAGCCTTGACCCCTAGCAACTATATCGGCAAAGCCGTTGCACTGACCAAAACCAATAGTAGCAATCCTTAAGCACAATGGAAATCCTGATTCTTTATTACTCACAAGGTGGCGCAGTACGCGAAATGGCGCAATTGATTGGCCGTGGGGTTGATAGCATCAACGGTGCGCAAGCACGCATCAGAACCGTACCAAAAGTCTCCGCCAACTGTGAAGCCAGCGAACCGGATATTCCTGAAGCTGGTGATGTTTATGTTGAGCTAGACGATTTAGAAGCCTGTGCTGGACTCGCACTAGGCAGCCCAACACGCTTTGGCAATATGGCAGCACCAATGAAATATTTTCTTGATAGCACTTCATCATTATGGCTAAAAGGTGCATTAGTGGATAAACCCGCATGCGTATTTACCTCTAGCGGCTCCATGCATGGTGGTAACGAAACCACATTAATGACAATGATGCTACCTTTGCTGCATCATGGCATGGTCATGTTGGGCCTGCCTTACAGTGAGCCCAGTTTGGCCACCACTCAAACTGGCGGCACCCCTTATGGCGCCAGCCATATCGGTGGCGCCATGAATGACAAACCCATCAGCGAAGATGAGAAAAAGCTCTGTATGGCATTAGGTAAACGCTTAGCGACCATGGCACTGCAATTGAATACCTAAAATGCGTCTTAGCTTAGAAGCCCAACAGTTTTTATTTAGCGCTCAAACAGGGGTTCTCTCTACACATTCGGTGAAATACCCAAACTACCCTTTCGGCTCAGTCACGCCATTTGTATTAAACCATCAAGGCATGCCCGTCATTCTCATTAGCAGCTTGGCAGAACACACCAAAAACATCATTCAGAATAATCATGTTTCATTACTGCTATTTAATCAGGCGGATGATTTACAAGCGAATGCAAGGCTCACCCTGCTAGCCAAAGCAGAACAAACAGATAAAGATAACGCACTAATGCGCGCACGCTATTTACGCTACCTGCCACAAGCAACCACCTACTTTGATGCGCATGACTTCACTTTCTATACCCTCTACATTACCCACGGACGCTATATCGCAGGCTTTGGCAAAATGGGATGGATAGAAGGAGAAAACTTTCAAATACCAAGCAACCCGCTCTTTATCGAAGAAACGGCAATCATCTCACACATGAATATCGACCATGTCGAACATTTAAAAGCCTACTGCCAGCATTATCACCAGATAGAAACAAGCGCTGCTGAAATGATTGGTATTGATAGCCTAGGATTTGATGTGCGTCATAACACTGGTCAACGATTGCGCTTTTCATTTGAACAAGCCATTAGCAATGCGCAAGAAGCAAGAATGGCTTTAGTGGCCATGGCAAAAACATGTCGCGCTTAACAAAACAACTACAGTTAGGCGCGTCTATCAGCCTAGTAGCTTTAATTTTATTATGCTTAGCATGGGAAATCATCCTGTCCCCACTGAACGCCAGCGGCTCCTTGCTCTTTTTAAAAGCCTTACCCCTCCTCGCGCCACTATTTGGCATTTTGCGTGGCAAGCGCTATACCTATCAATGGGCCAGCATGCTGATTTTGCTTTACTTTATCGAAGGCGTTGTCAGAGCGTGGGCAGACCAAGGCCGCTCAGCGCAATTAGCCATGCTAGAGGTCATACTCACCATAGTCTTTTTTCTGTGTGCAATTTTTTACGCGCGTCTTACGCGCAAGAGCAGCTTGTAATTTATAATGACCCTATGCGAATTTTAATTTCTAATGATGACGGCTATCTATCAGAAGGCATTGCCACTTTAGCCTCCCACCTGAGTCAGATAGCACAAATCACTGTAGTTGCACCTGAACGCAACCGAAGCGGCGCAAGTAATTCACTCACCCTAGACAGACCCCTGTCCGTCAAACAAGCACACAATGGTTTCTTTTATATCAACGGCACCCCAACGGATTGTGTTCATATTGCGCTCACTGGCTTAATTCAACAAATGCCTGATTTAGTCATCTCTGGCATTAATGACGGTGCCAATATGGGAGATGACACCATCTACAGTGGCACAGTTGCTGCGGCAATGGAAGGCTATCTACTCAGCATTCCTTCCATCGCCATCTCAATGTCACAGCATAATGCAACGCATTTTGAAACCGCAGCCAAGGTCGCCGTAGAACTGGTAGAACATTACGCACGCAATCCCTTACAAGGTCCTGCATTACTCAATGTCAACGTGCCCGACGTGCCCTACAACCATCTTAAAGGTCGCGTAGTGACAAGACTAGGCAAGCGACATAAAGCCGAACCCGTGATTGAACAGCATACGCCACGTGGTGAAAAAATTTATTGGATAGGTGCAGCAGGCCAACCTAACGATGGTGGTGAAGGCACAGACTTCTTTGCGATTGCAAATAACCAAGTCTCAATCACCCCTATTCATGCAGACCTCACAAAACATGAACAACAAGCCGTCATCAAGCATTGGTTAACCTACTAAATGGCCTTCAATCATTCAACAAAAAAATCGGGTATTGGCATGACATCATCACGCACGCGTGACCGTATGTTAATGCGCTTAAGAGAACAAGGCATCACAGATGAAATGACACTAGCTGCCATCAGTGATATTCCGCGTCATCTCTTTGTTGATGAAGCATTATCAATCCGAGCATATGAAGATGTTTCATTGCCTATTGGCTATGGTCAAACCATCTCACAGCCCTATATTGTTGCCCGCATGACCGAAGTGTTGCGTAATGGTGGCATATTGCATAAAGTATTAGAAATTGGAACGGGCTGTGGCTACCAAACAGCGGTGCTTTCACGCATTGCAAACGAAGTATTGTCATTAGAACGCATACGGCCGCTAGTACTAAAAGCACGCGCACATTTACGCACGCTCAAATGTAACAATGTAAAACTGGACCATGCCGATGGCAGTGAAGGTCTTGCTGATTATGCGCCATTTGATGGCATCATTGTCACAGCAGCGGCCAGCCATGTGCCACAAGATTTATTAGCGCAACTAAGCGATGGTGGCAGAATGGTGATTCCTATCGGAACGACATCACAAACGCTTTATTTAATAGAACGTTTGAACGGTGAATTTAAAAAAACAGAATTAGAGGCGGTAAAATTCGTCCCATTATTAGGTGGTGTTAGTTAATGAAACGCATTGTTCTCATTGGTATTTTAGCGAGTTTATTTGCTGGTTGTGTCAGCCACTTACCAGCACCTGTCATTAATCGGTCTCCAGCCAAAACATCAAATAATCAAAGTAGTGATTGGCGGCCGAATAGCTACACGGTCAAAAAAGGCGACACTTTATACAGTATTGGTTTGGAGTATGGCTATGATTATCGAGAAATTGCCGCAACCAATGGTATTCAAAAGCCCTACACCATCAGAGTTGGCCAAACCCTGGATTTTTCCAACTTAAATAATCAAGTGGTAGAAACTGCAAAACCAGCCACTTATGCAAATGAAGGTGACGTCATTATTTCGCCAATAGATGACGGCACCATCACATCGCAACAAGTGGCTGAAACAACGGCACCCACCAGCCCGCCAAATTTAAGCACACCCAAAGCCATTAAAGAACCCTATAGTTTAGAAGCATTGAATCGCAAACCAGCACCAGAGGCCACGCCAGCAGAAGCTGAGTGGCCAGAAGTGCAACCAACCACAGTCGCCAATACCCCTCAGGATCCAACTACCCTAACACCAGAATCAACAAGCGCCAACAAACCATCGGTTGTTGAAGGCATTTCATGGTCATGGCCGACGCAAGGAAAAGTAAGTGCTAAATTCAATGGTGCCAGCAATAAAGGGCTTGATATTGCTGGTGAAAAAGGCCAGTCCATTCAAGCATCGGCCGATGGTAAAGTAATTTATACTGGTGATGATTTACGCGGCTATGGCAAACTAGTCATAGTGAAACACAGTAAAACCTTATTATCCGTCTATGCCCACAACAGCAAAATCAACGTCAAAGAAGGTCAACTTGTAAAGTTAGGCCAAAAGATTGCTGAAATGGGCGATACGGATACGGACAAAACCAAATTACACTTTGAAATACGTCAAAAAGGGAAATCGGTCGATCCAGAGCAATTCTTACCGCAAACCTAAACCAGAAGATAAAAGCCAGACAAAGCGCAACAGCCACCCATCACAAATAATCAAAAAGCCGCATCACGCGGCTTTTTGATTAAGTAAGATAATTTATTTCTTTTTTGCAGCTTCATCAGCATAGTATTGATGTACCGTAGTCATATCATACGCACGCGCCCATTTGATAATTTCATCAAAAGCTGGCGCTCCAATCTCACCCTGTTGCGCATGAATACCCGCTTGTTCACGAATCACTAAAATACCAGGAATTTTTTCTACATCAAAATACTCAGCAATTTCAGGATCTTTTTCTGTATCCACCATCCCAAATACAATATCAGGATTATTGTCTGCAGCTGCCTCAAACGTAGGAGTAAACGCCACACATGGATCACACCAAGGTGCCCAAAAATCAACAATCACAAAGTCGTTACTAGTAATCGTTTCTTTAAAATTTTCTTTTGTTAATGCGACAACGGCCATGATGTCTTCCTATAATGAATTCAGTAAAATGTTATTTTATCAGATGATCGCTTGATTCCACACACTATCATAAAAGAGTTCGCCCAGCGGCTTACGCTTTCTAGGCGCTAATGCGCGTTCTTTCAACTCGTCAGATAAACCCTCAATATCAGCCACATAACCCACCGCCATCATCGCCATCATTTCAAACTGATCAGGAACATTAAAAGCAGCACGGGCTTTCTCACCATCAAACCCACCCATTTGGTGCGTCACCAAACCCATACTAGTTGCCTGTATCGATAAACTCACTGCGGCAGCACCAGTATCATAGCCACCCCAACGGTTTGGCTTTTGGTTATGTCCAAATAAGCGATCAGCGCAAATTAACACTAAAACGGGTGCATTCATTGCCCAAGCTTGATTACCAGGCACGATACAATCAAGCGCCCTCTGCCAAGCGGCGCTATCTTTATTTTTATCCCATACAATAAAACGCCAAGGCTCATCGCCAAAACAAGAAGGCGCCCAACGAGCAGCCTCTAATAAACTGATGATTTGCGCTTGACTCACAGCCTTATTCGCATCATAAGCTCTTGGACTCCAACGCTGGGCAATAATGTCATGTATAGGTGCTTGCGTAATAGCTGGTTTTTGCATCAATGTACTCCAATCAAACAATCAAAATGATAAAAATGGATAGTCAGTATATCCATGCGCATTACCGCCATAAAAAGTCGTGCTATCGGCCTCATTCAAAGGGGCATCCGCTTTTAAACGAGCAACCAAATCTGGGTTAGCAATAAAAGGAACGCCATAGGCCACACAATCAGCATGTCCGCTAGCAATCGCCGCATTTCCACGCGCTTTATCATAGGCTAAATTCGCCATATAAGCACCGTGATATAACTTTCTAAATGCAGCAAAATCAAATGGCGCAGCCTCACCACCGCCATGAATACCCCCTTCAACCACATGTAGATAAGCCAAATTAAATCCATTCAATTGCGTTGCCACAAAGTTAAATATGGCTTGCGGATGGCTATCTTTCATATCGTTAAAAGGATTCACTGGTGAAAGACGCACACCAGTTTTTTCAGCACCGATGGCATCCACCACCGCCTGAGTCACTTCCAGCAATAAGCGCGCGCGATTCTCAACAGAACCTCCATATGCATCAGTTCGCACATTACTGCCATCGCGTAAAAACTGATCCAACAAATAGCCATTCGCCGCATGAATCTCCACGCCATCAAAACCAGCACGCATCGCGCACTGCGCTGCATGCACATAATCTTTTACGATCGCTGGCAATTCTGTCACTGCTAAAGCTCGCGGCACCACATACTCTTGCAAACCTTCAACAGTAACCGCATGGCCAGCAGGTCGAATCGCTGAAGGCGCAACGGGTAATACCTGATTCGGCAACAAACTCGGGTGCGAAATGCGACCAACATGCCACAACTGAATCACGATCTTACCGCCTTTCGCATGCACTGCATCCGTCACTTTGCGCCAACCAGCTACCTGTTCATCGGTATAAATACCAGGCAACCCAGGATAACCATGCGCCATAGGCGAGATTGGCGTAGCCTCAGTAACAATCAAACCAGCACTTGCACGCTGTTCATAATAAGTCACATTCATCTGCTGAGGCACTCCACCTTCAGCAACTCTATTGCGCGTCAGCGGCGCCATCACCACTCTATTACTCATCTCAATACAACCAAGACGAACCGTAGAGAACAAATCAACTTCCATGTTTATCCTTTTACCAAATGTTATTGTACTTTTATTGCAATAATCAATAAAAGCAATGCGAGAGCGTCAATGGTAGGCTGTTTAATCAGCAAGCCAACCATGACTGGCTACTTGTGCGTCAAGGCATTAAAACCAGCCTAATCACCACACCAAGCGTCAGCACCAAATCCTAACACAAGGCATGCCATCATCAGCACTTTTGTCACACCAACTTAGCCTTGACTTTCAATTAAACCAAATGTTCAACATCAAATAGCGTCTTCACCAATGAGCGCAATAAACGCCCCCAATATTTGAGACCTCCTCAATAAAACAACCTGAACAATGCGCACGACTAACCTTAAAGCCGATACAATAACGCCATGAACCCAAGCGAACAATGCAACCCTGCCGCAACCGATATCAGCTTTATGCAAATGGCAATCGCTTTAGCAAAAAAAGCGGCCGAGCAAGGTGAAGTCCCCGTGGGCGCTGTCATGGTTAAAGACGGTCAAATCATCGGCACAGGCAGTAATGCACCCATCGACAGGCAAGACCCAACCGCCCACGCGGAAATAATCGCCATGCGTGAAGCAGCCCAGCGCATTGGCAATTACCGCCTAATCGACTGCACCTTATACGTCACACTAGAACCCTGTGCGATGTGTACAGGCGCGATGCAACATGCACGCATCACGCGCATCGTATATGGCGCAAGCGATGCCAAAACAGGCGCCTGTGGTAGTGTGGTCAATTTAATGGCAGAAACCAAATTGAATCATCATACCGTGGTCGAAGGCGGTTTATTAGCCCATGACTGTGGCCAACTGCTCAGCACTTTTTTTAAAGCGCGCAGGAAAAAATAACAGCTGCACACCCTAAAACAAAAACCCGCCAAAGCGGGTTTTTAATCATCTAGCGCCATGCTAAAGCAAGCGATGCTTAATCATCACGTCCCATTAACGCCATTAACAAATGCAATAAATGGGTAAACAAATTGTGCAAACTAATATAAATATTCAAGGTTGCCATCACATAGTTACGCTCACCACCACGCACAATCTGATTGATTTCATACAAGATAAACCCGGCCATTAACAACACCACAACCGCTGAAATCGTTAATGATAAGGCTGGAATTTTGAAGAACAAATTGGCCACAATCGCCAATAACACCACCACAAAACCAACCGTTAAGAACTTACTCATGTTAGAAAAATCACGCTGCGTATTAGTCGCAATCGCGGCTAAAGTAAGGAAAGAAGCCGCTGTACCACCTGCTGCCAAACCAACCAATTGTGCGCCATTACTAAAGCTTAGGGCAGCTTGCAAGATTGGGCCTAACAATAAACCCATCATAAAAGTAAAACCAAAAAGCAACCAAACGCCTGATGCGTTATTGCTGTTTTTCGCCACCAACCAGCTCATCCCATAAACCGTCGCCATAATACCAATCAACGCAATGATTGGACTAGTAGCAAAAAGCCAAGAAAAATCTAAACTCACACCAATCATCGCACCAATGACGGTAGGAATCATGGTCATACCCAGCAAAGCATAAGTGTTACGCAACACTTTATTGGTTGAGGAAGAAACACTGGTCTCACGACCTAAAACTTCAATACGATCTGCCATTGCAAAAATCCTTATAAAATAACTAAAATGGTAACCACTAAGATAGCGACAAATAGTGAAAGTTTCAAGTAACAAATGGTAAATAGTAAGATTAAATACACCTTAATTGAACAAATCGTCACCCGCTGCTTGCCCCACCATGGCCACGTTAGCCTTTGCCTGCCTAAACGCTTGCCGCGATTCTAACACAGCCAACGACTCAGGATGATGCCCACCATGCATACGAGCCAATCGTACCATGCTTTGTGCTGACATCTTCCACACTAAGTTCGCCAACAACTCATCCGCTAATGCAGGCTGATTACACAATAAAATCATATCGCAACCAGCCTGCAAGGCCTTCAAACTGCGCGCGGTCACATCCCCACCAACACTCGCGCCCTCCATACTCAAGTCATCACTAAAAATCACCCCATTAAAACCCAACCGTTCGCGCAAGACTTTTTGCAACCACTTAGTAGAGAAGCCAGCAGGCTGGTCATCCACCTGAGCGTAAATCACATGCGCAGGCATAATGGCAGGCAAACCTTCATCAATCATCTGTCTAAAAGGCTGCATATCATTTTGTGCAATTTGATCAAACGTGCGGTCATCCACAGGAATACTCACATGTGAATCTGCAGTCACATAGCCATGGCCAGGAAAATGCTTACCCACCGCCGCCATACCCCCTTTTTTAAGGCCTTGCATTAAATGAAAGGCCAATTCATTAATCGCCCGCGGATCAAGGTGAAAAGCCCGATCACCAATCACCAAACTATCGCCGTAATCCATATCCAAAATAGGTGTAAAGCTAAAATCAACCCCGTGCGCACGTAATTCGGCCGCTAAAATCCAACCCGCGTCTTCAGCCAGCATCTGTGCTTTTTTGCGGTCTTTATCCCAAATCTTACCAAAGGCACGCATCGGTGGAATCTGGGTAAATCCCGCTCTAAACCGCTGCACACGCCCCCCTTCATGATCCACCGCAATTAATAAAGGTGGCTGTCGCAAAGCGTGAATACTAGCGGTCAGTGCAGTCAATTGTTCGCCATTCTCGAAATTACGCGCAAATAAAATCACCCCACCGACTAGAGGATGTTGTAAACGACGAACATCATCGGCCGTGAGCACTGTACCCACAACATCTAGCATGACTGGACCTAAAGACATGGCGCTTCCTTCAATCAAAAAGCCTTATTTAAAACCCGTAATGGCACGAAGGCGGACAGCAAACCAATACGCCGATAATGGTTAGATATGTTTATTGTCATCAGGCACATCATCGTAAGGAAATTTGGTATGCCCAAAACGCATCACCAATACCGAAAAAGCCAAAACCAAAATTGAAAAAGCAATAGAGAGCATATGCTCATCCGTCAACTCCTTCAAATCCAGCAACAAATAACGCGCCAACGCCACCATCGCAATATAAATCGGGTAACGCATCGGAATCTTACCAGAACCGAAATAACTATTAATCATAGAAAAAACTTCAAGATACAGAAATAACTGCAACAAATCACCCAAGCTAACCGTACCTGTTGCCCAAATCCGCATGATTTCATGTGAAAGTGAAACAAACGCCGCAATCGTGACTAAAATCAGTCCCAACCGCTCAATCCACATTAATAAACCGCTTGTAAAAGCATCTGTTTTAACCCGATATCTTTCCATCCATCAACCCCTTCTTTTTACTGCAAACATTTTATCACAGCGCAACCGTAGCCATCAGGCTACACCACACGTAAGCGATAAAGCGAAGTCACTTCTTTTGAACGTGCCTGATGCAATGGGTCAGCAGGGTTACTCGCCTTGCCATGCTGTGGTGCGATGTCTAATTTTTCAACCACAGTCAAACCAGCATCCACAATCCATTGCTGCAACTCATCTGCACTGCGTAGCGCCAAATGCGTTGCAAAGTCAGACAAAATTAACCAAGCTTCACCATTGATGGCTAGATAGTTTTTCACCCCAGCCAAAAAGCCCTTGAGCATTTGGCTATCAGGGTCATAAACCGCTTGCTCAATCGCACTATTGGCCTTAGCTGGCAACCACGGTGGGTTGCAAACAATTAAATCAGCAAGACCAGCACTCACTGGTGGAAACAAATCAGCACTAAGGATTTGCACTTGATTCGCATACCCTAGTTTTTGAATATTATGTTTAGCGCAAACCAATGCGCGTGAAGCAAGATCGGTTGCAATGATTTTTTTCACCCCGCGCTTGGCCAAAATAGCCGCAATCACACCAGTACCTGTCCCAATATCAAATGCCACCTCAACCTGATTGAGCGGCGCGGTATTCACCAAAGTCAAATACTCGCCACGTACTGGCGAATACACCCCATAGCTAGGGGTAATATTAGCCGCTAATGGTGCAATCGCCACCCCTTTTTTATGCCATTCATAAGCGCCAATAATGCCTAAAATCTCACGCAGCGAAACCAAGCACGACTGATGGCTAACACTTTTACCATAAGCATGCTCGCACGCTGCAGCAATATCAGGCGCGCGATGATATGGCAAGCGATAATCAGCGGTTAGCTCAACCAACAACATCCCTAAAGTGCGCGCGCGTTCAATCTGGCTCTTACGATAAAGATGAAATAAATCCTTAGGCTGGACTTCCAGCCCAGCTTTTTCCGCCTTATTGCGCTTATTTCTGGCTTTCGGCTTTAAATCTCGATTATCAATACGTCGAGAAATCGCTTGCGCCATATGTTTTGCATTTTGAAAATCGCCCCGCCACAACAAAGCCGTACCTTCACAAACCAACTTATAAGCCGCATCCGCTTTAAGCGTATCGTCAATCACTTGGATTTTTTTAGGTGGTTTATTATTAGCAGCCGATTGCCAAATGGCCGCTTTGGCTTGATTACTTTCTTGCCAATGGATATTAATTACTTGTGTCAAAGAGAATCCTGTACTGAAATAGATAAAATTGAAAGGCGAAAAAAGCCGCTATGTTAATCAGCGTAAAATAAGCCGCTTATTTTTCGTGAACAGACGAAACAATATCTAGTTTATCACGGAGGTGGTCACCACCAAGGTTAATCGCCAAGATCAAACTCATCAAACTCGCCCCTACCAGCAACACATAATGCGGAGCAACCAACATATAGCGCACCGCATCACGCAACATCGCCCCCCAAGAAGCGTTAGGTGCTTGAATACCAAGCCCTAAAAATGACAAACTGGCCTCAGCAATCATAATGCTGGCAAGACTATAAGTCGCTTCCACCATCAAAATGGACAATAATAGCGGCAAAATATGGTAGCGCATCAACCTCAGCGGCGTCGCCCCCAGCGACGCTGAAGCCAACACATGTTGGCGATGCCGCAAGCTGAGTGTTTGGGCACGCGTTAATCTGGCATAACTAACCCAGCCAGTTAAACAAAGCGCAAACATCAAATTAACAATACCCGGCCCTAACACCGCCGCAAACGCGATTGCCAATAAAATACCCGGGAAAGCCAAAAAAATGTCCGTCACTTGCATCAAGACTTGGTCGACCTTGCCACCATAAAACCCAGCAAACAACCCAACAGTGACACCAATGGACATCGAAACCAAAGTCACCACAACAGACACCACAAAGGAAACCTCAACCCCACGTAAGATACGCGCCAAAAGATCGCGCCCCAAATCATCTGCACCAAACCAATGCACCAAACTAGGGCTTGCCAATACCTGACTTAAATCCACTGCTTGACCATGCAGCCCCAACACGCGACCAGCAATCACAGCCAGCAACCACAGCAGTAAAATAAAAAGCGCAATGGATTTCATCCTAATCCCTCGCTAGCCGCATTCTAGGATCAACGAAGCGATACACCATATCGGTTGCAAAGTTAATCAGCACATAGCTCAACGCCACCGCCAACACACAAGCTTGTGTGACTGGATAATCACGCTTTTCGATACTGTCCACCAGCAAACGACCCACACCATCCCAACTAAAGATTGTTTCGGTAATCACAGTACCTGCCAACAAACTCCCCATTTGCAAACCAACAATAGTCACAATCGGCAACAAAGCCGCACGCAAAGCGTGGCGCATCACCACCGTGCGCTCACTCAAACCCTTAGCGCGCGCAGTCCGAATAAAGTCTTCATTGAGCACCTCCAATAAACTGGTGCGCGTCATTCTGGTCAAAATAGCACTAAGCCCCAAGCCAAGCGTGAGCGCAGGCAGCATAATCGCAGCGGGCTCCCCCATACCGCTGACTGGCAACCAACCCAACCAAACCGCGAAAACCAACATCAAAATAGGTCCCAACCAAAAAACAGGCATCGCCGCTAGCCGCACACTAATCAAAGTCACCACAAGATCTTGCCACTGGCCTGCTTTTAAGGCCGCATAAATACCCAGCGGCACACCAATCAACAAACCAATCACCATCGCCAACAAAGCCAACTGAATACTCGCTGGATAACGGGTTTTAAATAAATCAACAATAGGCATTTTCGTCTGTATCGACTGCCCTAAATCCCCATGCGCCAGCTGATTGACATAATGTCCAAACTGGCTAAGTAAAGGCTGATTCAAACCCAATTGCGCCCGCAACGCTGCACGGTCAGCCAAACTAGCAGACTCACCCAGCATAACCTCCACAGGATCGCCTGGCACCAAATGAATCAACAGAAAAGTAAGCACCAAGACACCAAAAATAACGGTAAAGAGCTGAAAAAAGCGACGCACCATACGACAACTAGCCCTCAATCTGCACAATCGTGCCCACGGATACTAAATCAAATAAAGTCACCAAATCGGCATTGCGCATCCGCACACAACCATGTGAGCCAATCACACCCATATCAGTCCAATCAGGCGTGCCATGAATATAAATATACCGCTGCATCGTATCAACATTACCTAAACGATTTTTGCCAAGCTCTAAACCTGAAAGCCATAAAATCCGAGTCAGTATCCAATCACGCTGAGGAAATGCCGCCATCAAAGCAGGCGTACAAATCTCACCCGTTTCACGTCGTCCAACAAACACCGCATTCACAGGTGCCCCAGCCCCAATTTTAGCCCGAATAATATGCTGACCTAGCGGCGTACAACCACTCCCTTTTTCGCAACCAACCCCATTTGTAGCAGTAGAAACAGGAAACTGCGCCAACAGCGCATCACTCGCATCACGAACAACCAAGGTTTGCCTTGGAATGGAAATATTAATCTGCATCATGCGCTATTGTAGCCGACCTTTGAATCATTGCTAAGTCATCCCAATTACCATCCGCATGCGGAGCATAACCGCTCATGTTTTTTTGCATCACGGCCACCTGCCCCTCATACCACAGCGGAATATAAGGCAGCTGCGCATGAATCCGCTTCGTGATGGCGAGCCAATCTTGCGCACCTAACAAAGCATCCAATGCAGCATCCACATAGCGGCCACGATTAAAGCCCTGCGGCGGCATCCATTCTGAGCCAAACACTTGACGATAAATTTCAGGCGTTCTAACCCCAACCCAAGTTAAGCCATACAACTGAAAATTACCCTGTTTTATTTCTGCAAAAAAAGTACCCCAATCTAAACTGCGAATCTCTAAATCGATACCCGCTTTTGCCATCTGCGCCTGCAAAATGGTGGCCAAACGCACACGTTGCGCATCGGTACTGGTTTTATAAACCAGCTTTAAAGGCAACGTAATACCAGCGGATTGCAACAACTGTTTAGAAAAAGCTGGTCGATAGCTAGCATGCGTTAACCCTGCATGACCAGCATAATGTTCTGGCGGCAAAATCACCTCAGCCAACCGTGTTTGATCCACCATAACCTGCTTAATAATGGCCTGCCGATCAATCGCATGCATAATCGCCTGCCGCACGCGCAACTGACTTAAGAGCGGGTCTTGCAGATTTAAACCCAAATAAGAAAAATTTGTCCCTTTTGTCGTTTTAACCAACAAATGTGCCTGCTTTTGCAAATATTGCACCAGCTCAGGAGGTAAATCACCTTGCAACAAATCCACCTCACCGCGCATCAACTTCAGCACCCTAACCGTCGGATCTTTCACCTCAACCAAGGTCACTAATTGCTGGTCGCTGACCCGCTGCAAAGTCAATTGCTGCTGCCACGCATAAAAAGCAAACCCACCACTGCCCACAGGCTGATGGGCAAAATCATGATGCTGCTCAATTAAATCTTGAGGCAAAATACCCATCATTAATCTAGCAGGAAAATCCGAATCAGCTGCTTTCAGCTCAAAATCCAACACCAGTGGATTGATTAGCCGAACGCGCTGAATATTGTCATATTCAGCGGCATGTGGCGAATCTTTAAGCGCCAACAAACTTTGATAAGTCGCCACCACATCCACCGCTGTTACTGGTCTACCATGATGAAAAGGTGGCAAACCAGCCTGCAAGGTAAACCGATAATGGATGGGACTCAACCGCTGCCAAGTCGCCATACCAGGAACGGGTTTTGACTGCGCATCAAACGCAACCAAACGTTGATAAATCAGACGATTCACCCGCTCCGATGCAGCATCCGTAGCATATCGCGGGTCTAAACTAATCGGCGCTTGTGCAATGGCAAAATGAATAGCCCCATCAGCCACAGGCCGCTGACAAGCACTCAGTAGCAAAAAGCACAACACACAAGTTAATCGAATAAACCGCATGCCGACAGTTTACTGCAAATTGTGCCATCTGTTACGGCTCCATCCCAATCAAGCTGATGCGCCATAACAAACAGGGCATTCACCTTGCGCGCTAAGCGCTTAACCCTCGGCAAGCAATCAAACACAATTTAAATCAATATGATAGTATGATAAGAACAATCATGATGTGGAAAACAATATGGTCGCCCTGATACAGCCCTTAGCTCGATGCATGCTTGCCCTGATTTTTATTATTGCTGGTCTCAGCAAAATGCTTGACCTTGCAGGCACCAGTGCCTACATGTCAGCGATGGGGGTAAGTAGCGCACTTCTTTGGCCTAGCATCTTATTAGAAATCATTGGCGGTATTTTGCTGGTATTAGGTTACAAAACCACACTGGTGGCTAGCGTATTAGCTATTTTCTCAATCGTCACCGCGGTGTTCTTTCACAGTGACTTTGCCAACCAAATCCAAATGATTTTGTTTCTCAAAAACATCTCAATAGCTGGAGGCTTATTATTATTAGCCACCGCTAGAACAACCAGCTACAGCCTTGACCGAAAGCATGAAAAACAAAACTTCTTTTAACGCAAGGCGCTGGCTACACAACTAACTCACCACTCTAGTAAATAAAGCAATAGACTCCACATGCGCAGTGTGTGGAAACATATTAATCACCCCCGCAGCACTCAGCTGATAGCCTTTTTCATTCACCAATAAATCAATATCTCTGGCAAGCGTACTCGGATTACAAGAGACATAAACAATCTTATTAGGCGCATTATTTTCATCAATCGCCTTCACTAAATCAAAAGCGCCATCACGAGGCGGGTCAATCAACCACTGGTCAAACCGACCTAATGCCGTCAGCGCCGCCGCCGTCATCTTAAACAAATCAGCCACAGCAAAACTGGTGTGATGAACCAAGCCATTCAAACGCGCGCTTTCGACCGCACGGTCGACTAATGGCGCCAAACCCTCATAACCAAAAACGCTCGCACCGCTCCTTGCAATAGGTAAAGTAAAATTACCAATGCCGCAGAAAAAATCAGCAATCCGCTCACCCGCCTGCGGCTGCAATAATTGCATGGCACGGCGAATCATCACTTGATTAATTTGCGGATTGACTTGAGTAAACTCATTCGGTTTAAACGGATAAGTTAAATCAAACTCAGGCAAGCGATAATGCAATGCAGCCGAATCCAAAGGATAAAAAGGTTTAACCGTCTCAGGGCCCTTGGTTTGCGTCCAAATCGTGACGCGATGCAAATCGGCAAAAGCGATTAACAAAGCCTCATCGGCTGGCAACAAAGCCGCCATCACCCGAAAAATCAACACAATATGGTCACCCTGATGCGGCGCCACTGGCTCACCCACCGCAACCTCTAACTGGGGAATTTTGTCACGCAAACTCAGCTGCGCGATTAATATTTGCAAAGGCGCAATCAACGCTGAAACGGCTGGCACCAACACCTGACAATGCTGCATATCCGCAACAAACCGCGTGCCTTTTTCATTAAAACCAACTAAAACACGTGCCTTTTTGGCCACATACTTCACACTCAACCTTGCCTTATGCCGATAACCCCACGTCGGGCCAAATAGCGGCGGCAACAAATTCACTGGCTTGGCTTTGCCAATATGCTCAATAGCATTTTCTAGCAATCGCTGCTTGACTGCAACCTGCCCAACAAAATCCAAATGCTGCAATTTACAACCACCACAATAGCCAAAATACTGACATGACGGCGTCACCCGTAAATTGGACGGCTCAAGCACATCAACCACCTTAGCAAAAGCATATTGGTCCTTGCTACGCGTGATTTGATAAGTCACCTTTTCAGTTGGCAAAGCGCCATCAATAAAAATCGCCTTACCCGCCACATGCGCCACGCCGCGGCCTTCTTGGTCAAGAGACTCAACCATCACAGGCGCGGATACCACCACAGGAACATCATATTGTTGACGACGAGAACGACGTGCCATAGCAAACTTTCAAATCAAACGAGGATAAACCATCAAGGCGGCATTCTAACCGATTACCCGACAGGCTCAAAAGCCCATCATCTTCATTTTGTAGCGCCGCCAGCAAAAAAAAGGCTTTACTCAAAGCAAAGCCAAACACACAAACACGCCTCAAACAGCTGGTCGCCACGCCCGCATAAAAGCGTCCCAATGCGCCCCTGCATAACCAGCCAAAGTCTCACGCACCAAAGCAATTTCATCATCATAAGCCGCTTGAGTTAACAAACCCCGCATCAATTGAAAGCGTAAAAACACCAAATGCGTATTAGCAACATCGGTTTCACAATAATCGCGGATGGCTTTCAGCTTGCCTGCTTTAAACGCCTCCCACACCTGACCGCCATCCATACCTAACTTGCCCGGAAAGCCGCATAACTTAGCCAAATCATCCAAAGGCGCATTTGCCCGCGCGTTATACATGGCCATGACCTCCATCAAATCTAAATGGCGCATATGATAGCGATTAATATAATTGTCCCACTTAAACGCCTTATCATCATCCCCCAACTCCCAATAACGGCTAGCATTCACCCCATGAATCAAACCGCGATAATGCAAAACGGGCAAATCAAAACCACCACCGTTCCAAGAAATGATTTGCGGCGTGTACTTCTCAATGCCATCATAAAAGCGTTGAATCATTTCTGCTTCGCTCGAGCCTTCATCACCTAAAGTCCAAACTTTAAACTGATTGCCCTCACGTAAAGCACAAGAAATCGCACAAACCCGATGTTGATACAAAGGCAAGAAATCGCTTCCAGTCTGTTGGCGACGTTGATGAAGCGCAACATTCACCACATCTGCATCCGAAAGACCCGCTGGCAACGCCAACAAATCGCGCAAACCTGCTGCGTCTGGAATGGTTTCAATATCAAAAACAAGCGTCGGAATCATCAGCGCAAGCATACAATAAAAAGCGCATTCAAGACAAATGTCGCAACGACCAAGACAACACCACCCGTCGCGCCAGCACTAGGCTGGAAAAACGCCCGAAGACAGATAACGGTCACCACGGTCGCAAACAATACTCACAATCACCGCATTTTCGACTCGTTTAGACAACTGTAACGCCGCATGCAAGCCGCCACCGCTAGAAATGCCAGCAAAAATACCCTCTTCAGTCGCTAATCTTCGCGTCATTTGTTCCGCTTGCTGTTGACTCACATACATCAACTCATCGACACGCGATTGGTCAAAAATACGCGGCATATAAGCCTCTGGCCATTTACGAATCCCCGGAATACGCGCCCCCTCATCGGGTTGCACACCAATAATTTGAATCGCTGGATTTTGCTCTTTTAAAAAACGAGATGTCCCCATAATCGTGCCCGTCGTGCCCATACTCGCAACAAAATGGGTCACTTTACCTTGCGTATCCCGCCAAATTTCGGGGCCCGTCCCCTCATAATGCGCTTGTGGGTTATCCATATTGGCAAACTGGTCCAACACAATCCCCTCACCCTCTGCCTGCATTTTCATCGCCACATCCCGTGCCAACTCCATACTGCCATCGGCTGGCGTTAACACCAATTCAGCACCATAAGCCTTCATGCTTTGCTGACGCTCAATCGTCTGATTTTCTGGCATCACCAAAATCATATGATAACCGCGCATAGCGGCAACCATCGCCAAAGCAATCCCCGTATTACCACTAGTCGCCTCAATTAAAGTATCACCCGGCTGAATATCGCCCCGTGCTTCTGCCCGCGTAATCATGCTATAAGCTGGCCGGTCCTTAACCGACCCTGCAGGATTATTACCCTCTAACTTTAACAAAATCGTATTACTCGTTTCACCTTGCAAGCGTTGCAAAGCCACCAGCGGCGTATTACCAACAAAATCATTTATGGTCTTAATTATCATGGCTCAAATTATAGCCTCAAACCCGCAAACACGCTCAAGCAAGATTGCGCTTAAACAAATAAACCGCATACACCGCCAAACCAATAAAACTCATCAAACCCAATTGCGGCAAAGTTAACCCTAAAAAAGTCCAATCAATCGCAGCACAATCACCCGTCCCTCTAAACACCAACTTAAGCGCTTTTTCCAACGGAAAATTGTCAAACATATAATCAAAGCCCACGCCACAATCGGCAATCATACTTTCTTTATTGGCCTGCAAATACCAATGTCGAATCGCCACCCCCGCACCGCCCAACGCCGTCAACACCTGCAACAGCGTCAACAACTTTTGTAATAAATGCGCAGGTGGGACAAAGCTTGCAATCAAAAATAAAACCCCTAAACTCATAAAAATAATGCGCTGCGAGATACAAAGCGGGCATGGCTCTAACTGATAGTGTGTCTGAATCACCAGCGCCAAAGCCACAATCAGAAAACAAGCCACAAACCCAACCCAATAACCAACTTTACCTTTAAGACAAGCGCAACGATTTTTAAACATAACAATTTCCTAATAATGATTAAACAGACTTCGTATTTATTAAAATGTAATAGATAATAAACCTTATGAACGAAAATGACAGCCTCAGTCTTCAAAAAAGTCCACAGAAAATCCTTTCTGTGAGTGAATTAAACCGCCTAGCGCGTGAAGTCCTGCAAAGCAGCTTCCCCCTATTTTGGGTCTCTGGCGAAATATCCAACCTCACCCGCGCCGCCAGCGGTCACTGGTATTTTTCACTCAAAGACGCCAGCGCACAAGTGCGCTGTGTCATGTTCAAAGGTCGCAACAGTGCCGTCGACTTTATCCCGCGCGAAGGCGACCAAATCGAAGCACGCGCAACCGTATCGCTATACGAAGCCCGCGGCGACTTCCAACTCACCATTGAAACCATCCGTCAAGCGGGATTAGGCGATTTATTTGAAGCCTTCGAACAACTCAAACGGCAATTACAACAACAAGGCTTATTTGATGCCAGCCGCAAACAAGCCATACCAGCCTATGCCGCCAGCATCGGCATCGTCACCTCACCCGACGCAGCCGCCCTACGCGACGTCATCAGCACACTCAAACGCCGCAACCCCGGTACGCCCATCATCATTTACCCCACGGCCGTACAAGGAAAAAGCGCGGCGGCCAGCATCGCCGAAGCAATTCAACTCGCCCACAAACGACAAGAAGTCGACACCCTGATTATTTGTCGCGGTGGCGGCAGTATAGAAGACCTCTGGTCATTTAATGAAGCCATCGTAGCGTACGCCATCGCCAACTGCACCATCCCCACCATCAGTGGTGTTGGTCACGAAACCGACTTTACCATTTGCGATTTTGTGGCCGATGTCCGCGCTGCAACGCCAACCGCAGCAGCCGAGTTAGCCTGTCAAGACATCAACCAACTAGTGCAAAAGCTCAACAACCTATCCCAAAAGCTGAACAGACAAATCCAATTAAGCATGCACCAGCAATCGCAAAAACTCGACTTTCTAGCCCAACGTCTCATTTCACCAGCACAAAAACTCAAGCAGCAGATGAACCAAATTCAACAACTGCACAAACAACTTAATTACACCACCCAACAAATACAATACAAACACCAACAGCGCTACCAACAACTCAAAAACAGCCTTGAACAACTCAGCCCCAAAGCCGTACTTGCCCGCGGTTACGCCATTGTTTCACATCAGCATCAAACCATCACCGCCAGCCATGCAGTCCAACTTGGCCAACAACTCCATATACAACTGCACAGCGGCGAACTAAGCGTCGATGTCATCAAAAAAACCTAACTAACCAACAATAACCATACAAAAATGACCATGCAAAACGAAACCACCCATACTAAGACCTCAGCGCTAGCTTTAGCGGCACTAGGCGTCGTCTTTGGTGATATTGGCACCAGCCCACTTTACACACTCCGAGAAGTCTTCTCCTCCAGCCACCATCCCATGACACACACCGCCACCCATGTATACGGCATCTTATCGCTCATCACCTGGGCGCTGATTTTAATCGTCTCCATTAAATACATCGTCTTTATCATGCGGGCAGACAACCACGGCGAAGGCGGCATCATGGCCTTACTCGCCTTAGCCAGTCGCCACGCAAGCGAACAGTCGCCCAAAAAACGCAGCATCATGCTACTCGGCATTTTAGGTGCTTGCATGTTTTACGCAGACGGCATGATTACGCCCGCCATATCGGTACTTTCCGCGGTCGAAGGCTTAGAAATCGCCGCCCCAAGTTTGCATCAATATATCGTCCCCATCACCCTCATCGTCCTCTTTCTATTATTTGCCGTCCAAAGCAAAGGCACTGCGCTAGTGGGTGCCTTATTTGGCCCAATCATGTTGATATGGTTTGCCACCCTTGGCACTTTAGGCATCATCAACATCGCACAAGACCCCTCGATATTACAAGCGCTCAACCCAAGCTACGCCATTCACTTTTGCCTACACAGCCCGTGGCTCGCTTTTGGTTCACTCGGTGCCGTCGTGTTAGCGGTCACTGGCGCCGAAGCGCTATATGCCGACATGGGACACTTTGGCCGCTTTCCCATTCGTCTTGTTTGGTTCTGCTTTGTCCTGCCTGCCCTGCTACTCAACTACTTTGGTCAAGGCGTCATCATCTTGCACAACCCAGCCGCCATTCAAAACCCGTTTTACCACCTAGCCCCATCATGGGCACTATTTCCCCTGATTGGACTAGCCACCCTCGCCACCGTGATTGCCTCTCAAGCCGTCATCACTGGCGCTTTTTCCATCTCGCGCCAAGCATTACAAATGGGCTTTATCCCACGCATGCACATCCAACACACCTCCGAAAGCACCCAAGGTCAAATCTACATGCCGCGGGTCAACTGGGGTTTAATGATGGCCACCATGCTACTCGTCATCAGCTTTGGCAGTTCAGACAATCTAGCGGCGGCCTACGGCATTGCCGTCACTGGCGATATGATTATCACCAGTCTACTCGCCGCCCTTGTTTTTCATGAAATCTGGAAATGGACCAAACTCCGCACTGGCCTACTGGTCACCCTATTTCTCGCAGTCGACCTCACCTTTTTTGGTGCAAACGTATTAAAAATACCAGACGGCGGCTGGATTCCCATCCTCATTGGCGTCACCATCTTCACCCTCATGCTTACCTGGAAAACAGGCCGCACCCTACTCTACAAACGCCTCAAAAACGAAGACACCCTCATGCTACCGTTTATCGAATCGATCACTGAAGAACCCATCACCCGCGTGGCTGGCACGGCCATTTTTCTGACCCCTAACACCGACGGCATACCACACGCCATGCTACACAACATCAAACACAACAAAGTACTACACCAACAAGTCGTCATTCTCACCATACGCTTTTTAGAAAAACCACACACCCAACTCAATGAAAGACTCAAAGTAGAAGCATTAACCCAAGGATTCTATCGTGCCATCATCAGCTATGGCTTTATGGACAACCCAGATTTACCCAGAGACCTCGCCATGTGCCCACTCCACGGCCTCGACTTACAACCCATGGAAACCTCCTACTTTGTTGGCAAAGACATTCTGATTGCCACCGGCGGTGTTGGCATGGCCTTATGGCGCAAAAAACTCTTCACCGTCCTCTTTCGCTCCGCCGAAACCATCACCAACCAATTCAAACTACCGCCCAACCGAGTGGTAGAATTAGGCGCTCAAATCAAATTTTGACCGCCGTTCAACCAATCAACAAGCCCATGCGTTAGCCGCAATAAACAGGACAACCAACCGCAATATTAAAAAGGATTGCACACAATGAAAAACCTCATCCCCATCTTAATCACCGCCTTAGCGCTACAACTCAGCGGCTGTGCCACAACAACCAACAGCAGCCTCTCAGGCGTTAGCCGAACACAATTCATGTTAATGCCTGCCGCCAAAATCGACCAAATGTCGGCACAAGCCTATGCAAAAACGCTAGCCAAAGCCAAAAAAGCCGCCACACTCAACATCGACAAAGCCCTGTACAAACGCGTCAACACCATTTCGCAACGCCTGATTGCCCAAGTCAACATCTTTAGACCCGACGCCGCCAAATGGGCATGGGAAGTCAATGTAGAAAAAAATGACCAACTCAACGCCTACTGCATGCCAGGAGGCAAAATCATGGTCTACTCTGGCTTAGTCGAAAAAATCAAAGCCACCGACGACGAACTCGCCGCCGTCATCGGTCACGAAATTGCCCACGCCCTACGCGAACACGGCCGCGAACGCATGTCGCAAGCCTATCTACAAGAATTCGGCCTACGCGCCTTAAGCGCCTTCGTCGGCGGCGGCATTGCTGGCACAGCAACCATGCAAGGCGCCAACTTAGGAAGCCAACTCTTTTTTGCCCTCCCCAATGGCCGAGAGCAAGAACGTGAATCAGACCGCATTGGCCTAGAACTTGCCGCCCGCGCGGGTTACAACCCAGACGCAGCCGTCACACTATGGCAAAAAATGAGCGCCAACAACAACGGCGCGCCGCCCGAGTTTTTAAGCACCCATCCCGCCAATGACAACCGCATTGCCGACTTAAAAGCCCTAAGCCCAAAAGTGCGCCCGCTTTATTTAGCCGCCAAACGGCGCCAAGCCCAACCGCAATGACACACCGCTTCGGCGCACTTTCACATGTTCTTTTGGCTCTAGCGTGGTTTGCGTTAGAATACCGTTTTTGAGTTTAAATTTACTTGGAAACATTATGGACCCACGTCAAAGCATCATCGAAGCGGCATTTGAAGACCGCGCAAACATCAACCCAGCCAACGCACCAGCCGCAATCAAATCCACCGTAGAAAGCGTCTTAGCCGACTTAGACGCAGGCAAACTACGCGTAGCATCACGCATAGGCGACAGCCAAAACTGGGAAGTCCATCAATGGTTAAAAATGGCCGTCCTACTCTCCTTCCGTCTCGAAGACAACATCCTGCTCGATGACGGTGTGGCCAAATACTTTGATAAAGTCCCCACCAAATTCGCCAACTACACCGAACAAGACTTTAAAAATGGCGGCTTCCGCGTCGTACCCAACGCCGTCGCCCGTCGTGGCGCCTACATCGGCAAAAACGCCGTCTTAATGCCTTCTTATGTCAATATTGGCGCATACGTCGACGAAGGCACCATGGTCGACACCTGGGCAACAGTTGGCTCATGCGCCCAAATCGGTAAAAACGTCCATTTATCAGGCGGCGTAGGCATTGGTGGTGTATTAGAGCCATTACAAGCAGGCCCAACCATCATCGGTGACAACTGCTTTATTGGCGCCCGCTCTGAAGTAGTTGAAGGCGTCGTGGTCGAAGACAACAGCGTCATCTCAATGGGCGTTTACATTGGTCAATCAACCAAAATCTACGACCGTGAAACAGGCCAAATCTCTTACGGCCGCATTCCAGCTGGCTCTGTCGTTGTATCAGGCAACCTACCATCCAAAGATGGCAGCTACAGCCTATACTGCGCCGTCATTGTAAAAAAAGTCGATGCAAAAACACTAGGCAAAGTAGGCATCAACGAACTCCTACGCGGCATTTAATCAACCACAGACAACCCCACCAATGAGGCGCAATCGCGCCTCATTCAACCTTCAGCCTACCCCACCGCACAGCACCGCCACCGAATTAGCCCAAGCAAAAGCTGAACGTGAACAAGCTAAAATTAAAAACGAGCGCTTGCACAACAAAGTTAACCGCGCAGAAGCAGAAGCCGCCGAGGCCAAAGCAAAAGCCGACAGCATGCAGACCGAACTAGCCCAAGCCCATAGCCTGCTGACCGATTTGCTACAACGCATGGCCGCACTTGAGCGAAAACAAAAGCTTGGACCACTGACAAGAGAAGACGCCAAACTTAAACCGTCAACATCCCTTTCGCCCGCGCCTACCCAATCTAGATAGTGGTTGACGCGGTTTGCGCCTGATGATGGCCGCGTATGCGAGTCAATGACGCCTTTGCATGTGTTAGACGCTTAAAGCTGTTAAAATATGTTTTTTGTGCTTAACTTATCTCATGAAACTTTACGGTATTCCTCATTGCAGCACGGTCAAAAAAGCCCGTGTATGGTTAGACGAAAACAAGATTCCATACACCTTTCATGACGTTAAAAAACAAGGTGTTTCTCAGGCGACCTTGGACTGCTGGCTAAACCAATACGCTTGGGAAAAACTGGTGAATCGTGCAGGCATGACTTGGCGCAAACTGAGCGATGAAGAAAAAGCCAAGGTCACCGACAAAACGAGTGCAGCGGCGTTAATGATGGCAAAAACATCTGTAATCAAACGTCCAATTTTGGAACAAGACCAGGTCATCTTGATGCTAGGTTTTAATGATGCCCTTTATAAGGAAATACTAAAATGACAGATACATTAGCGCTGGCCATGGATTTACTCGCCCGCAGCTCGATTACCCCCGATGACAAAGGCTGCCAAGAGGCGATGATTGCGCGCTTGGCGCCGCTGGGTTTTAAGATTGAACGGATGCGCTTTGGTAAGGTGGATAATTTTTTTGCACGCCGCGGCACGACTAGCCCTTTGTTGGTTTTTGCTGGGCATACCGATGTTGTTCCCACTGGGCCTTTGGCGCAATGGCAGTCGCCGCCTTTTACCCCGACCATTAAAGACGGCGTGCTGTATGCGCGTGGCGCCGCTGATATGAAAACGTCATTAGCCGCTTTTGTGACGAGTATTGAGGCGTTTGTCGCAGCGCATCCTGACCACAAGGGTTCGATTGGTTTGCTGATTACTTCAGATGAAGAGGATGTGGCAATTGATGGGACTGTTAAAGTCGTTGAGACCTTAAAAGCGCGGGGAGAGTTAATCGATTATTGTATCGTCGGTGAGCCCACGTCCAACAAGGTGGTTGGCGATATGATTAAAAACGGTCGCCGTGGCTCTTTATCGGGCAAGTTAGTGGTCAAAGGTATTCAAGGACATATTGCTTATCCCCATTTGGTTAAAAACCCTATTCATATGGTAGCACCAGCCATTAAAGAGATGGTTGATACGGTTTGGGATGAAGGTAATGCCTATTTTCCGCCGACTTCTTGGCAAATCAGTAATATCAATGGTGGCACTGGCGCTACCAATGTGGTGCCTGGTGAGGTGGAGATTTTATTTAATTTTAGATTTTGCACCGCAAGTACTGAGGCCAGTCTAAAAGAGCGGGTTTATGCGATTTTTGATGGACATCAACTGGATTACAATATTACTTGGGAATACTCGCCGCCTTATATTACCCCTAAAGGCAACCTTTCTGATGCGATTTCAGAAGCGATTCAAGAAAGTTATGGTGTGACCCCAGAATTGTCCACCACTGGCGGCACTTCTGATGGCCGCTTTATTGCCGATATTTGCCAGCAAGTGATTGAGTTTGGCCCTTTGAATAAGACCATTCACAAGCTCAATGAATGTGTTGAGGTGGCGGATATTGAACCCTTAAAAGAGACTTACCAAAGAACCATGGAAAAATTACTCACATGAACCACCAGCCAAAGGTCGCGACAACATTGCTGACGGTTCGTGATTGGGTCCGCTACGCGGTTAGTCAATTTGAGGTGTCGGATATTTTTTACGGTCACGGCGCCGATAATAGCTATGATGAGGCGGTTTGGCTCATCATGAGTGGTCTGCATTTACCACACGATACCCTAGCGCATTTTTACGATGCTACCATCACGCCAAGCGAGCGAGCGCACCTCGCTGGCTTAATCGAACAACGCGTCACCCAGCATACGCCAACCGCTTATTTGGTCAAAGAGGCTTGGCTACACGACTTTAAATTTTATGTCGATGAACGGGTGATTGTACCCCGTTCTTTTATTGCAGAATTACTGCTGGATGACAGCCTGAGTCCTTGGATTGAATACCCTGAGTTGGTCAATCGTGCGGCTGACCTTTGTACGGGTAGTGGTTGCTTAGGCATTTTGCTGGCGCATGTCTTTCCAGCGGCGGCGGTCGATGTGATTGACCTTTCACCTGATGCCATTGCGGTGAGTGAAATCAATATCGCCAACTACGGCTTAACCGAGCAAGTCACGGCCATACAATCGGATTTGTTTGCTGCTTTGACGGGTAAAACTTACGACCTAATCATCAGTAACCCGCCTTATGTGGACGCGCCGAGTATGGCGACACTGCCGATTGAATATCAAAATGAACCTCAGATGGCACTGGGTAGCGGTGCGGATGGCTTAGACCATACGCACAAGATTTTGCGTGAAGCGGCGCATTATTTAACTGATGATGGTGTGTTAGTGGTTGAGATTGGCCATAACCGTGACGCGCTACTCAATGCTTATCCCGATGTCGCTTTTGTTTGGTTAGCCACCAGCGGCGGTGACCAATTTGTTTTCTTATTGACCAAAGCGCAATTGCTGAACATTGAATTGAGCGCCACGCAAGCAGCACGCCTTTAAGCGCTAGCCTCTAATACGGCGATTTTTAGCGGGTTTGCGCTTGGGGCTATTGGTCGCGCTTGGCTTTGTTTTGGCTGGCGTTTGCCCGTCCACGGTTCTTTCTTTTGGTGGATGCGCCAACACGCCGCCTCTGCGCTTACGCACCTTGGGAGTAAATACGGTGGTTGCTTTGTCTTTTTCGCGTTGGTTCAGCTGTTTTGGTGGTGTTTTGGGGATGGCTAAACCAGCCCATTCCATTAAGCCGATGACTTGCTTGGCTTCTAACTTGAGCATGCCTCCACGTTTGACCCGTGAAGGCAAGGTGACTGGACCAAATCGAACGCGCATTAAGCGACTGACAGGCATCTGGAAGGCTTCGAATAAGCGGCGCACTTCGCGGTTTCTACCTTCGCGTAGAATCACTTGATACCAATGGTTAGCGCCTTCACCGCCTTGTGGAATAATGACATCAAAAGCGGCTGGCCCGTCTTCTAATACGATGCCTTGCCTTAACATGTCCATTTGTTCATCACTGAGCTCTCCAAACACGCGCACCGCGTATTCACGCTCGACTTCGTAGCGCGGGTGCATAAAGCGATTGGCGAGTTCGCCAGAGGTGGTAAAAATCAGTAAGCCAGAAGTGTTCATATCTAAACGACCAATGGCAATCCACTTGGCATCTTTGATGCGTGGTAGCTTGTCAAATACACTTGCACGACCTTCTGGGTCGTCGGCACTGACGATTTCATCATCAGGTTTGTGATAAATCAAGACTTGCGGTAATTCAGGGGTAAACGATAATCTGACTGGTTTTCCATCGACACGGACTTCGTCATACGAGGTGACGCCAGCGCCTAAGGTCGCGACTAATCCATTGATGGTGACACGTCCGCTTTCGATGAGTTTTTCCATATCACGGCGTGAACCTAATCCAGCCATGGCTAACAGCTTGTGTAAACGTTGCACAGTCTCTTGTGCATTGGCGGACGTCATCGCGGGTTTACGCGATGCGGTGGATTCTTGTGGTTTTTTAAAAGGACGTGCCATGAAGGTAACTTAGTAATCGATTAAGCATGCCATTTTACCGCAACCCGCTTATTCCGACTAAAGATTATCGATGGGCTAGCGAAAGTGTTAATCTTCTACGGCTATTTCGTCTTGAATAAAGTCTTCAAAAGAGGGTAGTTCCGCGAGTGAGCGCAGATTAAGGTCGTCCAAAAAATGCTTGGTGGTTGCATACAGTGACGGTCTACCAGCCACTTCGCGCTGTCCAACCACGTCTATCCAATCGCGCTCAATCAATTGGCGCATGATGTTTGGATTGACGCTGACGCCACGAATTTGCTCGATATCACCGCGAGTGACGGGCTGGCGATAGGCAATGATGGCTAGGGTTTCCATAACGGCACGAGAATATTTTGGCTGACGGTCTGGGTTGAGTCGGGCGATAAAAGCACTCAGTTCAGGTTTGGCTTGAAAGCGATAGCCTGTTGCCACTTGCACAAGGTCTAAGCTTTTATCTTCCCATGCTTGCTTGAGTTCATCCAGCAGCATTCTGAGCGTGGCACGCTCCATTCGCCCCGCAAATAATTTTAACAGCTCATCTAAACTTAAGGGCTGACCTGCGGTTAATAAAGCAGCCTCTAAAATGGCTTTCATTTCTGTGATGTTTTCAGGTTCTCTCATCTGCTTGTCTCACTTGCAAATAAATGGTCGAAAACGCGGCTTGCTGGGTCATGTGAATCAACCCTTCTTTGGCTAGCTCTAGAATGGCTAAAAAGTTCACCACCAGCTTTGCCACGCCACCAGTCTTAACATCAAATAATTCAGAAAACGCACACATGCCATCCGCTTGTAAGCGACGCAGCACTAGACTCATATGCTCTCGTACCGATAGTTCTGCCCGCCCTAGCCGATGGTTGGCGTTCAATTTTGCACGTTTAAGCACATTTTGCCAGGCCAAAACCAATTCATCCATGCTGACTTCTGGCGGTTTAATGTCGGCAATATGTTGATAATAAGCATGCGCGACTTGAAAAGCTTCGCCGACTTTTGGCATTTCATCTAATTGTTGCGCTGCCAACTTAATGGCTTCATATTCCATCAGGCGTCTAACCAGTTCTACCCGTGGGTCTTCTTCGTCTTCTATGGTGCTTGGTTTGGGGAGCAACATGCGCGATTTGATTTCAATGAGCATGGCCGACATCAGCAGGTAGTCTGCGGCAAGCGCTAGCTTAATCGCTTTCATTTTTTCGACATATTGTACATATTGCACGGTCAAATCGGCCATGGGTATATCTAAAATATCGAGGTTGTTTTTGCGGATGAGGTAAAGCAATAAGTCTAAGGGACCTTCAAAAGACGCTAAATAGACTTCTAATGCATCAGGCGGAATATATAAATCTTGTGGCAGCTCGTATAAAGCTTCTCCGTTAATTTTAATGTCTGATGTGGTTGCGAGCAAAATAATCCTTAACAACTAAAATGCGTTTAACCACATCATATAGCACTTTTGACCAAGTGAATATACTAAATATGCCCAAGTAAACGGATGATTTAACTATAATCTAAACCCATTACATCGCGCACATCACGCATGGTTTCACGCGCCAGCTTGCGGGCTTTTTCACACCCTTCTGAAACGATATTTTTGACCAAACTAGGGTCTTCGGCATAAGCGGCGGCACGCTCTTGCATCGGTTTTAGCTCTTTTAGCACGCCGTCAATCACTGGCTGTTTACATTCAATACAGCCGATGGAACCTGCTTTACAGCCGATTTGAACCCAGTCTTTGACGCTATCATCAGAGTAGATTTCATGCAATTGCCATACAGGACAGTTGGCAGGGTCGCCTGGGTCTGTACGGCGCACACGTGCAGGGTCGGTCGGCATGGTCTTGATTTTTTTGCTAACGTCGGCAGGCGATTCGCGCAAGGAAATGGTGTTGTTGTAAGACTTAGACATTTTTTGTCCGTCTAGCCCTGGCATTTTTGATGCAGGGGTCAATTTATAATCGGGCTCGATTAGGATGATTTTTCCACCGCCTTCTAGATAGCCTAGCAAGCGCTCTTTATCACCCATGCTCATGCCTTGCTGTTCTTCGATTAAGGCGCGGGCTGATTCTAAGGCTTCATCATCGCCATTTTCTTGATAGGCCGTGCGCAATTCTTTATAGAGGGTGCCACGTTTGTTGCCTAGCTTTTTAATAGCCGCTTCTGCTTTTTCTTCAAAACCTAATTCTTTGCCGTATAGGTGATTAAAGCGACGGGCAATCTCACGCGTGAATTCAATATGTGGTATTTGGTCTTCACCAACAGGCACTTGGGTTGCTTTGTACATTAAAATATCGGCGCTTTGCAACAGGGGGTAACCTAAGAAGCCGTAGGTGGATAAGTCTTTACTGCTGAGTTTTTCTTGTTGGTCTTTATAGGTCGGTACACGCTCTAACCAACTGAGTGGGGTAATCATTGAGAGTAAGGTGTGTAATTCCGCATGTTCTGGCACTTTGGATTGTATAAATACCGTAGCACTGGCTGGGTCTATCCCTGCTGCTAGCCAATCAATGACCATTTCCCACACGCTTTCTTCAATCATTTCTGGTGTATCGTAGTGGGTGGTGAGGGCATGCCAGTCTGCCACAAAGAAAAAGCACTCATGCTCGTGTTGCAAACGTAGCCAATTTTTTAGCACGCCGTTGTAATGTCCGAGATGTAAGCTACCTGTTGGGCGCATGCCCGATAAAACGCGTTCAACCGCCATGAATTAACCTAAAATTTAATATATTTAAAGATAACATTATACAAAGAATGATTAAGCAAAGATGCTTAAAATTAATTGCGCAAAAAAACGAATGATTGGTGAAATGATGTTGCCTAGGATGCCAGTAAACAGTAACACGATTAAAATCAAAAAGCCGTAACGCTCTAGCTGCGAGAGTTTGACCGCTAGATGCATGGGTAGCAGGCTAACGGCAATGCGGCCACCATCTAACGGCGGCAGCGGCACTAGATTAAGCACCATCAGTACCAAGTTAATCATGATGCCCACTTTACTCATTTCTTGCAGAAAAAAAGCGGCTGTCTCAGGTGCATGCGCTGAAAAATTCAGTGCCAGCGCCCAAAAAATGGCCATGATAAAATTAGCGGCTGGCCCTGCGGCAGCCACCCATAACATGTCTTTTTTGGGATGGCGTAACTGCGCAAAATTAACTGGAACGGGTTTCGCCCAGCCAAATAAGATGCCACCAAGCATCAAAGTTAATGCGGGTAATAAAATCGTGCCGATTGGGTCTATATGCTTAATCGGGTTTAGGCTAATGCGCCCAAGTCGGTCGGCGGTTAAATCCCCAAAATATTTGGCTGCATAGCCATGTGCTGCTTCATGCACGGTAATGGCGAAGATAATAGGCAGTGCAGACACTGCCACTTTTTGTATTACGGTTAATTCCATACGTTAATCATCTCTATCGTTATAATCCAAATGGCGCTGCGTCCGCCACCCCTTGACGAATCAGCTGAGGCGTTTCCGCGGTCAAATCAATGACGGTTGTCAAACCAATGGGCGTCATCTCTGCATCGATTACTAACGCCAGCTGATGCTCTAATCGTTCACGAATTTCCCATGCCATGTGCATGGGCGCTTCATCCTCGCCAATTTGCAAAGTCATGCTCAGCATGGGCTCACCTAAGGCATCCAAAATCGCTTGCACGACTGGATGATTAGGCACGCGAATACCGACGGCATTGCGCTTAGGATGTTGTAACCGTTTAGGCACTTCTCGCGTCGCATTTAATATAAAGGTATAAGCCCCTGGTGTGTTCGCTTTTAATAAACGAAACTGGGCATTGTCCACTTTAGCATAATTAGCCAATTCACTGAGATTGCGGCAAATTAAGGTAAACAATTGCTTGTCACTGACTTGCCGAATCTGACGGATGCGATCTTGCGCCGCTTTAAATCCAAGCATGCAACCCAGCGCATAACTGGAATCAGTCGGATAGGCAATCACACCGCCTGCACGCAGGATTTCTACCGTGTGTTGAATCAATCTTGCTTGCGGGTTTTCCGCGTGAATAACAAAATATTGTGCCATGATTTGCGCTAATTCAAGCAGTCTGCTTCTTCCCATCCCTGCCAAACAGGGATGCAGTTGGCGGGTAGGTCTTGTATTTGCCCCATTCCGATGTAGGACATGCCTGGCCCATGAAAGTCAGAACCAAGCGATGCTTTTAAGCTAAATTGATGGGCGATTTTGGCAAATTGTGTATATTGCGGTGGGGTGTGGCTACCCGTGACGACTTCAATCGCTTCACCACCACAGCTTCTAAACTGATGCATCAGCAAGGGCATATTGGTTCTACCTAAATCATATCGTCCTGGATGCGCCACCACAGCCACTCCGCCGCTGTCTTTGATTAAGGTGACTGCTGCTGCTAATGACATCCATTCATGGTCAACAAAGCCAGGCTTGCCTTTAACTAAGTATTTTTTAAACACTGTTTTAACATCTTTAACATACCCCGCTTCAACCAAGTAGCGCGCAATATGGCTACGGGTAATGATGCTATTGCCCGCGAGCGCCTGCGCACCTGCAAACACATCAGGTATTCCCACTTTATCTAAGGCTTCAGCCATCCGCTTAGCGCGCGCAAGGCGGCCATGCCTGACGGCAGCTAAAGCGGTTTTTAATGGCGTATATTCAGGGTCTATTCTTAAACCAACGATGTGGATGGTGCGTTTTTTCCAAGTCACTGAGATTTCTACACCGTTAATAAAGCGTATGCCTAATCGCTCTGCTGCTGCACGCGCGACACTTAAACCACCGATATCGTCGTGGTCAGTTAAGGCCATGACTTTTACGCCTTGCGCATGCGCATAGGCAACCAAGGCTTCTGGAGCGTATAATCCATCTGAGATGGTAGAATGACAATGTAAATCAATCGTAGCTGGCATGAAAACTCACAATACTGAAGACCATCATTTTAACAAAGTATGTGGGTGCGTAGGGTTAATTCATGCATACTGCAATGATTGACAATAGCCCCCTTAATATAGGGTCCAATTAATCGCGAAGGCCAAAACAGTTTATGAAGGTATTTTTTGATTTATTTCCAGTGATTTTATTTTTTATTGGCTTCAAGCTCTATGATATCTTTGTTGCAACCGCGATTGCCATTGGCGCCACCATCGCGATGATTATTTATAGCAAGCTACGCCATGGCAAAGTAGAAAAAATGCTGATGGTTAACGGGATGATTATTTCTGTCCTTGGCGGCATCACTTTATTGTTGCATGATAAAACGTTTATTATGTGGAAACCCACCGTGTTATATTGGTTGTTTGCAGCCGCGCTAATAATTTCTAACACCTTTTTTAAGAAAAATTTAATTCGAAAAATGATGGGCAAGATGCTGAACCCACCTGCGTCTGTTTGGGATAAGTTAAACTGGGTGTGGGTGATTTTTTTAGTGGTACTAGGCTTTGTAAATATCTATGTTTTTCAGCACTACAGTGAGGACACTTGGGTTAACTTTAAATTGTTTGGCGTCACGTCGATGATTTTTATTTTTATGATGGCACAAACCATCATACTAAAAGCATATCTCGTTGCACCAGAGCAAGAGTAAGGAGCTGATATGTGGTATGCCATTATTGCAGAAGATACACCAAACAGCCTTGAACAAAGATTGCAAGCCAGACCAGAGCATTTAGCCAGACTGGCGGCGTTGCAAGCGGCTGGCCAATTATTAATCGCGGGACCTTTCCCCGCCATTGATAGTAATGACCCTGGCCCGGCAGGCTTTAGCGGTAGTTTAATTGTGGCTGAATTTAACCATCTTGATGCAGCCAAAGATTGGGCAAACGCCGACCCATTTGTGAAGGCGGGCGTTTATCAGAATGTTGTTGTTAAACCGTTTCGGAAAACGCTGCCTTAAGCCATCATGCATCTAATTGAGACGATTACATCAAGACTGGCTGTTTTGAATCCCACCACGCTGGAGATTGAAGACGAAAGCGCGGCACATGCTGGACACAAAGGGAACAATGGCGGCGGTCATTTTAGGCTTAAAATCGCTAGCTCGCATTTTTCCGAAAAATCACAGATAATGCGACATCGTTTAATCTATCAGGCGCTTGATGGGCTTATTCCACAACAGATTCACGCAATTAGTATTATTGCACTTTCACCAACAGACCTAATATAATCGATAATTGATAATTTCAATCTTTAAGGAAGAAAATAAAAATGAACAAAATATTAATCGGAATGGTTGCTTTAATCGCTGTGTCGCTCACTTCTACTGCTTACGCGGCAGAGGCAGCAACAGTGAATGGCAAACCAATTAAGCAATCATGGGTAGACTTCATTATGAAGGATGCGCAAGCGCGAGGCCAAAAAGGTGCAGGCTTAAAAAATGCAGTGCTCAACGAATTGATTGGCTCAGAATTAGCTTATCAAGAAGCCGTTAAAAAAGGATTTAACAAAAAGGCCGACATCTTAACAGCCGCTGAGATTGGCGAGCGCAAACTGGTTGTTAATGCTTTTTTAGCAGATTTTATGGATAAAAATCCAATTTCTGATGCGGATACTAAAGCAGCGTATGAGCAATATAAAAAAGAGGTTGGTGATAAAGAATACAAAGCGCAACATATTTTGGTTAAAACAGAAGCCGAAGCGAATACGCTATTAGCACAGCTCAATAAAGGCGCCGACTTTGCTCAATTGGCAAAAGAAAAATCACTAGACCCAGGTTCAAAAGAAAACGGCGGTGACTTAGGCTGGTTCTCTCCTGCTGGTATGGTTAAGCCATTTGGCGATGCCGTTACCGCGCTAAAAAAAGGGGCAACCGTTGCGGCACCTGTACAAACTTCTTTTGGTTGGCATATTATTAAGTTAAACGATAGTCGCGCCAGTCAAATTCCTGCCTATGATAAAGCAAAAGAAAGCTTAAAACGGACACTGCAACAACGTAAAATTGAAGGGTTGATGCTTGAATTAAAAGATAAAGCAAAAATCGTGGTCTCGGAATAACTGTCGCTGCAACAGCGTGATTTTGAAATAAAGATTGACCTCAAAAAGGCTTGCATCTGCAAGCTTTTTTTATGCTTGCGTTACGCTTAGAGATAGTGACAGATTTGAAATATCTATGTAATAATAAGAACTATTCTTATTCTCAACCGTCAGTTAGCCTATGCATTTGTTATACGACTTAAAGTCTGGTGATTTAGCGACCATCAGTGGCATCAAAGCCCGGTACGTCGAACAATCACTGGAACAGCGTTTAGCTGCTTTAGGTTTTAGAGTGGGTAAGCGTATTCAGGTGATGCGAAAAGCTAGCTTTAATGGCCCCTTACACGTCAGAATTGGTTCAACCGATATTATTCTGCGAGAATCAGAAGCCAAGCTGATTGAAGTCCACCCGTCGACCGCTGAGTCAGACTGCAGTCAACATGCAACACCAAGCCCATCAATCAAAGAAAAATAGCCGCTAATGATGAAAAGAATTGCCTTACTTGGCATGCCAAACACGGGCAAGTCCACGCTGTTCAACCGCCTTTCTGGCGCTTCTGCACGGGTAGGCAATTGGCCCGGGATGACTGTTGATTTAATGAGTGCCAAGATTTTAGCTGGCGGACTGATTGCAGAGCTAGTGGATTTGCCTGGCCTTTATGATTTACATGGGTTTTCTGACGATGAGCAAGTTGTTCGTCATTTTTTAAGTCATCATGCAGTTGATGCTATTTGCATTTTGATTAACTCAACGCAAATCGACCGCCAACTATCCCTTGCCTTACAAGTTCGCAACTTAGGAATCCCAGCCATCTTGGTTCTAAATATGCAAGACGAAGCTAAACGAGCGGGCATTACGATTGATGCGGAAGCAATGGCTGCACAAATCAATATGCCAACCTTAAAGGTGAGCGCTAAATATGGCGATGGCTGCCCTGCACTGCTGCAAACAATTGCGGCAGTGGCGGGATTGAAGCAGCAAAAAGTGAGTGTTGAGGAGATTGCTAAACGGTTGGAAGTGGATCATCAAATTGAATTGGAAATGCAATCAATTATCAACAATAGCGTGCAGATTCCAAGCACGTTAAACAATGAAACCACGGACAATATTGATCATGTTTTATTGCATCCATGGTTTGGTTTACCTATTTTTGTCATTGTGGTCTTTTTGTTGTTCCAGTTTATTTTTACTGCGGGCGCCCCTATGCAAGAGGGGATGGCTTGGCTGTTTGATCAAACAAGAATGCACTTACTTGAACCGCTTTTGTCAACCGCACCTGTTTGGCTGCATGGTTTGTTACTCGATGGCATTTACAATGGGGTCAGCACGGTCGCTGCGTTTGTGCCGATTATTGTGTTGTTTTTCCTAGTCATGAGTATGGTTGAGGACAGCGGTTATCTTTCGCGTGCGGCTTTCTTAATGGATGCGTTTATGGCGAGACTAGGCTTGGATGGTCGCGGTTTTGTGATGGTATTGATGGGCTTTGGTTGTAACGTGCCAGCGCTGATGGGCACGCGGGTGATGCGCTCTAGAGGCATGCGCTTGCTCACGATGTTAACCATACCTCTGTCATTGTGTTCGGCACGATTACAAGTCTTTATTTTTATGATTGCGGTGCTGTTCAAACCCAGTCAAGCGGCATGGGTGATGTTTTCATTGTATATGATGAGCTTATTCACTATTTTTATTACTGCGCTGCTTTTTAAGGGTAGGTTTAAAAATAATGAGCCATTTATTTTAGAATTACCGCCCTACCGCTTTCCTACAGCACGTCAGATTTGGGCAAGAGGCTGGCAGGAGGTCAAACATTTTCTTATTCGCGCTTCTAAATTTATTGTGTTTGGCGTGGTGATGGTTTGGCTGTTAACCAATTTACCAGCCAATGTTCCCGCCGCGAGCACGGCAAGCTATGCCGGTCAAATTGGTTTGCTGTTTGCGCCAATCTTAGATCCGATTGGCATTGACCCCCAATTGGCTATCGCACTGATTTTTGGCTTTGTGGCCAAAGAAATTGTTGTCGGTTCTCTTGCGGTGATTTATGGCTTGCAGGGCGATGCGCTGATGGCACAAATGGCGCAAAACTTAGACTGGGTGCAGGGCATGAGCTTTATGTTATTTAGTCTGATTTATACACCTTGTTTGTCAACAATTGCCACCTTAAAAAGCGAATCCAAAAGCAGTCGATTGATGTGGTTATCCATTGTTTGGTCACTGGCGCTAGCATGGGTGATTAGCTTGGTGTTTTATCAAGGGGCAAGAGCTTTAGGTTTTTAGCGCATTATTGCGCTGAGTTTCTGATATTCATCTAGCTTTCTGATAAAATAGCGTTTTGAATTCACTACATCCAAACGCCTTTCATGTCATCAAATCAAGCGCAATTGTTAAGCCTACGCGGTAGCCCAGCTCTTTCACCATTTCGTTTAGAAAAACTGTATGTCTCGTTAAAAGCGAGCGCGCCAAGTATTACGCATATTTATGCAGAGTTTGTGCATTTTGCCTTTACTGCATCCGCACTTACTGCAGGCCAGCAACAGACGCTTGCACAAATTCTGACCTACGGGCCCAGCGGTCATGTAGAGACGCCGACTGGTGACTTGTTTTTAACAATCCCGCGGATTGGTACGATTTCACCTTGGGCTTCGCGTGCAACCGATATTGCTAGCAATTGTGGCTTAAATACATTGTTGCGCTTGGAGCGCGGGATCGCTTATTACGTGACCACATCCAATGGTGCACCGTTGAATGATGTTGAGCAATCTGCCTTAATGTCGGTTATTCATGACCGCATGACCGAGACTGTGGTCAAGTCATTGCATGAGGCCGAAAAACTCTATCATCACGCCGACCCTAAGCCGCTGAGCACGATTGATCTTTTGCAGGGTGGTAAAACAGCATTAGAGGCCGCTAATAATGAAATGGGGTTGGCTTTGTCGCCTGATGAAGTGGATTACTTGGTCGAAAATTACATCAAAATGGGGCGCAACCCCACCGATGTTGAGTTAATGATGTTTGCCCAAGCTAATTCTGAGCATTGTCGCCATAAAATCTTTAATGCTGATTGGGTGATTGATGGCGTACAGCAAGAAATTTCATTATTCGGCATGATCCGCAATACACATCGACTGAATCCAGGGCATACAGTGGTCGCTTATTCAGACAATTCATCGATTGTTGCAGGTCAAGCGACGCAACGTTTTTATCCTAATAGCGATCATCAATATCAGCTTGTCGATGATCATATGCACTATTTGATGAAGGTGGAAACCCATAACCATCCAACGGCTATTTCACCATTCGCTGGCGCGGCAACTGGTGCTGGTGGTGAGATTCGTGATGAAGGCGCCACAGGTGTTGGCTCTAAACCCAAAGCAGGTTTAACTGGATTTTCTGTCTCTAATCTTAATTTGCCTAACTTCCCGCAACCGTGGGAACAAGCTTATGGCAAGCCTAGCCGGATTGCTGACCCACTGCAAATTATGATGGACGCCCCCTTGGGTGGCGCAGCTTATAACAATGAGTTTGGTCGCCCTAATATTGCAGGTTACTTCCGAACTTTTGAGTTAAATGTTCCCGATAGCCAAGGCAACAACGAAGTGCGCGGTTATCATAAACCGATTATGTTGGCTGGTGGTGTGGGCAATATTTCAGACCGCCATTCGTTTAAGAACAAGATTCCTGCAGGTGCAGCCCTTATCCAACTTGGCGGCCCAGCTATGCTAATCGGTTTGGGCGGTGGTGCAGCTTCAAGTATGGATACGGGTGCGAATACTGAAAATCTTGATTTTGACTCAGTGCAACGCGGCAACCCAGAATTACAACGTCGAGCACAAGAGGTCATCGATCGTTGTTGGCAAATGGGGGCGCATAACCCCATCGTGAGTATTCATGATGTCGGGGCTGGTGGCATTTCTAATGCTTTTCCTGAGCTGGTGAATGATGCTGAAGTTGGTGCTATTTTCCAACTACGCGATGTCAACAATGAAGAGCCTGGCATGAGCCCACGCGAGTTATGGAGTAATGAAGCGCAAGAGCGTTATGTGCTGGCAGTGGAACAAAAAGATTTGGCTTTATTTGAAGCGCTTTGTGCACGAGAACGTTGTCCGTTTGCTGTGGTTGGTGTTGCAACTGAAACCCGTCATTTAACGGTGGAAGACCGTCACTTTGATAACAAACCAGTGGATATGGATTTATCAGTACTACTCGGCAAACCGCCAAAAATGACACGCGATGTACACAGCATCACTAAGCAGCTAGCCGCTTTTGATACTAGCAATATTGACGTGGCACAAGCGGCCGCACGCGTGTTGCGTTTACCAGGCGTGGCAGATAAGACTTTTCTAATTACGATTGGTGACCGCAGTGTGACTGGGCTGATTGCGCGCGACCAAATGGTGGGTCCATGGCAGGTGCCAGTGGCTGATGTGGCGGTGACAACGGCTGGCTTTGAAACGCTTGCTGGTGAGGCATTTGCCATTGGCGAACGTGCGCCATTGGCGTTAATCGACGCGCCGGCTTCTGGCCGCATGGCCATCGGCGAAGCGATTACGAATATTGCAGCAGGCTTTATTAGTGACATTAGCAACTTAAAGCTTTCTGCCAACTGGATGGCGCCTGCAGGCCATGAGGGTGAGGACGCTGCTTTATTTAATACCGTAAAAGCGGTGGGCATGGCATTATGCCCAGCGCTCGGAATCAGTATCCCCGTGGGCAAAGATTCCATGAGCATGAAGACCGTGTGGGAAGAGGCTGGCGAGAAAAAAGCGGTCACTTCGCCGATTTCATTAGTGGTGACAGCTTTTGCCAATACCACCGATGCACGTAAAACCTTGACGCCACAATTAAGAACTGATTTGGGTGAGAGTGCGTTAATTTTGATTGATTTAGGTAATGGTCAAAATCGGATGGGCGGTTCGGCTTTAGCTCAAGTGTATGGTCAAATTGGCGATACGGCGCCAGATGTCGACCATCCTGAACAACTAAAAAACTTCTTTAGTCAAATCCAAGCCTTAAATAAGGATGGCAAATTGCTGGCTTATCATGACAGGAGTGATGGTGGCTTATTCACCACCTTAACCGAGATGGCATTTGCAGGTCATTGCGGATTGCAAGCGGATATCAGCGCCTTAAACGGCGATATGGCGAGCGCATTATTCAATGAGGAATTGGGCGCTGTTATTCAAGTACGTCAGGCTGATGTAGAAGCAATTTTAAAGCAACTTAATGATGCGCTAGGTTATTGTGCTTATTGCATTGCAACGGTAAACAAGCGTGATGAAATCATCATCCAAAAAGCGGATGTGACTTTTAAAGACAGTCGTGTTCATTTGCATCGCATGTGGTCAGAAACGACGTACCACATGCAAAGTTTGCGTGATAATCCAGCGTGTGCGCAACAGGAATATGACCGCATTTTAGATGATTGCGATTGCGGTATGCATGCCCATCTCTCTTTTGATATCAATGCAGATATTGCAGCCCCTTATATTAATACTGGCGTTCGCCCGAAAATGGCCGTGCTACGTGAGCAAGGCGTCAACGGCCAAACTGAAATGGCAGCGGCTTTTGACCGTGCAGGCTTCAGTAGTATTGATGTGCATATGAGCGATATTATGTCTGGCAGCGTCTCATTGAAGGACTTTGCAGGCTTGGTGGCTTGTGGCGGCTTCTCCTACGGCGATGTTTTGGGTGCGGGTGAAGGCTGGGCCAAGTCCATCTTATTCAATCATCGTGCGCATGATGAGTTTAGTGCCTTTTTTAACCGCAATGATGCGTTTGCCTTAGGTGTCTGTAATGGTTGTCAAATGATGAGCAATTTACATAGCATCATCCCTGGTGCATCGCATTGGCCACATTTTGTCAGAAATAAATCAGAACAATTTGAAGCGCGCTTTGCCATGGTAGAAGTATTAGACTCCCCATCCATCTTCTTTGATGGGATGAAAGGTAGCAGAATGCCTATTGCCGTAGCACATGGTGAAGGTTTTACGGAATTTTCTGACAAAACTGCGGTCAATGACCTGTTAGTGGATAAACTGGCGACCTTACGCTACATTGATCACAAGTCAACGCAAACAGAGACTTATCCGTTTAATCCAAATGGCTCGCCACAAGGGCTTACTGGTTTTACAACCACTGACGGACGTTTTAGCATTATGATGCCTCATCCTGAACGCGTGTTTAGAGCGGTTCAGCATTCATGGCATCCTGATGATTGGCAAGAAGATGGCCCTTGGATGCGGATGTTCCGCAATGCAAGGCATTTTGTAGGATAGTTTTTCTAACAAGAAGAACAGTTAAAATCGTAAGATATAACACTTTTAATAATCAGGATTTACTTTGGAGAATGACAAGATGCAATTTTTTAAAACCGCTTTAATCGCATGTGCTTTATGCTTATCTTTTAACGCAACTGCAATGACGGACGAGCAAGAAGCAAAATGGCGAGATGCACTGACTGAAGGCAATATAGCGACAGTGCAAAAGTTTGTAAAAGGTGATGCAAAGGTTGTGAATGAAAAGATTTTTGGCTGGAGCCCATTGCAAATGGCGACAAATGCGCATCAAATTAAAATCGTTGAGTATTTGATTGCACAAGGTGCTGAGCTTAACTATGTTCACCCAACTGCAGAGCATACTGCCTTTCATTTAGCGGCGTTTAACAGAGACAGTGAAATACTAAAAATATTAGCTAAAAGCGGTGCAGACGTGAACGTCAAACTCAGAAACGATATGTCTTTAATCCAGTTTTTCCGTGATGAAAACGACCCGAATATGATTGAGTTCTTAAAAGGTTTAGGGGTCAAGGATGACGGTTGTAAAGGCGAATACTGCTAATTAGTCATGCAGCTTTAAAACCACACTATGTACATATTGATGGTTAAAATGGTGTTTTAATCAAAATCTAGGGTTAAAACACCATGTTAAGGATAAAAATAAATTTGTGTTTCTCTCGTTTTATTCACATATTGCTTAGTTTGATCGTATTGAGCGTTGTGGGTTCTAATATTGTCCATTCAGCTGAAACGATTGGCAATAACGACGATGTGCATATTCGAACTTTAGCAGCGTCTTGCGCAGCTTGTCATGGAACTAACGGCAATAGCTTCAATGCAACCCCTGCGCTTGCAGGTTTAAATGCCACCTATTTTATGACGCAAATGCAAGCGTTTACCCAAAATCGCAACAACAGCACGGTCATGCATCATCATGCCAAAGGATTAAACGCGCAAGAAATTCAACAATTGGCATACTATTTTTCACAGCAAGCAAGGTTGATTATGCCGCCCTTGCCATCGCAAACATTGGATGTGCATCATGACTAAGCCATTTGTCACGTTTGATAGAAGGTCGTTTATACGCTCAGCCGCTGCTGCGGGTCTTTTGCTTTCAACCCCTACCTTTGCCCGTGGAAAAAAACCACCGATAGGCCATGTTGTCGTCATTGGTGGCGGTTATGCTGGCACAACCGCTGCTAAATACATCCGCATGTGGAGCAATCACAATATTGCTGTGAGTGTCATTGAAAAGCAATCACAGTTTGTTTCTTGCCCACTAAGCAATTTGGTTTTAGGGGGGAGCAAAAGCATTGATGACCTCACTTTTGGTTATGATGCGGTGCAAAAAAACCACGACATTAATTGGATTCAAGATGAAGTCATCGCTGTCAATACGGATGCTCAAACCGTTAAAATGCAACGTGGCGAGATTCACTACGATAGATTGATTATTGCGCCAGGTGTTGACTTGATTTATGACGAGATACCAAACTTGCAAAGCGCTGAAGCACAAGCGCAAGCACCGCATGCATGGAAAGCTGGTTGGCAAACGGTTCATTTGCGAAAACAATTAACCTCAATGGCTGATGGTGGTGTGTTTGTCATCACAATTCCTAAAGTACCTTATCGTTGCCCGCCTGGACCTTATGAACGGGTCTGCCAAGTCGCCAGCTATTTCAAGGCATATCAACCAAAAAGCAAAATTATTGTATTAGATGCCAATGCTGATATTGTTTCTAAAAAAGCTTTATTTGCTCAAGTATGGAAAGATGAATACCCCGACATTGTTGATTACCGCCCCAACAACAGTATTCATCAAATTGATTTAAAGACCAAAACTGTCACGACTGATTTTGAGCGCATTCAAGCGGATGTGTTGAACGTTATTCCACCACAGCGTGCAGGCAAAGCCGCACAAATGGCAGACTTATTAGCACCAGACTATCCATGGTGCGATGTCAGCTTTTTAACTTATGAATCTGACCGCGTTCCTAAAGTGCATGTGATTGGAGATAGTGTTGCTGCGGGTTTACCTAAATCTGCGCATATCGCGACATCACAAGCGCGAGTCTGCGCCAGCGCCATTGTTGAACTGATGCATGGTCGTTTACCAGACCCAGAACCTGTGTTTGCCAATACTTGTTATAGCTTTGTTGATCACCAACGTGCCATGCACGTTGCTAATGTGTATCGATATGATGCCCGCAAAAAAATAATGGTCTCTGCACCTGGCGGTGGATTGTCCCAGCATCCTTCAGTGCAGGAAGGTCAATATGCTAATGCTTGGGCATTGAATATTTGGTCTGACGTTCTGACTTAATCAATATTAAAAATGCTCGATTTTTTCATCTATCAGTTCAGTAGTTATTTTACCTTGGCGATGTGTAGTCTGTTGCCTTCATTTGCTTGCGCCAGCAGTGCGGAACCTCCAGCGCAGCTGGCATTACAATTACCAGCTGGATTTGAAGTCAGCATCTACGCCAAATTAACCGTTGCACCACGGATGATGGCGTTTTCACCTGATGGCGATTTATTCGTCACTTCTGCCAAAAGTAACCAAGTGTTAATGCTACGCGATAGCGACCATAATGGTAGCGCTGATCTGCCGATTATCATCGCATCAAACCTTAATGCACCTAATGGCTTAACCTTTGTGGATGGTGATTTATTAGTCGCCAATCAAGATGGTGTTGTCAAACTCATTAAAGAACATAAGCAGTGGTCAAAGCCCATCCCTTTTATAAGCCGTTTAGCGACGGGTGGCCACACTTTAAAAACGCTTAAATTAGGCCCTGATGCACATTTGTATCTCAACGTAGGCTCAAGTTGTAACGTGTGTGATGAAGAAGACCCAACGCGTGCTACCCTGTTACGCTATGCCAAAGATGGTAAACCCGCAGGTGCGCTCGCTGTTGTTGGCCGCCACACCTCTCTCCCTCCGATTTGGGCAACAGGTTTACGTAATGCACAGGGCTTTGCTTGGCATCCTGAAACCCATGTTATGTTTGCGACCAACAATGGTGCCGATATGCGCTCCGACCTTAAAGGTGGTCCAATAAACGATTTACTGCCGCCTGAACAGCTCAGCGCCATCAAAGCTGGCGCCAATTATGGCTGGCCGCATTGCTGGGGTAATGCTAGTGGACTGATGACAACAGACCCAAACTTTCCTGGCCCGGCAACTTTCTGTCAGAAGGCGATACCGCCTTCCTTGTTACTCCCCTCTCATTCCACCCCAATTGGCATTACTTTTTTAACCAATAGTCATTTTCCAGAGGAATGGATGTCCGATGCCATTGTCGCACTACATGGTTCATGGAATCGAGAACAATTAAGTGGTTACAAACTAGTACGGATTCAGTTTAAACAAGGCAAACCAACACAAATAAGCGATTTTGCAACTGGCTGGCTGAACAATAACCGCGCATGGGGTCGCCCTGTTGATGTAGTGGTAGGGCCAGATGGCGCTTTATATGTCAGCGATGACAAAACTGGCTACATTTATCGTATTATTTACAAAAGCACAAAATAACAATCTTACAGAATGGAACAATCATGAAAGCACTAGTATTAAGTTTATTATGGCTATTAATCAGTTCAGCCACACCAGCACAGGCGAATCTACTACAAGGTCATGTGGCGATCCATATTGCAAAAACACACTATTTGCATCCCGTCAGGTTACTGCATCCTTATATGGTTGTTTGGCATACGAAAGGGCCATTAGCTGAAAAAACAGCGATGGAGATGCTAAAACCGCAATTTGCTAGCCTTAGCGAATGCTCACAAGACAAGCAGGCTACTAGTCCAGCCAGCGTCGTTTTACTCTTAGAACCACATGTGTTTTACAATGCGCAGTTGCAAGTGTTCTATACTGAGTGGATTGCTGCGGCTTATACGAGTACTGGCGCCCCTATCACCCATATCAGACAGGAGGCCACACAATTGGGAATGCTGAGCAACAACCCAGACTATTTCATAGCTGAAGGCTACAAAAAGGCGATGGCTAAAGTGATTGAAGCACTGTCCCGTGACCCAGCATTTTTAAGCGCTCTCGACAAAAATACACCCATTCAGACAAGTGAAATCTGCAATGCTTTGGATAATCTACCCTTAAATAACCTTTACTATTAATGATTGCTTGGAATCTCAAATGAAAAAAATAATGATTGTATTCGCTATGCTTTACACTGGATGTATTCATGCTAGCACTTTGTTTTCCGAAAGGATTACCTCCTTGTTGACACCAGAATCAGTGATTCAAGCCAAGAATGGCGATCTTTATGTTTCTGAAATCAATGGCTTCAACCAAGATAGCGATGGTCAAATAAGAAAGATTACTCACAACGGTGAAACCACGATTTTTGCAAAAGGGATGGATGACCCAAAAGGACTCGCCATCATTGGAGACAATGTATATGTTGCGGATAAAAATCGTGTTTTGATGGTAATGCCAAATGGCCATTGGCATATCTTTGTGGCAGCTGATGCCTTTCCGCAAACCCCGCAGTTTTTAAATGATTTGGCAGCTGACAACCAAGGTAACTTATACGTCAGTGATAGTGGTGACTTATCCACTGGTGGTGCCATTTACAAAATCAATCCACAGGGCAGGATCACTACCATAGTCGATCGTAACAAACCAGAAGTGTTAGCGCCCAATGGCTTGTTCGTGGAAGATGAGCACCATTTACTAACGGTAGATTTTGCTTCAGGCATGCTATATCGAGTCAATCTAGACAATGGTGATTTGGTTAAACTTGCCGAAGGCTTTGGTGGTGGCGACGGTATTGTTAAAACAAAAAGTGGTCAGATTTATGTCAGCGATTGGAAAGGCGGCTCGATCTACCACCTTGATGCAGGTCAAGCTCGGCCGATTAAAAGCCATTTCAATAGTCCAGCAGATATTGCGCTCAGTCACGATGAAAAATATATCTTAGTCCCTGTCATGAAAGCGGGCACACTTGAATTCATTGAAATTGATTAAAAATTGAATGTAAATAACTGCTTATTAGACGGTATTGAGTTGCGTCAAAGTGCGCTCAACTGGCTACTTTCGGACAATCCAAAACAAAAAGTAGATGGGGTAATCGGTCTGCATCAAGCTTTCGCCAATCAGCAAGTTACTCTCGATACTAAGGCCGAAATCCAGCCTATCTCCATGGGTGGAAAAACGATTCCTGGCCGTCCGCTTCGACCCGAGTTAGTCTCGCCGATTGCAGTCAAAAAACGCTCGATGCGAACGGATGAGGGGCGCGCTGCGCTCATCCATGCCCTGACGCATATCGAATTTAATGCGATTAATTTGGCCCTTGATGCGATTTGGCGTTTTGCCAATATGCCATCACAGTACTATGTTGATTGGTTACGTGTAGCGGCAGAAGAGGCTGATCACTTTTCCCTACTGAACAGCCATTTAGCGAGCTTTGGTTATGCTTATGGCAGCTTTCCTGGCCATAATGCGCTATGGGAGATGGTCGAGCGGACAAAAGATGACGTACTGGCCCGTATGGCTTTAGTGCCTCGCACCATGGAAGCACGCGGACTCGATGCAACGCCAGCTTTGCGAGGTAAACTAGCGCAAGCTGGCGACCAAAAAGCAGCTGAAATTCTCGATATTATTCTGCGTGATGAAATTGGACATGTCGCCATTGGTAATACTTGGTTTAATTGGCTATGCACACAAAGATTACTTAACCCAATTGAAACCTTCTATCAACTTTGTCTGCAATATAAAGCGCCTACCCTTAAACCACCATTCAATCTGAATGCCAGAAGAAAAGCAGGCTTTACAGAGGAAGAACTAAGTTTGTTATAAGCCTTAGGCCATGCGCTAGGCTGTCAGCAAATAAATGGCGCCATCAACACCGACATGATTCAAGGCGTACATAGCCTGTGCTTGTACGACTGGTTTTGCATGATAGGCAATGCCAACAGCTGCGACATTCATCATTTTTAAATCATTGGCCCCATCACCGATGGCAATGGTTTGCGTCGCACTCAAGCCGAGCGCATCGCGCCATTGTACTAACTCATCCGCTTTACGCTGGGCATCGACAATATCACCAACAATTTTACCAGTCAGCTTTCCATCCACAATCTCAAGCACGTTCGCTACCGCATAATCTAACCCAAGCATTGCTTTGACATGGTTGGCAAAAAAAGTAAAACCACCAGAAACCACCATTGTTTTTATATTGTTTGCTTGGCATACGGCAATCCACTCTTTCACACCTGGATTTAATTTTAAGCGCTCATCAACAACTGTTTGCAAAGCGCTTTCATCCAAGCCTTTGAGCAAGCCAACCCGTTTAGTGAGACTGGCAGCAAAATCCAATTCCCCACGCATCGCCGCTTCTGTAATCTCGGCAATCTGCGGTTTGATGCCCATCATATCGGCAATTTCATCAATACACTCAATCGAAATTAAGGTCGAATCCATGTCCATCACACACAAGCCAAACTTGGTTAATACTTGCGTATTTGGCACGATTGCACAGTCAATTTGCTGCGCCGCACAAAAGGACTGTACCGCATCAATCTCTGGAGAATGAATGGGCAGGTAATAAGCGTATTCGCCGATTTGCATAAACTGTGTGTTACCGCCAATTAAGCGGTGAATATGAGTCAGATGCGCCACACTCAACGCCCGACCTTGAATAACTAAACGCATAAAATTCACAAATCTAGAACAAAAACACATTATAACAGTTAGCGCAAACTCACCATGATATGAATGAAGCCACTTGATAAGCGCTTCTTTTCTTGGTCGATGTATCGTTTTAATGCTATGATTTTCGTACAACAACTCTTGAGATGAATCAATGCAATTTACCCCCTCTAATATGACATGGCTTAATCTACCCAACATGCCAGCACCGATTAAAACGCTTTTCGCTGGCTACTTATTGGTTGTTGGTGTTGGACTCATGATGGCAGGCTTGCAAATCATGATGACGCATGGTATGGCCGATGGCAAAGTGGGTTTGTCTAAAAATGACATCGTTTATAGTTACTATGGTGACCGCACTCATAGCCTATTAGAAAACAAACTCAACGGCTCAATGAAAGCCAACGCACCAGATGAAGTCAGAGCAGATATCATCAAATGGGTCCGAAAAGGCGCGCCAAAAGAGGACTGGGATGCTCACTTTAAGGCAGTATTTGTCAAACATTGCGTTGCTTGTCATAGCGCAATCCCGAATATTCCTAACTTCAATCACTTTGAAGAGGTTCAAAAAGTAGCGGCCACCAGCGATGGCGCCAGCTTCCAAAGCTTAACCCGGGTGTCGCATATTCATTTATTTGGCATTAGTTTTATCTTTTTCTTTATTAGCTTTATTTTTAGTTTTGCTGTTGGAGTTCCGAGAAAACTTAAAATCATTGCAATTGCTTTTCCTTTTGGTTTCCTTATTCTCGATATTTTATCTTGGTGGTTAACCAAGCTCAGTCCAAGCTTTGCTTATCTAACCATTATCGGTGGTATTGGTTACAGCTTAGCATCCACTTTTATGTGGGTAACCAGCATGTACCAAATGTTTATTATGTCTAGAACTGGCAAAATATATGGTAATACTTGGGAGCAAGATTTATAAGCAGCAGCAACATACCCAAAAAAGCCACCGCTGCTGCTGTGGCTTTTTTGTTTTACATGCATTTTACTAGCCTCAAACAAGCTTTTGCGAGAAAATAGAGTCCAGTACAAACCAAACAATCAATCATCAACTTTACATTCATGAACTTACACGAATATCAATCCAAACAACTACTCCAACGCTATGGCATCACGACGCCGATTGGCGAAGTAGTTGAATCTGAAGAGGCCGCCGCCGCCGCCACTAAACAAATTGCTGGAAACGCATGGGTCGTTAAAGCACAGGTACATGCTGGAGGCCGAGGCAAAGCTGGTGGCGTTAAATTAGTCACCTCTGCTGCCGAAGCACAAGCGACTGCTGGTAGCTTGCTTGGCAAAAACTTAATCACTTATCAAAACGCACCAGATGGCCAAGCCGTGCATCGTGTGTTGGTTGAACAAACATTGCCTATTGAACGTGAACTGTATTTATCCATGTTGGTTGATCGCGCGCTTAACCGGGTTGTCATGGTGGCATCATCCGCTGGCGGTATGGATATTGAAGAAATTGCCGCCACTGAGCCCGATAAGATACTGCAAGAGGTCTGTGATCCCTTAAATGGCTTGGTGGATTTCCAAGCACGCAATATCGCATTTGCCTTAAATTTAGCCGGCGACCAAATTGCCGAATTCACCAAACTAGCAAAAGGCCTATATAAACTATTCACTGAAAATGATTTGGCGTTACTTGAAATTAATCCTCTTGTGGTAACCACCGATGGCCACCTGGTAGCACTCGACTGCAAAATGACCATAGACGACAATGCGCTCTATCGCCAAAAGACACTTGCGGGCTTACGTGATTGGTCACAAGATGATGTTAAAGAGGCAGAAGCCCATCATTCAGGTCTTAACTACATCGCTTTGAATGGTAATATCGGCTGTATGGTCAATGGCGCTGGACTTGCTATGGCAACCATGGATTTAATTAAGTTACATGGTGGCATGCCTGCCAATTTCTTGGATGTTGGCGGGGGTGCCACAGCAGAAACAGTGACAAAGGCTTTTAAAATCATTCTAGCCGACCAAAATGTTAAGGCGATTTTAGTGAATATTTTTGGTGGTATCATGCGTTGCGACATCATTGCTACAGGTATCATTACGGCTGTAAAAGAAGTAGAAATGACGATTCCAGTGGTTGTTCGATTAGAAGGTACCAATGTTGAGTTAGGTAAACAAATGTTACGTGAAAGTGGTTTAAATATTATCTCTGCAGAGCATTTAACTGATGCCGCTGAACAAGCAGTAAAGGCGGTCGCATGAGTATTTTAGTCAACAAGCACACCAAAGTTTTATGCCAAGGCTTCACTGGCAAGCAAGGTACGTTTCACTCAGAGCAAGCGATTGCTTACGGAACACAAATGGTTGGTGGCATCACCCCGCGCAAAGGCGGGCAACAACACCTTGGCTTACCTGTTTTTAATACCGTTCGCGAAGCCGTGCGTGAAACCCAAGCAAATGCAAGTGTGATTTATGTGCCCCCTCCTTTTGCAGCGGATTCTATTTTGGAAGCTAGTGATGCTGGCATTGAACTGGTTGTTTGCATCACTGAGGGTATTCCCGTCTTAGATATGATTAATGTTAGAGCGGCATTAGATGCCAATGGCACCAAATTAATTGGCCCTAACTGCCCAGGCATTATCACACCAGATGAATGCAAAATCGGTATTATGCCAGGTAGCATTCATCTAAAAGGCAAAGTGGGGGTTGTTTCTCGCTCGGGCACTTTAACTTATGAAGCCGTCCATCAAACCACTGCGTTGGGTTTGGGGCAAACGACTTGCGTTGGTATTGGTGGCGACCCAGTTAAAGGCCTTAATTTTATCGAGTGCTTAGCCTTATTTGAAGCAGATCCTGCAACAGAAGCTATTATCATGGTGGGCGAGATTGGTGGAAGTGATGAAGAGGCGGCTGCGGATTACATCAAAAACCATATCACAAAGCCCGTTGCAGCTTATATTGCTGGCTTAACGGCGCCCAAAGGCAAACGCATGGGTCACGCTGGCGCGATTATTTCTGGCGGTGCTGGTCGTGCAGAAGATAAAATGGCAGCGCTTGAGCGCGCTGGTGCTGTGGTAGCGCAATCGCCAGCGGGCTTAGGTGAAGCGGTTATGCAAGCCATTCTTCATAAAAAGGGCTAAGCGATTGAAAAAAATCCATCTGATTCTCGTGATGTGTCTATCACTCATCAGTCTGCCGTGTATGGCGGATGACATTCCCTATTTGCTGACAATGTCCTCTAAGGGTGACGTCACTATCGTGAATGGCTTATTAGAAAGCGGGGTCAATCCAAACACGGTTGATTCAGACGGTATTTCTGCACTCATGTATGCCGCCCGAAAAGATCAAACCGAGGTTGCATCGCTACTCATCAGCAAAGGCGCCGATCTAAATGGTCAAGATAGTGATGGCTGGACGCCGCTAATGTTTGCCGCAAAGAAAAATAATCTAGCCGTGATGAAGCTATTGTTGGCAAAAGGTGCAGACCCAAAAATACATGAGTCAACTGGCTGGACAGCTTTTAGTATGGCAGCAGCAGAGGGAAACAGCGGCGCAGTTGATTTGCTGATTAGTCATGGTGTGGATCCAAATACCAAGAATAAAGAAGGAAAAACCGTTCTGATGTATGCTATTCACTCTGGTGATATTGCCACGATTGCATCACTATTAAAAAATGCTGCAGACATCAACACGCAAGACCCGATTCAGGTAACGGCACTCATGTATGCTGCAAAAAAGGGGGATGCCGACGTTGTTGCCTATCTGATTAAACAGGGTGCTGATCTTCATAGGCAAGATGCCTCTGGTTGGACGGCATTGGCATGGGCAATTAATCAGAATGCGCTTGATGCCGCTGAGGTCTTAATAAAAAATGGTGCCGACGTCAATCACCAAGACTATCAAGACACTCCCTTAATAGAGATGGCAATCAATAAAGACGCTGTAGCGCTAGTACAACTTCTCATTACGCATCAAGTTGATTTAAAAGTGCGTGATAAATATGGGTTAACCCCTTATGTTTACGCACTTAAAAAAGGAAATCCTGAAATTGTAAAATTGATTAAAAGCGCTGGCGGAAAATACTAACTCATGAAAATCGCTATCGCACAGTTCAACGCGTCCGTTGGAGATATTACAGGCAATGCTGATGCCATCATTGCTTTGGCAAAGCAAGCTAAAGCCAATGGGGCTGATTTAATGGTGACGCCAGAATTAGGGCTCTGCGGCTACCCTCCAGAGGATTTATTATTTCGCCATGACTTTATTGTTGCCAATCAAAAAGCGCTGCTTCGTATTGCAAAATCATTGCCTGATTTAACGGTATTGGTTGGTCATCCTGATTATCACGACCAAAACAAACAGCTTTTTAATGCTGCTAGCGTGCTTCAAAACGGCCAAATAATCGCCACTTATCACAAACAGGTCTTACCGAATTATAGTGTTTTTGATGAAGCACGCTATTTTGAGCCAGGCAATCAAGCCGCCGTGTTTGAATTAAATGGCATCAAATTTGGCGTCATGATTTGCGCCGATGGTTGGGAGGTATCGCCAGCACAACAAGCCAAAGAGGCTGGTGCAGTTTTTTTACTCTCACTAAATGCTTCACCCTATCATATGGACAAGCTAGAGACACGTTATGAAGTGTTATCTCGTCGTGTTAAAGAAACTGGCTTACCCCTAATTTATACCAACCTGGTTGGTGGTCAAGACGAGCTCGTCTTTGATGGTGCTTCTTTTGTGCTCGATTCACAAGGCACTGTGACCCACCAGCTACCGTCTTTTGTTGAATCGCTGGCTTATGTAGAAATTGCCAATAAGCAACCAGTAGCAACCCCTATTATTCCAGCTTTAAGTATAGAAGCCATGGTATACAATGCGCTAAAACTGGGCTTGGCTGATTATGTGAATAAAAATGGTTTCCCTAGTGTTGTGCTGGGCCTTTCAGGCGGCATAGACTCAGCACTGACTCTCGCTATTGCAGTCGATGCTTTAGGTGCAGAGCGGGTCAAAGTGTTGATGATGTCATCACAATACACGGCTAGCATGAGTGTTGATGATGCAATTGAAATGGCGCAGTTAGTGCATGTGGATTATAGTTTGATTCCCATCAAATCCTTATTTGAGGGATTTAAAAACGTATTATCTGAAGAATTTAGTGCCAGAGCAGAAGATACAACTGAAGAAAATCTACAAGCTCGTATTCGGGGCATGTTATTAATGGCGCTCTCTAATAAATTTGGTAGTATGGTTATCACAACTGGGAATAAATCCGAAACGGCTGTTGGTTACAGCACCTTATATGGCGATATGGCAGGTGGTTTTTCATTATTAAAAGATGTCCCTAAAACCTTGGTGTATCGTTTAGCCAATTATCGCAATCAGATCTCAGCCATCATTCCTGAACGCATTATTAATCGTGCACCAAGTGCAGAACTACGTGACGACCAAACAGACCAGGATAGCTTGCCGTCTTACGAAATTCTAGATGCTATTGTACAAGCTTACGTTGAAGACGATTTAAGCCTTGATGCCATTATTGCCCTTGGCTATCGCGAGGATGACGTTAAGCATGTGACTAAATTAATTGACCGTAACGAATATAAGCGACGGCAAGCACCGATTGGTGTCAGAATCACCCAACGCGGCTTTGGCAAGGATAGAAGGCACCCAATTACTTGCAAATTAAGACTAAATTAGTAGTACAATTTACTGAAGTGTTCAGGAGAGTTAAATGAAAAAAATCGAAGCCATCATTAAACCATTTAAGTTAGAAGAAGTGCGCGAGGCACTCTCTGAAATAGGTATTAATGGATTAACCGTCACCGAAGTAAAGGGTTTCGGTCGTCAAAAAGGTCATACTGAACTTTATCGGGGTGCAGAATATACCATCGACTTTTTGCCTAAAGTGAAATTAGAGCTAGTTGTTGCTGACGATATTTTAGATTCTGCAATGGAGGCGATTGTCAAATCAGCTCACACAGGCAAAATTGGTGATGGCAAGATTTTTGTAACCAGTGTAGAGCAAGCGCTACGCATCAGAACGGGCGAAACAGGCGAAGAAGCCGTTTAACGCTATACAGTCTGCTAGCAACTTGTAATCTCCATTACAAGTTGCGCATCCACTGATGTCACGTCAAAATGTTCATCAGCTTGTTGCAGCATCTGTCCATGCCAACCAGATGTGTCCGCGCCTCATGATTGGCTCCTGTTTAAATCAAGCATGAACTAATGAGAAAATTACAAGCGATTAATCAGCCCAAACACTGCGTACATAATCTAAATCTGTTTGCGTATCTACTCCTGTCGCAGGCGCAGCCGCTGTAATCGTAACCGCTATTTTATAGCCATGATGCAATACTCTGAGCTGCTCTAAACTTTCTATCTGTTCTAACGCTGTGATAGACAAGTCCGCATACTGTTTTAAGAAACCAACGCGATAGGCGTAAATCCCGATATGCCGATGGGCTTTTAGATGGTTTTGATGTGCTTCATCGCGCGGATATGGAATCGGTGACCGGCTAAAATACAGCGCATGACCATGTACATCCATCACCACTTTAACCACATTTGGATTATGCATTGAGGCTTCATCATTAATCGCATGACAAGCGGTTGCCATCACAGCAACTCGATTATGGGTAAGAATAAGCGCGACTTCTTGAATCAATGCAGGGTCAATCAGCGGTTCATCACCTTGCACATTCACCACAATGTCATCATCTTGCCAATTGAATGTTTGTGCGACTTCAGCAATTCGGTCAGTTCCTGATTGATGGTCGATACGCGTCATCACTGCTTCAACTTGGTGTGCATCAGCCACCTGAATAATCTGCTCATGATCGGTCGCAATCACCACCGCTTGCGCACCACTTTTACTAGCTTGCTCGGCAACACGAATCACCATCGGCTTGCCTGCAATGTCTAATAAGGGCTTACCAGGCAAACGTGAGCTTGCGTATCGCGCTGGAATAACTACTTTAAACGACACTAATCGACCTTTTCATCTGAGCTTAGTTTTCGTGCTTCTTCCTCCAGCAACACTGGAATGCCGTCACGTACAGGGTAAGCCAACCGAGCGGATGTTGAAATCAATTCGTTTTGTGCTTTTTTGTAGATTAAGGGCCCCTTAGTAACAGGGCATACCAATATCGCTAGTAACTTTGCATCAATCATGATGTTATTTCTCTTTCATTGTTGTCAATGTTGTATCGCTTTTAGCTTGGATAGCAAGAGCGGCAATAAGCCTGCCTCTATTTCAGCTTGAACTGGCAGTACCCAATAATGCGCTTTTGCAAAAGGCTGGCATTTAACCGCGTCTTTTTCTGTCATCAAGAGCGCTTCACAGCAAATCGATTCTAAATCCTGTGCAGTAAAAGCATGATGGTCAGGAAAATCAATTCCTTCAGTAACAACACCCATTTCACGCAAACCATTAAAAAAACGCTCAGGTTTACCAATACCCGCTACCGCCTTCACCAACTTACCTTTAAAATAGTCAGCAGAGACGACTTCATTAGGATTAGCTAAATTATAAAATGTTTGCCCAATAAGCTGCATAGAAAAGCTGTTGGCAATCTGTTGCTGGGTATGACAAACAATCGCATCCACAGTTTGCAAGCGATGCTGAGGCTCACGCAAAGGTCCTGCAGGCAAACAATACTTTGCCTGCAAGCTTTCTGAATCAACTACCGCAATTTCAACATCACGTCGCAATCGATAATGCTGCAAACCATCATCACTCACAATCACATTACATGTCGGATGCGCTGCCAGCAATGCACGTGCAGCCTTAACCCTATTCTTCGCAACCCAGACTGGGCAATCAGCTTGCCTCGCAATCAAAAGCGGTTCGTCACCGACTTCAGCCGCTAAACTCATTTGACCGACAGGTACTGGTTGCACATTGTTCGCCCCGTAACCTCGACTAATCACACCTGGTATATAACCGTATTTTTTCAGCTGCTTGACTAGCCATATTACGACTGGCGTTTTGCCACTGCCGCCCATATTAATATTACCGATTATGATAATGGGTACTGGCAGTTGAGCTGAGTATAACACCCCAAATTGATAGGCAAGCCGACGTAAAGCGGTCAACAGTAAAAACAACCAAGAAAGCGGTATGAGTAGCAAGTAAAAAAAAAGCGGTTTTCTTTCCCAAGCAGTAATCATTTGTTTAAGCATCGCTTGCGCCTACTCGTTAAACTCTTTTTGGTATAGCTTACTGTAATAGCCATTCATGCTCAGCAATGTTTTGTGTGAACCAGATTCAACAATTTTACCTTTGTCTAGCACTAGGATTCTATCCGCATTTTCAATGGTACTAAGTCGATGAGCAATGACCAAACTTGTGCGATTTTGCATCAACACGTCCAAAGCAGCTTGCACATGTTGTTCAGACTCGGTATCTAACGCTGAAGTGGCTTCATCTAATAATAAAATTGGTGCATTTTTTAAGATTGCACGAGCAATGGCAATGCGCTGGCGTTGTCCGCCAGATAGACGGACACCCCTGTCTCCAATTTCATTTTGCAGCCCTTTAGGCATTTGCTGAATAAACTCCCAAGCGTTGGCCGCTTTAGCTGCATTAATGACTTCTTCTTCACTCGTCTCTCTCAACACGCCATAAGCAATGTTATTAAATACGGTGTCATTAAATAAAATAATGTCTTGGCTCACTAATGAAAACTGTGAACGCAAATTCTTTAAGGATAAAGCACGAACATCAACGCCATCGAGCAGAATCATTCCTTCTTGCAACTCATAAAAGCGTGGCAACAGATTCATTAATGAAGTCTTACCACCACCCGACCGACCAACCAAAGCCACTTTCTCACCGCTTTTGACCGTGAAGCTTAAGTTGTCTAAAGCCAATCGTTTAGCATTGTCATAACGTAAGCTGACATTTTTAAATTCGATGTTGCCGTGAATTTTGCCAATCTCTTGTGCACCATCGTCATTTTCAATAGGTGCGTCAATTACGTTAAACACGCTTTGCGCTGCAGCCAAACCAATTTGAAAATCTTCATTCGCTGCAGTAATGTGCTTGATAGGCGAAATCAACATTAGCAAAGCACCTATAAAGGCTGCAAATTCCCCAACAGTAAAGCGTCCTAATGCATAATAAACAACGAGTGCTAATGCCAAAGCAGCTAACACCTCAATGACAAAACTATTGAGACCAGCAATACGTGCAGAGCGGAGCTCTAAGTTGCGATTGTCAATCACAACTTGAGAAAAACGGCTATCTTCATAATCTTGCGCACCAAAAATTTTAACGATCCGCTGTCCAGAAATCGCCTCTTCAGAAACTTTTGTCATCTCACCAACAGCTAGCTGAACTTTTTTAGCATTTGCACGGAGTTTAGGCGTGGTTTTTCTGAGATATAAAACCATTAATGGTGCGACGATTGCAAAAATTAAAGTCAATCGCCAATCAAGATATAACATATAGACAATCAAGCCAAATACAGTTAGCACATCCCTCAAGACGTTCATCGCCGTACGGGTGGCGACGCTAGACAGTCTTTCTGCATCATAGGTTAATTTAGAAACCATAATGCCAGTTGATTGAGCATCGAAAAAGCTGACTGGCATACGCATTAAACGACTAAATGCTTCTCTTCTCAGGGTTTCAACCACACGTCGCGCAATCCAGCGCATGCTGTACATCGAGATAAATCCCGCTACGCCGCGTACCGTCATTAAGACAAACAACATCAAAGGAAGGACAAACAGATGCTGTGATGAGTCACGCATAAATCCTTCGTCTGTTACTTTCTTAATCATCGCTAAGAAAGCGGTGTTGCTCAATGACAATACTGCCGTTGCCAGGATGGTCAGAACAAGCAGGTATCTATATCGCAAAGCATAAGAAAATAATCTTAAAAACAATGCCTTAGCGTTGTGTATTTCTGACAGCGCGTTATGTTTACGCAAGCGTTTCGACATGCTTAACCCACTAGAAACAGATTAAGAAAATGAGCGTGATTAATTGCTAGATCCTGACTGCGTAGCAAAAGTAATATGCGTGAAGTTTGCAAGTCGTGCTGCCTCCATCACATTCACGACAGACTGGTGTGTCGATTTCGCATCAGCATTAATCACAATAGTTGGATCTTTGCCATCATCTACGGCGGCTTTTAAAGCATTCGCAATGCTTTCTACACTTGTACCAGCATCTTTAGCTTCTACCATAAAATGACCAGCTTCATCCACATCAACGGTAATGATCAACGGCTTCTCTTCAGACACATTTGCTTCTGCAGTTGGTAAATTAATTTGCAATTCACTGGTGCGCGAGAATGTTGCATTAACGATTAAAAAGATAATAATCACTAATAGCACATCAATTAACGGAATAAAGTTAATTTCTAACTCTTCGTGATTTCTGCCACGTTGAAAATTCATTTTAGTTTTCCTTAAACTTTGAATACTCGATTAACGTTCACCGTGCAGAATTTCAACTAATTTAATCGCTTGCTGTTCCATATCGAGCAACAGAGTATCCACTTTAGAACGGAAATATCGGTAAGCAATCATGGCAGGGACAGCCACAACAATACCTGCCGCAGTATTGTAAAGCGCAACCGAAATGCCTCGAGCAAATTGGGCAACATCATGACCTGAATTAGTAAAAGCACCAAATAACTCCACCATACCAATCACTGTACCAAGTAAACCAAGTAGCGGTGCCACTGTTGCAATCGTACCAAGGGTAGAAAGATATTTTTCCAGGCTATGTGCTACTGCACGCCCAGTTTCCTCAATTGACTCTTTCATCACCTCTCTCGTATTTTTCTCATTGGCTAATGCACTTGCAAAAATTCTGCCCAACAAGGAATGAATCTCAAGTTTAGCTAAACTCTCTTGATTGACAACGCCTTGACCCATCCACTTTTGCACTTCTGGCAATAGATTACTTGGCGCAACAATTTCACTTCTCAACGCCCAGGCACGTTCAACAATAATGGCTAACGCAATAATTGAAGCGAAAATTAATGGCCAAATTGGCCACCCAGCAGCTAAAATAATTTCCCACACAATGGTGACTCCTCAAATAAATCATATAAAACAAAATTAGCGTTACTTTAGCTCACAAGGGCACTACTCGGCAAGTTTAGTCTTGATAAAATTGGTCGTGCCAATATTTAGCGTGAGATCGTCGCCAACGATTAACGTGCATTGGATTTTGCTCAGTAAAGTCGATTAAAATTGCACCATCATAATCTGACCGATAAGTGGTAGCACCGACTTCTAGATATCGGCTCACCACGATGGGCTGCGGATGCTTAAAACGATTCAAATACCCAACAGTGAAAACAACATATTTGGCAGCGACCGCATCAATCAGCGCTTTTGATGAGGATGTTTTACTACCGTGATGAGGTGCAATTAATACACCACTTTTCAATCGAGATGCTTGGCGCGCTAACAAAACTTGCTCTGCGCGCTTTTCAATATCGCCCGTCAACAGAACAGCCCCGTAGCGGCTAGTTACTTTAATCACGCAACTTCTATTATTATCCTTAACATCAGCATCCTGTTTGCTTGCTTTACTAGGATAAAGCACATCAAACCGCACAGCATCCCAAACCCAACTTTGCCCAGCATAACACTTCAATTGTTGTGGCATAGTCTGTATGGTTTGCGGAAAATCATACGAACTCATCAGCCAAGCAACCGGCATCTTAGCTAGGATAGCAGCTGCGCCCCCACTATGGTCACTGTCCTCATGACTGACCACCAGAGCGCTTAATTGCTGAATCCCCTGACTAAACAAATAAGGCATTACAATGCTGATGCCTGCATTTTTTTCCTGATTATATTTTGGACCTGCGTCATACAGCATCACATGCTTGGCTGTCTTGATTACGACAGCTAAACCCTGCCCTACATCGAGCACCGCCACCTGCATTTCACCTTGGCTTAATGCCAATGGTTTCGTCATCATCATGGGTAAAATGAGGATTAGGCCAAGCCATCGCTGTGGTAAACCACGCGGTAATAATAGCCAAACCACACCCTATAGGGCCAACAAGACTGCCCATAAAGGCGGGACTGCTTGTTGCCAAACCGCCATCGGTGAATCTGCCATCCAGTTCAGAAAATACATCACAATCGCCAGCACTTGATGCGCAGCTTGCATAATAAAATCCAAAGGCACTAAAGCGCCTAAAATGGCAAACGGTACAACCAACAAGCTGACCATGGGAATCGCAACTGCGTTTGCAATTGGTGAAATGATAGAAGCTTGTCCAAACATCAATATCAGAAACGGTAATAAACCCAAAGTGACAGCGAACTGGGTATGCGCCGCTTCAGCAAGCCAATGTCCAACCTTTAATCGATTAGCCACTGCGTAAGCAATAAAGGCCACCGCAGAAAAAGACAACCAGAAACCAGGCGCAATCACCGCCCATGGATCAAACAACACAACAAGCAACAAAGCAATCGCAAGTGCTCGAGCAATCATTACCTGCTTATTAAGCAATAAGGCAACAGCAAAGGTGAGCAACATGATGAGCGTACGTTGCGTCGGCACAGACAGGCCTGCCAAACATGCATAGAGCAATCCAGCGAGCGCACCACCGATAATCGCAGCTTTTTTAGTGGGTAAATACAGTACTAACCATGGAATGCGGCGCCAAACAAAAGTGACTAAACCAAAGGCTAAACCAGATAGCATGGTGATGTGTAAGCCAGAAATACTCATCAAGTGATTAGTGCCCGTTTTTAAATAGGCATCCCAATCTTGCGCATTAATTTGACTATGGTCACCAATCACCAAAGCGCGAATCACACCCGCATAGTTTTGATTAATCAGTACGTTGGCAATATGGTCACTCACCTTTTCACGGCAATAGGCAATCACATACGAAGGTCGCCAAACAAAATTATTTAACTTTCGCATCGGCGCTTGGGCACGGATATACCCCGCCGCACGAATTTTCTCAGTAAGTGCCCAAGCTTCAAAATCATAACCATTTGGATTATATGAAGTATGTGGACGCTTTAATCTAACGCTTAACTGCCAACGTTGTCCTGCATGTATGCTTGTAGCCTTAATCTCAGGCGGCTGACTCGCTTTGCTTGACCATTGTTGCCAAGTGTTGGATTGATAGTAATTGAGGACAATGTGCTTAGGCACCGTTGCTTCAGGTGTAAGCACCTGCTCGATATCAAAGGCAAAACGCATTCCCCGTGGGTTCGCTTGCGGTAAATCAGCAACAACACCAATCACTTCAATATCTTGCTTTTCCCATGCTTTAGGTAATGCATCACTTAACCGCCACGTCGCCAACCATGCCGCGTAAGAAAACCCCAGCCAGCCAGCCACCAAAAAAACAAACACCCATTGCACAAGTGGCTTTAACTTAGCCCAGCAAAACAGCATAAAAGCAAGCAATATCAACGGCAGAAACAACCAAGGTAACGCAGGCAAGCTCGCTTGCTGTTGTAATAAACTAACACCGACTAAAAAGCCAGCAAGCGTTAAGGTTGAGATCATGATTATTTATTTTTTGAATATTGTTTTCAATGCAAAAACATGCGAAAAATAGCCACACATCTATCAGCGCAAAGGATCAATGTATATAGTAAAACAGCATGGTCAATGGCGCAATACAGCCATGTGAAGACATTTTTTTGGTGCAGTAAGACTAGTGGCCTCGGAATGTGCCTAGCATCCACCTCTTACCATCAGCGGAAGCCATCTTAAGTTAAGATCTATTGTTATCTGGCCACCTTTTTCTCAGAAATGGACAGCAGTCAATTAATGGCATAAGAAATAATCTGCCGCGTTAACAAAAGCATTGTGGTACTGGAAAATTGAACCGTGATCTGAATCAGGATAAAGCACCAACTGCGCATTATTAAGTTGCTTAAACATGGTGATTGAACCTTCAGTAGACAACATGGTGTCATGACTACCAGACACGACCAATACTGGCTGTGTGGATGGTGATTTATCGCACGAAGCGAGTCCGCAAGCGTTGGCTAGATATCTTGCTACCTTACATCAAGGGATGTCAGTACAAGCAACAAGTGGTGCAAGCAAAAAAGAATTGTTACATGTAGCCACATTAGCCATGAAGGCTTGGCCAAGCTAAATTGAAATTAGTCCAAAGTCTTCAGCAGACCATCTTCTAATTGGTATTGCCGATGCATTTTGCTGGCTAGCGATAAATCATGCGTCACTACCACCAAGCTGGTGTTCAATACCGCATTAATTTCAATCAACAAATCAAACACTTGTGCGGCAGTGACTCTGTCTAAGTTCCCTGTTGGCTCGTCAGCTAAGATACATGCAGGCCCTGTGACAAGCGCCCGCGCTAATGCGGCGCGTTGACGCTCTCCACCAGATAGTTCACCTGGCATATGCGCCAAGCGATGGGATAGTCCAACTTTTTCTAACATTTCACGTGCAGTTTGCAAAGCCTGTTCTCGAGGCATACGCCCAATGAATAATGGCATTGCTACGTTTTCAACTGCAGTAAATTCAGGCAAAAGATGGTGAAATTGATAAACAAAACCTAATGAGTCATTACGAATTTGACCTTTTTTGGTTTCTGACAATTGATTTAAGTTATTTCCAAGCAGTGACACCTCACCTGCACTAGGCGTGTCTAATCCACCAAGCAAATGTAGCAAGGTGCTTTTGCCCGAGCCAGAAGCACCAACAATGGCAATTTGCTCACCTTTTTTAACTTTTAAATCAATGCCATTAAGGACTGCCACGTCTAACCCAGTATAAGTTTTTCTGAGTCCTTCACAGCGGATAATACTATTCATATCGCAAAGCCTCCGCTGGATTAATTTTGGATGCTTTATAGCTTGGATAAAGTGTTGCCAGTAAACTTAATATCACAGAAGTAATGATGATGGCAATGGTGTCAGCCCACTCTATTTTTGAAGGTAACTCACTGATGTAATAGACATCTTTGGCTAAAAATTGAACGTGAAACAGGCTTTCGATAAACGGAATAATTGTATCAATATTCATGGCGATGATGATGCCAAAAATCGCACCAAAGCAAGTTCCAACAATACCAATAAGCGCGCCTTGAATGATAAAGATTTGCATAATACTCTTAGGACTGGCACCTAACGTTCGCAGGATAGCAATATCGGCACGTTTATCGGTAACCGCCATCACCAGCGTTGACACGATATTAAACGCGGCAACTGCAACAATCAGGGTCAATATAATAAACATCACACGCTTTTCTAATTGGATTGCTTTAAAGAAATTGGCGTGCTGTTGCGTCCAATCGGTAATGTGATACGCTCCCAATGGAAGCAAGGCCTTGTCTAAGGCAGATGTCATGGCAGGCGCATCAAATAACTCGTTGATTTTTAAACGTAAGCCAGAAACCTTATCGCCCATCCTATAAAGCTTAGCCGCATCTTCAATATGAATAAGCGCTAAGCCAGCATCATATTCATACATGCCGATTTGAAATAAGCCAACCACGGTAAACTGCCTGATGCGTGGAATCACACCTGTCGGCGTAAACTGACCTTGGGGCGCCATCAATACCACTTTATCGCCAACGTTCACGCCCAAAGCATAGGCTAAATCAACGCCTAAAACAATGTTGAAACCACCTGAAACCAAGTCTGCTAACTGGCCAACCAGCATTTTTTTACCTAAATCCGCCACTTGATCTTCTTTTGATGGCAATACACCTCTAACCAATGCACCTTGCACGGCTTTTCCATAACTTAACAGACCCTGCGCCATAACATAAGGCGCAGTTGCAATCACGTTGGGTTGCGCCTCAACTTGCTTGGCTAATGATGGCCAGCGACTGAGTTGTTGATTATTTTGGGTAATTTCAATGTGGGAAGCCACACCAAGAATACGGTTTCGCAACTCGGCTTGGAACCCATTCATCACAGAAAGCACAATAATCAAGGCAGCCACACCCAAGGCGATACCAACCATGCTGGTGAGTGAAATAAACGAAATAAAATGATTTTTACGCTTGGCGCGGGTATAACGCAAACCGACAAACAGCTCGTAGGGTAAACCCACCTTTAAAAGCAATTGACTAAAAAAAGACATGGCAGAATCTTAACAGGATATCTGATGAATTTTGTACGCGTTTTTAAAAAAATTAATCACCGATCTGACTAATGCATGGATAAAAAGGGATGACAACTGTTAAAATGGCAGGATGTTTACTGGAATCATACAAGCCGTTGGGGAAATTAGACCTATTGCAATATCAACAGGTGATATTCAAATCAATATTGATGCGAAGCAACTAGACCTAACTGACGTAAAAGAAGGCGATAGCATTGCGATTAATGGCGTTTGCTTAACGGTAACAAAGTTAAGCAAAGCTCATTTTACCGCTGATGTTTCGAAGGAAAGCTTAAATGTCACCACTGGCTTAGATAAAATAGGATTGGTCAATCTAGAAAAAGCCCTGCGATTAGACGACCGCTTAGGTGGTCATTTGGTCAGCGGCCATGTCGATGGCGTTGGTGAAGTGGTGCAATTTGAGCCAGTCAATGATTGTTGGTTATTGGCTATTCAAGCGCCCCATGCCGTCTCAAAATATATTGCACGCAAGGGTTCTATCTGCGTAAACGGTGTTAGCTTAACAGTGAATGCAGTAAATAAAGATGTGTTTACGATGAATATTATTCCGCACACACTAGAAAAAACGACATTGGGCGCGCTGCAAGTTGGTAGCCACGTGAATTTAGAAATTGATCAAATTGCCCGCTATGTGGAACGTATGCAACAGTGGGAAGCCGAAAGCCGTTAAATGCCAAACAGTCAAATTAGCCCCATTTCAGAAATCATTGCCGATATTAAAGACGGTAAAATGGTCATTTTAGTGGACGATGAAAATCGCGAAAATGAGGGTGATTTTGTTATCGCTGCAGAATTTGCAACAGCAGCAAATATTAACTTTATGGCGAAGTATGGTCGTGGATTGATTTGCTTAACCTTAGATGAAACAAGATGTAAACGATTAAATTTACCACCTATGGTTGACCACAATGGGACACGGCTAGGCACTAACTTCACTGTCTCAATCGAGGCGGCGGAAGGTGTCACTACGGGCATTTCTGCGGCCGACCGTGCCAAGACCATACAAGCAGCAGTTGCCAAAGAGGCCAATGCTCAAAGCATCGTTAGCCCAGGCCATGTCTTTCCTCTTAAAGCCATGAATGGCGGCGTGCTCGTTCGCGCAGGCCATACAGAGGCGGGTTCAGACTTGGCTGCTTTGGCTGGCTTAGAGCCGTCCAGCGTCATTTGTGAAATTCTCAAAGACGATGGTGAAATGGCACGTTTACCCGATTTAGTTGCAATCGCTGCGCAACACCAAATCAAGATTGGTACCATTGCTGATTTAATTCATTACCGTAGCGAACATGAAACCTTAATCGAGCGCGCAGTCGAGCGTAGCATCATTACGGCTTACGGTGAAATGCAGTTAATTGTCTATCGCGATAAAATCGCAAACGAATCTCACCTTGTTCTCATCAAAGGCAACCCTAGCCCAGAGCATGAAACACTGGTTCGCGTGCATGAACCACTCTCGGTATTTGACTTACTTGATCGCTCAAGCACTTCGCACAGTTGGAACACTTTAAAAGCCATGCAAACCATTGCCAATGCTGACTGCGGTGTCATGGTATTGCTTTACCATGGCGAAAGCGAAACCGATTTAGTGAGTCGAATTCAAAATGCAAATGCGCCCATCCGCTATAACCAAGAGCTGAGAACTTATGGCATTGGCTCACAAATTCTATTAGATTTGGGTGTAAAAAAGATGAGGCTCATGGCAACACCGCGTAAAATGCCTAGTATGGATGGTTTCGGTTTGGAAATTACTGGCTATCTAGAAGCACAGTAATGCCGTGGCTGCTAAGCTAAGCGCATGATTCGGCTTGTTTTATTCGCTTATTTTTTATAACTTGTGATACCATACGAACATTGGAAAATTTAAATCTTACTGGTCAGTTTCTCATCGCAATGCCTAGCATGAGTGACCCGCGTTTTTCCCAAACAATCACTTTTATCTGCTCCCATAATGAAGATGGTGCCATAGGTATCGTTTTAAATCGTCCTTCAATACACCGTGTGGCCGATTTGTTAGCGCAAATTGATTTGTCGCCACAACCCTCACCATTGCTAAAAAATCATATTTTTGAAGGCGGGCCTGTCCAACAAGAGCGTGGCTTTGTTCTACATATGCTAGATAAAGAATACGATTCAACCATTGTCATCAATGAAGCTTTAGCCTTAACCACTTCAAAAGACATTTTAGTCGCAGCGGCGAACAACCTAGCGCCAGAAAAAATGTTAATTGCCTTAGGATATGCTGGTTGGTCAGCTGGTCAATTAGAAGAAGAAATGGGACTTAATGCATGGTTAAATCTGGAGGCAACAGAACATCAGGCAGTACATCAAATTATTTTTGATGAGCCCCCAGCCAATCGTTTTATGCTCGGCATGCGTATGATGGGACTTGATTTAAGCAACCTCTCTGATGAAGTCGGGCATGCTTAAGATGCTCAATCAAAGTCACTTACCCATCCTTGAGCGTCGTTACCCCGAAATAACAGGGACAGTGATGGCGTTTGATTTTGGTGAAAAACGGATTGGCGTTGCCATTGGTGAAACCTTATTAAAAGCAGCGCATGCGCAATCGACCATCAACTCTGAGTTAAATGAGGTGCGCTTTAATACCATCGCACAACTCATTTCAGAGTGGAAACCGCAACTGCTTATTGTTGGCTTACCCACGCACATGGACGGCAGCGAACATCAACTGACGCAACTTTGTAAAAAATTTGCGCAACGTCTAGAAGGTCGCTTCAATTTACCTGTGATGATGGTTGATGAGCGTTTAAGCTCTGCTGAGGCGTCGCAACAACTCTCTGATGCGGGAATCAAAGGACGTGAACAAAAAACCATGATTGATGCCATGGCGGCACAGATTATCTTACAATCTTACTTTGATAGTATACAGAATACATAAGCAATGGAATTACCTAACCCTGAAATCTTACTGAGTGAAATCACTACAAAAACATCCGCCCTGATTCGTCCTGACACCGCTATTGTCGGCATTCATAGTGGGGGGGTTTGGATAATGGAGCGCATATTGGCAAGTTTGCCAAACGCGATACCGTATGGCACTTTGGATGCTGCTCTGTATCGAGATGATTTTGCACAGCGCGGTTTAAAACAAACACCACAAGCAGCCAATATTCCATTTGATGTGCAGGATAAACATATTATTTTGATTGACGATATTTTTTATACGGGACGCACCACACGCGCAGCGATTAACGAGCTATTTGACTTTGGTCGCCCTGCCAGTATCACACTAGCTGTGTTGATTAATCGTGGTGGCGCACAATTACCCATCCAACCACAAATCATTGGCGCAACAATTCCACTGACGCCCACACAATACCTTCAGCTTTCACACACAAAAGAAGGCAAACTCAATCTTGCTTTAGACCATTACAAGGATGCTGACCATGTATAACCCACAACTGACTAGCGATGGCAAACTCAAGCACTTGTTAAGCATAGAGGGCTTGCCAAAAAAAGTCTTATTACAAATTCTTGACACGGCTGAATCCTTTGTCGGAATTGCGGAGCGCGACGTTAAGAAAGTACCTTTGTTGCGCGGAAAAACAGTTTGCAATATCTTTTTTGAAAACAGCACCCGAACTCGGACAACATTCGAAATCGCAGCTAAACGTTTGTCTGCAGACGTGATTAATCTGAATGTCAACACTTCATCCCAATCAAAAGGTGAAGCCAT
>JAFMCM010000051.1 GCA_017857755.1 Methylophilaceae bacterium | reverse complement strand
AGTCATTAAAATCACCGTCTAGAACGTGGCGATAACTGTCACCTAAGTTATTAAAAGTGTTTGATAAAGCACCATATTGATAATCGATACTAAACAAAGGCAGGGTTTGATTCTCTAAATAATCAATTTTTGTTAGGTCGGCGGCCAGTTTTAATTCTTGGGTCAATAATTCAATACGGCCTGATAGCGCGTCTGTAAACAGTTTTTCACGATTAATTTCGTATTTCACTAAATTTGGCAATGTGCTTGGCAAATAAATCGCATCCAAAGTAGCGTGATCACTGATCTCGTTTAGCAAGAATTGCAACTGCCGATTCGCCAACTTTAAATTGGTTTCAGCAACAATTAATGCCTCTAGTCGGTCAGCTACACCAATTTCTGCGCGATTAATTTCGACGCGTGCTGTTAGCCCCTCAGCCACTCTGGATTTAACCATTTCAAAGTTTTGCTGCGCATACTCATATTGTTGTCTTCTTACATCAAGCTGTCCCCAACTTTCGTACAATTTCCAATAGGCTTTATCGACCATGGCAATGATGCGAATACTTTGTAAGCGTGTAGTTAAGGTGGCCTCTTGTTGTTCGTAAGCGCTAATGCGGATGCTAGCCTCGTTTACATTGCGCCCAGCGTTTCTGAGCAGAGGTTGACTCATAGAAAAACGCAAAGCACTTTGATAATTCTTACTATCAAATTGACTGTCAGCGCGGGATGTTGTCTTTTTAATGAGAGGCGTACTTAATGAAACAGTACCACCAGTACGTAAGGGGACTTTAAGCCCAGTTTCAATATCAAAGTCTTTGATTTCTTGGGCTAATCGGTCAAGCTTAATCTCTTGTTTATCTAATAGAGGGTTTGATGATTTAATGCCCGTATAATCGGCAGATTGTGTTGGTAAATCACTCTGTGCATATTTGGCATAAATGTAGAAGATTTGGTCAAACTTGGCTTCCTCTCTTCTGAGTTCACTGGCTGCAAGATCAGGATTAATTTTAACCACCTGAATATTTAAATTGTTTTTTAACGCTTTAATACGCAAATCAGCGAGTGTAAATTGAAGAGATTGATCGCCATCTTTTAAATTTAAATCTAGAACATTAGCATCCTCTGGATGGTCGTAAGGTTTTAAAATGTTTTGAACATCCAAATCTAATTTGGGCAGGCTTTGACGATTTAATGCCTTATTTTCAGTGATGGCTTCATTCAGCGTTTTGCCAGCCTTGTCGGAATAATCTTCAATTTTTAATGCTTCTTCTTGTTTTAGTCGGTAATCAAAGAGTAAGCTTTCATCTGCTTGGCATGGCCACCCGACTACGCTGAGGAAACATAATAATGGACCTGAAATTTGTCGGGATAAGAGGCGCATTTATTGACCAGCTTGTAAATTTTTTGCAGCTTCTTGAGGCAGTCTTGCTGGGAAGCCATTGACTAAACGCCATATCTCGTAGCCAATAGAAACCTCCTGCAGCAGTATCCAAGCTCGCGTACTCACACCTTGACGTAAGAATTGAGCGGATGGCCATTGTTCATGCCCATCTGGGACGACCATTACTCTAAAATTGCCGCGACCATTATCGGTAGGATCTACAAAAGAGACTTTACCTTTAAAAGTGCCAATATTGACTTGAGGCCATCCAGCTACTTGAATGGCAGGCCAACCTTCAAACTCTAATCTCACTTCACTATCTTTAATTACTAGAGGTGCATCACGACCGTCAACCCAAAGCTCCACTGCTCTAGATTCCGTGTCTGGTACAATCACCAGTAATTGTTCACCTTGTGAAATGATTTGTGATTCTGAGTTGGTGGGCAATCGATGAATCACACCGCTTCTTGGTGCGATGACTTTTTGCATGTTCTGTCTGGATAAATTAATTTCAGAATTAGTTAAACTGTTTTCACTATCAGCTAATTCACCTTTTATTTTGTTAATTAAAGCGTTGCTAGAATCAAGAGAAGCTTGAGTAGCTGCTGTGATTTCTGCAATTTCGGCTGAAGCTGATTTGGCCTCTGCTTTTGCCGAATTGATGTTCGCTTGTGCGCTATTTAAACTACGTTTAGCTAGGATAAAATCACGTTCAGCGACTTCAACATCACGCTTGGAAACAAGACCATCAACATACAGCCGCTGTAGGCGAGTGACTTGAAACTCTGCAGTGTCTAATGTTGCTTGTGATGCGCTAAACGACTCGGTTGTCGATACTATTTTTTGTTTGGCAATGTCCAGTTTAAATTGAGCTGCAGAAATTTTAGCATCTCGAGATGAAATTAAGTTTTGTAGTTGAATTTCATATGCTTTCAATTCATCACGCTTAGCATCAAGTTTTGTAATTTGGTTGTCACGTTGTGCCGTTAATCGATCTTTAAAAAGTGGATCAATATCACTGATTTCCAGTAGGACGTCTCCTTTTTTAACTTTAGAACCTTCTTGCACATACCACTGACTAATCACCCCACGAACTGGCGCATCAATACTTTGTACGCGTTCAGATGCAGAAAAAGCAGTGACATTACCAAGCGCATTAACATTTTGACGCCACGGCATAAACATGATGAATACCGGAAGAACAAAAAAGGCAATGCCTAAGAAGTTTGCATATCGTTTAACAAATAGGGGTGTCTGCGCTGCAAGACTGGCAGAATTGTGATTAGCATTATCCAAAATCATCATCATTTCCCCATTCAATCTTGAATCAAAATTTGTTGGTCAAATTGATTGGCAATGTGTTCCGAGCGGGTTGTGACTAATAGCATCCAGTCGGCTTTGCGGTTTATTAAATAGTGAATAACATTTTGAATTTGCGCATGATTTAAGTTATCAATAATGCCATCAATAATTAATAGTTGTGGACGAATCACAATTGCCCTTACTAGCATTAGCCGTTGGAGTTGTGTCGAAGACAATGGTGCGCCAATGCCAGTCAATTGTGTATCGAGGCCATTTTCTAGCTGCGCGATGTCATCGAGAAGACCTAAGTCATCAAGCACTTGATTAATCTCATGCATAGTGATTAAAGCATTATCAAGACGGATGTTGTCAAGAATCGAGCCTGCAAAAACCTCTATATCCGATGCGATACCAATTTTATTTCTTAGGGCTAACCGATTGATTTGTCTTAAATCAACACCGTTATATTCAATTTGACCTTTGTCTGGCTTTCTGAGGCCTGTGATTAAGTCAACTATTGTAGATTTTCCCGTCCCCGACAAACCCATAATCGCGATGTGATGACCTTTTGAGATTGAAAAGTTAATGTTATGAATAGGGTGGACTCTCTTTGAGTAAGCGAAGCTTAAATGGCTGACACTCAGCCTGTCCAAAGTATCGAAAACAGTTTGTGTTGGATGAATTTCTTCCTGCGGCAAATCATCCAAAACACCTAATTTATCAACGGCGGCTAAAATATCGTAGTAATCACCGAGTTTACTTACTAAGCGTACAAATGCCGCTAACACACCAAAAAAGATTAACTCAGCAGCAACAAATTGCCCCAAATTAATTTGACTGTTAATTACCAGCACGCCACCGATACCGAGCATGGCAGTACCAATCAAAGCGTAAAACATAACGGCTGTAAAATTTTGACGAATTAAGTAGGTAAAGTGGGAGTCGCGTTTATTTAAATATTGATGTGCCAAGGCATTGGTATAATAATTGGCACGTTCTGAGCCATTATAAAATTTAAAAAGATAAAAATTAGCTGCAATTGTTTCTATCCATGCGGCTGCTGCATATTTAGCTTTGGATTCTGCAATGGCTGTTTTCGTCGCGTTTTGACCTAGCAAGTTAATTGTAAGCCAAAAGAATAAAAAGACCATCAAAACAATTACGGAAAAATAAAAACTATAAAAAATTAGAATGATGCTACCAATAACAACTTGAATTATTGCGATTAAACCTGTTGTTAGCAGGCTTGCAGCAGATTTTTGTACTGTAATAATGTCAAAGAAGCGGTTGACCAATTCGACGGGATTGGTTTTGTCATAAACACTAATCATTGTCCCTTGTGTCTTATGCGCGACATTTACAGCGGTATCCACAAATAATCGACGTTGAATGAATTCTACTAAATAGAGTTCTAGAACATAAAGAAAACCAGATAAGACCAACAAGCAAAACAAGATAATAGAGATAACCACTAACGGTTGCATAACGCCGCCCATGGTAATGTTATTAACGAGTGCTTGAACGGCTAGTGGCGTAGCTATGCCCAGTAGGCTGTAGCCGAGTGTTAAATAAAATAAAATAAAAAGATCATTTTTTTCGCTTTTAATAAGCGTTAACAATCTTTCTATCGGAAGCTGGTTTGCATTATCCATAACGTACTATTTTATCAAAGATTGTTCTCAATCATATTAACGAATCATTACATATCGTAGTGGAACGCTGAAATGTAAAAACGGCTCGCCAAGCGAACCGTTTTTGCTCATTAGAATGTTAAACGCGTTTAGTTACTATATGCACGTTCGCCATGTGAAGAGATATCCAGACCTTCACGTTCAGCTTCTTCTGAAACACGTAAGCCAATCAGTAGGTCAACAACTTTGTAACAGATGTAAGCAACAACACCTGACCAAACCATTGTGATGAGTACACCTTCTGCTTGAATCATGACTTGTGACGCGATAGAGAAATCATCGCCGCCAGTACCGCCTAAGCTAGGTGCGCTAAATACACCTGTTAGTAATGCACCAACAATACCCCCAACACCATGAACACCAAATACGTCGAGTGAGTCATCAGCGCCAAGTATTTTCTTCAGACCAGTAACACCCCATAAGCAGAAGAAACCGCCAGCTAGGCCAACAATAATTGCGCCCATAGGGCCTACTGAACCACAAGCAGGTGTAATAGCAACTAAGCCTGCAACAGCACCAGAGGCAGCACCAAGCATAGAAGCTTTGCCTCTGAACAATGTTTCACCAAGTGTCCATGCTAAAACAGCTGCAGCGGTGGCTACTAATGTATTAATGAACGCTAAACCAGCGCCACCCGTTGCCTCTAAGTTTGAGCCAGCATTGAAACCAAACCAACCCACCCACAACAAAGAAGCACCAATCATTGTCATTGTTAATGAGTGCGGTGTGAATGCTTCTTTACCGTATCCCACCCGTTTGCCAATCACATAAGCACCCACTAGACCAGCCATCGCAGCATTGATATGCACAACCGTGCCACCAGCGAAATCAAGTGCACCAGCATCTAATAAATAGCCGCCTGTGCCCCAAACCATGTGAGCAATAGGAATATAACTAAAGGTGAACCAAAGTAGAGAAAACAACAAGACAGCACTAAACTTAGCGCGCTCTGCAAAAGAACCCACAATCAAAGCACATGTAATACCAGCAAATGTACATTGGAAAGCGATGAAAATCATTTCAGGAATCATTACACCATCGGTAAATGTTGCTGATAGCGAATCCATTGTTACCCCAGATAAGAATAATTTACCAAGGTCACCAACAATCAAGCCTTCACCACTACCAAATGCCAAGCTATAACCATAGATTGTCCACGCCACTGAAATCAGTGAGAAAACAACTAATACTTGCATTAAGATAGAAAGCATATTTTTGCTACGCACTAAACCGCCGTAGAACAACGCTAAACCTGGAACGGTCATTAAGATTACTAACAGTGTCGCAACCATCATCCAAGTTGTATCGCCTTTATCAACGGTTGGCGCCGCTACTTCAGCAGCAGGTGCAGCTTCTTCCACGGTAGCGACTTCAACTGCTTCAGCTTCCACAACAACCTCAGCTGGTGTCATTGCATCAGCAGCTTCTACCATGTCATCAGCATAACTCATGCTGCTTGTTGCTAATACACCTGTGCCTAATAAGGCAACAAGCGATAATATTGATAATAATTTTTTCATTTGATTACCCCTTATAGCGCTTCAGCGCCAGTTTCACCAGTACGGATACGGTAAACTTGCTCTAAATTAAAGACAAAAATTTTGCCATCACCGATCTTGCCAGTAGCAGCAGCTTTTTCAATTGCATCAATCACTTGATCTAAGATATCGTCTGCAATCGCAATTTCAATTTTTACCTTAGGTAGAAAGTCAACCACATACTCTGCACCACGATAAAGCTCAGTGTGGCCTTTTTGGCGACCAAATCCCTTGACCTCTGTAACTGTGATACCTTGAACGCCAATGGCTGATAAGGATTCACGCACTTCATCAAGCTTGAATGGCTTGATTATTGCTGAAATAAATTTCATTATCTTCTCTCCTGTTTTAAGTCTTTTCTTTTCAATCAGTAAGCCATTGTGTGAAGTGGCTTACTGGTTAATTTCAGCTTAAATGTTATTTAGATTCCTGTTTAGAACGAACGACTGACAGTGAATGTTAGGCGATCATCAGATAAATCAGCTGTTTCTGATCTGCCGTTGAAGCTTGAACCACCCCAACCATCAGCTTGCCAGTAACCCGAATCGTTAGCACCAACATAAGCGACTTCTGCCGCCCAACCTTCAGAACCTGCTAAAGAGAATGATTTAGCAACAGCGATTTTGTAGTCTGTGTAATCAAGATCTGTTTCATTGTTATAAGCCAAATAAGTGGCATTATTTTTTGATATTTCAGCACCAACATTTAAATGGCCAACGTGGCCTATTAGCGTCCAACCATTTGCAAACGGATATTCTGCATTCAGCTCTACATAAGTTGAGAATTTAGAATCGTCGTCATATCCAGTACTCTTATCAACACCAAACCAATTGCCTAAAGTTGTCGATATTTGTGCACTGAAATAGCTGTATGAAAGACCAAAGTTTGCTTCGTAAGTGTCCCACTTGTTGTTACTCGTTAGAGCAGCGTTGTTGCTATTCGTACAGCCTACACAATCTTTCCAGCTACCTCCAGGATAAGTGTAACCAATGACGCCTACTGAATAACCAACACCTGACTCACCGATTGCACCGCCGTAACCAGCATAAATATCAATTTCTAATGACGCATCTGGAAATGTATTTGGAGAAACGTTAGAGGCCCAGA
>JAFMCM010000050.1 GCA_017857755.1 Methylophilaceae bacterium | reverse complement strand
ACAGCGCCATCTTTATTTTTCATTGAAGCGTAAGTGAGGTTGTTTTCGTTAGCATAAGCTAATTCAACATAACCAATCGAATATTTGATGGTTTTAACATAAGAAGCCACGCCAGCATTTTTAGAACCAGCAACACCAGTCGGCCATTTAACCGCTGTGTTAGAACCTACTTTAGTGGCCCATTCTTTGCTGACTTTACTCAAATAGTCGGTAAAAATAAATGTAGTGCCTGAGCCGTCAGAACGATGTACTACAGTAATGGATTTATTGGGTAACTTAACATTTGGGTTCAGTGCAACAATTGCCGCATCATCCCATTTTGTAATTTTTTTCAAATAAATATTTGCAAGTGTTTCGCCACTTAATACTAATGCACCTGCTTCAATACCAGGTACATTAATTACAGGCACAACACCACCAACAACAGTTGGAAATTGCATTAAGCCCTTTTTATCTAATTCTTCTAGTTTTAAAGGTTTGTCTGATGCACCAAAATCAACTACTTTATTGCTGATTTGTTTGATGCCACCACCAGAACCAATTGCTTGGTAATTTAATTTAACACCAGATTTTACTTCATATGATTCCGCCCATTTTGCATAAATTGGGTATGGGAACGAAGCGCCAGCGCCAGTAATCTCTGCGGCAGCGAATGTTGGTGTAGCAATTGTTAAGCCAGCCGTAATCATTGTGGCCAGACTTAATAATTTTACAAACTTGGTTTGCATGAAAATCTCCAATATTAAAGATAAAAAAACTTCGATATAGTAAGCACGGTATCCTGTGAATGATTAGCCCGTTTACTAGACTACGATGTTATTTTAGAAACCTTATGTGACAGTAATGTGACAATTATAGAATGGTATGACATAAATGCTTAAATCCAAAGTATTTGATGTTTTTTATCCACGTCTATTCTTTTGTTATTCGGGGGGCTTCCTTTAATGATTGCGTCAGTGGTAAAGTAAGGGCTCAAATGTTACTGATTGTTTGGAAATTCAATAGCCATGCCAAAATGTATTGTAGAGTTTATTGGCACAGCCTTGTTATTGGCTGTTGTCACTGGTTCCGGCATCATGGGGGATACCCTGAGTGCAGGCAACGCCGCGGTTGCACTTTTAGGCAACAGCATTGCAACTGGCTGTGGTTTATATGTTTTGATTATCATATTAGGGCCAATCTCGGGGGCACACATTAATCCAGCAGTGAGTTTAATGTTTTGGCAGGCGGGCAACTTAACAACGGCTGAGCTAACCGCATATTTAGTTGCCCAATTTGCGGGTGCGGTGGCTGGCGTATGGCTAACACATCTGATGTTTGCCCAAGCAATTGTGCAAGTATCTAGTCATGCAAGAAGTGGTTATGCTATGTGGGTCAGTGAGTTGGTCTCAACCTTAATTTTACTTTCCGTTATTCGCATTGGTGTCAAACAGGCAAGCGAGCACGTTCCGATACTGGTTGCTATGACAGTCACCGCTGGCTATTGGTTTACTTCCTCCACTTTCTTTGCTAACCCAGCAGTGGCCCTGGCAAGAGGTTTCACCGATACCTTTGTTGGCATAAGGCCTGCCGATGTGATGGGCTTTGTTTCTGCAGAGTTGGTTGCGGTGACCATCGTTTGTTTATATGCCAAAGTCATGAATGCGCAATCGGTGAAATAGCTGGGCGCTAGCCTAGGTGTTAAGCAGTTAAACCACTCAGCCTTTGTTGTATAATATCTTCCTCAATTGATTTAAATCATCTCTTTAAAGACAAATCCCATGGAAGCAGAACAACTTAATCTTATTGCTAATCGCTTAATAGACCTACATCAACGTCATCAAGAACTTCGGGGGTATCTTTGACTATGAAGCCAAGTCGCAGCGTTTAGCTGAAGTGGATGGTCTTTTAGAAGACCCGAATGTCTGGAACAATCAAGAAAATGCCCAAAAATTAGGTAAAGAAAAACGCATGCTTGAAGGTGTAGTAAACACCTTAAGTGACGTTGCCCAAGGGATTAGTGATAGCCAAGAGTTGTTTGAAATGGCTCGTGAAGAAGATGATGACGATTCATTGCTGAGTATTGCAAACGATTCTAAACGATTAGAAGCAGCCATCGAAGAGATGGAGTTTAGGCGCATGTTCTCGCAGCCAATGGATGAGAATAATTGCTTTATTGAATTCCAATCCGGTAGTGGCGGCACAGAGGCGCAAGATTGGGCTAACATGTTGTTGCGCATGTATTTGCGATATTGCGAACGAAAGGGCTTCAAAGTAGAAGTGCTAGAGCTTTCAGACGGGGATGTGGCTGGTATTAAAGGCGCATCGCTAAAAGTCACTGGCGATTATGCCTTTGGAACATTGCGCACGGAAAACGGCGTGCACCGATTGGTGAGAAAGTCACCTTTTGATAGTAATGCAAAGCGACACACCAGTTTTGCCAGTGTGCAAATTTTTCCAGAAGTGGATGATTCTATTGAAATCGAAATCAATCCTGCTGACATTCGCCTAGATACCTATCGCGCCAGTGGCGCTGGTGGTCAGCACATTAATAAAACAGACTCCGCAGTGCGTTTGACCCATCTGCCAACAGGTGTCGTGGTGCAGTGTCAAAATGACCGCTCACAACATCGTAATAAAGAAGAGGCGATGAATATGTTGAAAGGCGCTTTGTATAATTTGGAGCTGAATAAGCGCAACGAAGAGAAACAAGCTTTAGAAGATGCAAAAACGGATATTGGCTGGGGACATCAAATCCGTAGTTATGTGTTAGACCAAGGTCGAATTAAAGATTTGCGTACCAATGTTGAAGTCGGCAATACACAAGGTGTTTTAGATGGTGATTTAGACCAGTTTATTCAGGTGAGTTTGAAGCAGGGCGTTTAACGCATCATCTAGCAGAGATGAAGTAAGTTGCCGTTTGGATGGCCGTCAGTGTTGCTTCTCATTTTCGTATAGCCTGTACAAATACAGAGGTAGGCCATACAATCTTAGGTAAAAGGGCTATCCATCTTGAAAATATTAAACACATGCAATCGCTAAATGAGCTTTCATCTTCAATCAAAACTGCCAAGCTGGCGGATTTTGATGCTTGGCATGGTCGGATTATCGTTTGGTTAGCAGCAGCTACCGCTGGCCTAGTGGTGGTGATGTTCGCTAAAGCAACGGAATATGCAATTGAACTGTTCTTTGAAATGCAAAAAATGCATTGGTGGTTACCTTTATTCCTCACACCTTTAGGCGGTATGCTCATTGTTTGGGTCACAAGGAAGTGGTTTAAAGGTGCAGGTGGCAGTGGTATTCCACAAGTGATGGCTGCATTGCATCAAACAAATGCTGAAAACAAATACCCGACATTGGTAAGTTTGAAATTAGCCATAGGTAAAGTTTTTCTTGGTTTCTTGACTCTGTTAGCGGGGTTTTCTGCTGGACGCGAAGGGCCCTCTGTTCAAGTGGCCGCCAGCATTATGCATACGTTTAGACATTTCTTGCCTCATGGCTTCTCAGTGCAACCTAAACATTTGATATTGGCAGGCGGAGCTGCTGGTATTTCTGCGGCATTTAATACCCCGCTGGCTGGGATTGTATTTGCCATAGAAGAGTTGGGACGTCGTTTTGAGCAAAAAACCAATGGCGTTATTATAACCGCCATTGTACTTTCAGGCTTGGTAGCGATTTCATTACAAGGTAACTACACTTACTTTGGGCAGCTATCAGTTGGTGTAGTGGATCGAAAAATCATTTTACCTATCTTGTTCTGCGGTTTAGTGTGTGGCATATGTGGTGGTATTTTTAGTCGCACGCTGATAAGCGCATCTGGCCAATTGCAAGGACGTGTTGGCAGGCTTAAAAAATGGCATCCTTTATGGTGGGCAGGTCTTTGTGGTTTATTGGTTGCTTTGCTTGGTGTCATTAGTCATGGAGCAGCACATGGTTCTGGGTATGCCACGACACAAGATATACTCAGTGGCAATGTGCATACTGCTTGGTTTTATGCGCCAATTAAATACTTAGCCACGATTTTTACCTACCTCAGCGGTGTGCCAGGTGGAATATTTGCGCCGTCGCTTTCGATAGGCGCAGGTATAGGTCATGACTTGGCGCCTTTGTTTGGACATGAGTATTACAACAGCGCCATCATTGCTTTATGTATGGCGGGTTTTTTAGCTGCAGTGACGCAAGCGCCATTAACTTCTTTTATCATTGTGATGGAGATGATTGATGGTCATGAAATGGTGATTAGTCTGATGGCGATTACCTTTATTGCTTCCATTATTTCAAGAGTATTTAGCAAACCGCTTTATGCCACATTAGCTGACCAGCAAACAGGGATGACCCAAAAAATTAGTCATGGTTAAAGCGATGCTGGCATTTGTTAGCCCTGTCGCTAAGCCATCTTGCTTACGCTGCGCTCATTTGGCTAACGCCAGTGGCATTGCACAATGACCAAGCGTATGTACATAATGATGCGCCGATGATGAACTTCTGATGGACCCCATGGACTCAATGAAGCTGACACCTTTATTACCAGCATAACCATATAATGCTAAAATGCGGCCTAGTAAAAAATATGGCAAAAAAGGCCGCAATCATTTTAAAACAATATTGAACATTCATTTTAAACATTCGAGTATCCAATGACAGAACAGGTAAACCCAGAAGCATCCGTTGATGCACCACATATTGATGAAAATCATGTGATTGCAGAGCGCCGTGATAAATTAAAAGCCATGCGCGACCAAGCCAAGCTTACGAATAGCGCCGTCTTTCCGAATGATTTTAAGCCAGAACATAAAGCGGCGGCATTGCACGCGCAATATGATAACTTTGATAAAGAAACGCTGGACCCACAAGCTATTCCAGTGTCGATTGCTGGCCGGATGGTACTCAAACGCGTGATGGGTAAAGCCAGCTTTGCCACCATACAAGATGCCACAGGCCGTATCCAATTGTTTGTTAATAAAGAAAATCTCGCGGACGCGAATAGTGAAGCGATTTATGAGTCGTTCAAACATTGGGATTTAGGTGATATTGTTGGCGCAACTGGAGCATTGTTCAAAACCAAAACGGGTGAACTTTCTGTTAAAGTCAGCACATTACGTTTACTGACTAAATCACTGCGCCCCTTGCCAGAGAAATACCACGGCTTGCAAGACCAAGAGATTAAATACCGTCAACGTTATGTGGATTTAATCACTTCAGAAGATACCCGCAATACTTTTAAAGCGCGGTCACAAGTCATGGCGGCAGTACGCGGCTTTATGACTAACAACTCATTTTTAGAAGTTGAGACGCCGATGTTGCACCCGATACCAGGTGGCGCGTCTGCCAAACCATTTAGTACCCATCATAATGCGCTAGATATGCAAATGTTTTTACGCATTGCGCCAGAATTATATTTAAAACGTCTAATTGTTGGCGGTTTCGAGCGGGTGTTTGAGATTAACCGTAGCTTCAGAAATGAAGGCCTAAGTGTGCGCCATAATCCTGAATTCACCATGATGGAGTTTTATGCCGCTTACACCGATTACCATTGGCTGATGGATTATACCGAGCAATGTATTCGTGCTGCTGTAATCGCCGTACACGGCACCGCTGTTATTACTTATGATGGCAAGGAAGTCGATTTAAGCCAACCATTTGAGCGTTTAACCATTGTGGGCGCTATTCAAAAGTACGCGCCGCAATACACCCTAGCGCAACTGAACGATGCTACTTTCTTACGGGCTGAAATCTTGAAGCACGGCAGCAAGCCCTTTGACCATGCTGGTTTAGGTGCATTGCAATTAGCCTTGTTTGAAGAAACGGCAGAAAGTCAATTATGGCAACCGACCTATATTATTGATTACCCAGTTGAAGTATCCCCTTTGGCGCGCGCTTCAGATGCCAATACAGAGATAACCGAGCGCTTTGAGTTGTTTATTACTGGCCGTGAAATGGCAAACGGGTTTAGTGAGCTCAATGATGCTGAAGACCAAGCCGCCCGTTTCCATGCGCAAATGAAAGCAAAAGAAGCAGGTGATGATGAAGCGATGTATTACGATGCTGACTTTATTCGTGCGCTTGAGTACGGCATGCCGCCGACTGGTGGCTGTGGCATTGGTTTAGACCGCTTGGTCATGTTAATTACCGATAGTCCTAGCATCCGCGATGTGATTCTTTTTCCGCATATGCGAGCAGAATCTTAATGTGAGACGCAATGCACAACACATAAACGTTTTAGTTAGATGGCGCCAATATAAAAAACCAGTTAATTCAATTTAACTGGTTTTTTATATGTTGTTAATTTACAACATATCAAATTTAATCGGTCCTATGTCATCAAATTGTCACATTCAAGCACGAAAATCCATCTCGTTGAAAAACATTGTATTAAATCTTTTAATAAAAGGGAGTTTTATCGTGAATATTAAATTACGAAGAATTGTTTTGGCAACTTTTGCTGGATCAGTAATGCTTGGAAGTGCTTCAACTGCGATGGCAGATGCAACTTTTGATTTACTTCAAGCGCTTGTAGAAAAAGGTGTATTAACTGAAGAGGAAGCGATGCCTCTCATGAAGAGTCGCGCTAATGATGAAAAAAAAGCAAAAAAAGATTTAGATAAACAGTTCCCCGTCAAAGTGGGTTACGATAAAAAGAAAGGTTTAAATTTCAAATCTAACGATGGTAAGTTTGCAACTAATTTACAATGGCGTGCACAACTTCGCTTTACAACACCAGACACTGGAAATCCTCAAGAAATAGCTGATTTCCAGGATGACTCAAAAAATACCTTCGAGGGTCGTCGTTTGCGGATGAAAATTGGAGGACATGCATACGAGCCATGGCTTAAATATTATTTTGAGGTGGATTTACAACCTACTAGAAGTGTAACTGCAAGCAGTGCTAATGCAAGTACACGCGTAATTGATTGGCGCGCAGATGTTGCGAAATATGACTTCGCCACATTGCGACTTGGTCAATGGAAAATTAACTACAACCGCGAGCGGGTTGATTCATCTGGTAAGCAGCAGTTCGTAGAGCGGTCAATTGTAAACGATATATTCACTATTGACCGTCAAGTTGGTGCGCAATTAACAGGACGTTTGTTTAAAGAAACTCCTGCTGATATGAATTACTGGGCTGGTGTTTATACTGGCGAAGGGCGTGGCGTTGCAAATGAAGATAACAATTTAATGAGAATGGCGCGTCTACAATGGAACCCATTTGGCCGTGAACTTAAATGGCAGCAAACTGATGTTGAATTTACGGAAAAACCAACCGCCAGCATTTCTCTGGCAGCAGCACAAAACACTGGCCGTTGTACGCGTTGGTCCTCTAGCGGTTGTGGTAATTTAGATGGCTTTTTGGGCACAGGTAGCGGTACAGGAAATCAAAATAATCTCTATGATATCAGCCAATGGCAACAGGGTTCTGCCTTTAAGTACAGAGGCTTCTCATGGCAACAAGAGTATCATGTAAAAGATATTGATAATAATGAAACTGGCGTTTCGAGCAGATTGACAGGCGGTTATGCTCAAGCAGGTTATTTCTTGATTCCTAAGAGATTCGAACTTGCGACT
>JAFMCM010000049.1 GCA_017857755.1 Methylophilaceae bacterium | reverse complement strand
AACAACCCCACGCAATAAAGCCAACCCAAACTAACAACTCTGCATCCCCATCACCCATTCCAAATGGCGCTAATGCAAGATAAGCCCATATACCGCCTAAAACTGCAATGCTCACTGCTAATGCTGTTAACTTCGACATATTCTAATCTCCCTAATAAATGACTTCTTATTAAACCCATCAAAAAATAATAGTACGAGACTGCTGCCGATTCATGTTGAGGTCTTATTAAGTGCACCGTTACAACTTAAATCGACATTGCATGTTATGCCTATTTTGGTGCAATGTGCAACTTTTTTATCATTCAAGACCCTTGGCCAAGACGGACCTGCATCAAATGATTGTGTTTAAATCAGCATTTCATGGATGATTCACCTAACTATTTATCCCATTAAACGGTTGACTTAATTAAGCGTTAGGCTAATTAGCGCTTGCGCAACAGCCATTAGATTGACCCTATGCGCGTTAGCCATTTCCCTGTTCAATCGGCAAATTATGCCGCAAAATGGGGCAACGTAAGGTCAAGGCAGACCTCAACAACACAAAAATCAAAACGAGCTCTGCGGCCCGAAAACGTGAGCCCAACAATCAAACGTCAAATCAGACTGCCAACCCAATGATTGGCAAAATATCAGTTCAATTTAACTGCGTTAAAATATGCTGGGTAATATCAGCTAAACTCACATTTTGCGCTTCAGCTTGTTGACGTTGCTTATACTCAACCTGATCATCAGCCAAGCCACGATCCCCTATCACAATACGATGCGGTATACCCATCAAATCACTTTCAGCAAACATCACACCAGGTCGCTCTGCACGGTCATCCAACAAAACATCAACCCCCGCTTGCTGTAATGCTTGATAAAGCGTATCGGCTGCCTGTTTAACCGCATCACTTTTATGATAGCCAATTGGACAAATCACCACTGCAAACGGCGCCATACTCAGCGGAAAGATGATGCCGTTTTCATCGTTACCCTGCTCTATCGCAGCGCCAACAATCCGCGAAACGCCAATCCCATAACAACCCATCTCCATCACTTGGCTTTTGCCACCCTCATCCAAATAAGTCGCCTGCATTGCTTGCGAATATTTGGCGCCTAACTGGAAAATATGCCCGACTTCTATCCCTCGGCATAGCGACAATACGCCTTGACCATCAGGGCTCAAATCGCCATCAACCACATTGCGTACATCAGCCACTACTAACGGCTCAGGCAAGTCACGGCCAAAATTAACACCGCTTAAGTGTCGCTTAGGCTGATTGGATCCACACACAAAATCACTCATCACTGCAACCGTTTGATCGGCGATCACTTTGACCTGATCTAAAACTCCAACAGGACCAATAAAACCTGGTGGACAGTTTAAATGACTACGAATTTCTTCTTCAGTGGCAAATCTAAAATCATGGAAACCTTCCACCTTAGTTAGCTTCACCTCATTTAATTGATGGTCGCCACGCAATAAAACTAAATAGAACTGTTCATTTTCTATGCCCTCTTTTGCCATTAAGGCAATGGCTTTAACGGTGCGCTCAATACCAATGCCCAATAGTTTGGCCACATCTTCACACGCTGTTTGTTTAGGCGTATCAACTATTTGCATCGTTTCGACACCAGTCATACGCTGGCCAACAACCACTGCCTCAGCCAATTCCACGTTAGCCGCATAATCCGAACATTCACAATAAGCTAACCCATCTTCGCCACTGTCGGCCAACACATGAAACTCTTGCGAGCCATCGCCACCAATCGCCCCAGAATCCGCTTTCACAGCGCGAAACTTCAAGCCTAATCGAGTAAAAATATTGCTGTAGGCTTGATGCATACGGTTAAAAGTGTTCTCCAAACAAGCATGACTAGTGTGGAATGAATAAGCATCTTTCATCAAAAACTCACGCGCGCGCATCACACCAAAACGAGGCCGAATTTCATCCCGAAATTTAGTCTGAATTTGATAAAAGTTGAGTGGCAACTGTTTATAACTATTAATTTCCTTGCGCGCGATATCGGTAATCACTTCTTCATGCGTCGGTCCAAAACAAAACTCACGTTCATGCCGGTCTTGAATTTTCAACATCTGCGGACCAAATACCGCCCAACGTCCTGTTTCCTCCCATAACTCACGCGGCTGAACTGCAGGCATCAACAATTCCAACGCCCCTGCCTTATTCATTTCATCCCGCACAATTGCCTCCACTTTACGCAGCACGCGTAAGCCCAAAGGCATCCAGTTATAAAGGCCGCTACCGAGCTTTTTAATTAAGCCAGCACGCACCATCAATTGATGACTAATCAATTCTGCATCAGCAGGCGCTTCTTTTTGGGTGGATATAAAAAATTGTGAGCTACGCATAATGTGGCCAATCGTTGAAAGAGGTGGGATTTTAGCGCGAATTCCGCTTTAAGTCAGCTAATAGCTCGCCCGACTAACCGGATGAATATACATCAACAAGCTGGGCAATCTAATCGACCATTTGCTTTCCATCAATCCGATTAATCAATCAACCGTAGCATCAGTGCATTAAACATCGAGCGGTGCAGAATTGGATGACAAGTTAGCCACTGTTTGTTTTGCCAAACACAAATCTGCCCAAGCATTGGCTTTATCTTGCGCACGCAAAAGCAAATCTTCAGGTGCATAAGTTGCGATTATTGAACAACGATGCAAAAAATGCGCCTGGCCGCGCAACGCTGCAAGCGGCGCTGAACTGGCGAGCAAATGCTGAGCGACCGCTTCTCCCATCACAACAACCACCTTCGCCGACCCTTCAACAAATACGGCTAGGTCGGCTTTTTCAATGACCTTTCCCACCTTCACACCAACGGCTTTGAGCATATTTTGTAATAAAATCTCAGCGGCTTCATGCTGCTGCGGCCTCAACACAAAAAGCCATTGGCCGTCCACGCTGGCGATGCATCGATAAACAACCGTCACCGCTTGACACTCTTCAGGAACGCTAACTATTGCATGCACCGCTTCTGAAGCCTTAGTGGGTTCAAGCGTAGCAGTTTCAGAAGGGACCGCCTCAGCAGAAGACACCCGTAATTGCCATACAGGCAACAAGCCTAACTCACGCAACACATCTTCTTGCTTCATCATATGACCAATCCCATCAATGCTGCGTCTTCTCGTCCTTTTCTCGCTGGATAATAACCTTTACGAATACTCATCTCAACAAAACCGACGCTATCGTACAAAGTCAAAGCAGCCTTATTACTGACTCTAACTTCCAAAAACATATTTAAAGCATTTAAATGCCTAGCACGGTCTATCATAAAGTTCAAAATCAAGCGCCCTAATCCTTGCTTCTGATACGCTTTTGCCAAAGCAATATTCAGCAAATGCGCTTCATCTAGCACCATCATCATCAGCGCATAACCAATAATGACTTCCTTTTCTGTCAGCACCCAAGCTTCATGACGTGATTTCAGTGAATCACTAAAATTACCACGCGTCCAGGGGTGCGAATAAATCGTCGACTCAATTTGCGTCACGGCATCTAAATCATCCACTTGCATGACTCTAAACGGCACAGCAGAATTCATTACAGTACTTATCAAATTAAAGCCTTACTATTAAACGTCTCATATTAAACGCCATGCGTCACATTATAAACGCAAACCCTGCTCGCGTTCTTTTGAAGTCAATGCGACTCGGTTGCGGATATAAATCGGCTTTGCTTCGCTAGCTGGCAAAGCTTCACCGCGCTCAAATATAGGCAATGCCAAAGCCAAAATAGCCTCTGCCATTGGCGTCATTTCTGGCAAAATCGCAGCCATCTGATTTGCATACTGTTGTTGCAATACATCACCATAAACCGCCCAAGCCGTACCCGCACCCACCCAATCATCACCCTCAATATCTGGCACCTCATGCGGTTTATAAACGCCAGCAGCTAGCACTTCAACCCATTTGCTTTCTTGACGCACATATACCCCATGATAAACCTCTCCCATGCGCGCATCCGACGCGGCAATCACCCGCTCAGCACCACTTGACTCAGCCATTGCCATCAAGACATTCACGCCTACCACGGGTAAATTGGCGCCAAAGGCCAAGCCTTGCGCCACACCACAGGCAATCCGCACACCAGTAAAAGAGCCTGGCCCTGCTCCAAAAGCAATACCATCCAAATCAGCCAAGGTCAGCTGTGCAAGCGCGAACAACTGCTGAATCTGTGGCAAAATCAATTGCGAAGCTGCTTGCCCCGCCTTCAAATCAGTTTTGTATGTTTGTTGGTCTGTCTGCAGTGCAATCGACAAAAACTCAGTTGATGCATCAAAAGCTAATAATTTCATAAGTGTTATTTTGACATTAAAATGCGCAGTCCGCGCTAAATACTCAAGCTAGACAAAAAAATATCGTTGGCAATCTATTCATCCCGCATGCGCCCTCTTAACGCCTTCACACGGCCACGTTGCGTCTTACTTTCCAACCGGCGCTTTTGCGAGCCATAGCTTGGACGCGTTGCATATCGAGTAGGCTGCACCTGATTAGCGGCATTCACAATCATGTGTAGCCGCTTAATCGCCTCTTTTTTATTCGACTCTTGTGTGCGGAACTGTTGTGCTTTGATGACGAGCACACCTTCACTGGTCAACCGTTTATCTTTATTAGCCAGTAATCGTGCTTTTAAAGCCTCACTCAAACTAGAGGCAACAATATCAAAACGCAAATGAATAGCGCTAGCCACTTTATTCACATTTTGTCCGCCAGCACCTTGCGCACGAATCGCCGTAAGCACATACTCAGATGCATTGATGGTCAACATGAATCGTCTACATCCCTAAAAAACGCTTGGACATCCGCCAACAGTTTCGTCCGTCTAAACGGCGGCAGACTTTGCCAAATACGTTTTCCATAAGACTTGGTAATCAAACGTGGATCACAAATCATCAGCACCCCTCTATCTGTTTCGTCTCGAATCAAGCGACCTGCGCCCTGTTTTAAAGTAATCACAGAGTAAGGTAATTGATACGCCATAAAAGCATTTTTACCTTCCGCATTCAGCTGGTCAATCCGTGCAGCAAGCACAGGGTCGTCTGGCGGCGAAAAGGGAAGCTTATCAATAATCACCGCACTGAGCGCTTCGCCACGCACATCAACACCTTCCCAAAAACTTTGCGAGCCAATCAAAACCGCGTTGCCATGCTTGCGGAAACGATCCAACAACTCAGTGCGCGTGCTATCACCTTGCAACAAGATCGGATACTCCATGCCATTTTGAGCAAATGCCGCCTTAAGTAAAGGATGGATGGCACGCATCGCGCGTAGTGATGTGCACAACACAAATGCACGACCTTGGCTGGCCTGTATCACAGGCAAAGCAGCTTGAACGACAGCTTCAATATAATCAGGGCTGTTAGGGTCAGGCATATCCATTGGTGCGTAGAGCAACGCTTGTTGCGCGTAATCAAACGGGCTTTGCAAATAAAGCGTATCAGCCGCCAACAAGCCCATTTGCGATTGATAATGACTAAAGTCATTCTTGACTGCCAAAGTAGCAGACGTAAAAATCCACGCTCTCGGCGCAGCATTCAACTGTTTTCCAAAACCATCAGCCACACTCAGCGGCGTCGCATGCAGCTGTACCGATTGGGTAAAAACTTCAACCCAACGCACCAAATTATGATTTTCCGCTTTTAGCCAACGTTGCAACTGAAGCAACAATGCTTCGCCACGTTGCCAACACTTTTCCAGCATCGGATCACGTCCAGCTTGGCTTTCCAACACTTTGGTCAACACCACCAACTGCTGCTGGATCTGCGTAAAGGCCGCCTCAAAACCTTGCAACGCCAATGCTTTTTGCACTGGCATCCGCGCGCCTTCATACGCGAAAATCAATCTAAAATCTTTAACCGCTTTTTCTAAGGGTGGAATCGCCTCACTGAGCGCAAGACAATCTTTAGCCAAACTCAAGTAAGCAGAAAAACTATCGCGACACAACTCCAACACTTGATTCGTCGATATATCTTCTCCAAAAAACAAGCCTGCCACATCAGGCAATTGATGGGCCTCATCAAAGATGACAGTATTAGCGCTCGGCAACAACTCGGCAACGCCTTCATCTCGCAACATCACGTCAGCAAAAAATAAATGATGATTGACCACCACCACATCAGCCGCCAACGCCTTTTTACGTGCTTCCATCACAAAGCACGCTTTAAAATGTTGGCAATCTTGGCCTAAGCAATTGTCTCGTGTAGAAGTCACACTAGACCAAACCATGGCATTTTCAGGCACCTCGGTTAATTCACTCTTATCGCCTGTTTTACTGTTTTCTGCAAAGCGCTTGATCAAATGGAGATACTTTGCATCTTCACGTGAGGCGAATCGCCCCTCCTGCTCTGCCCGCTCCAAATGATAGTGACAAACATAATTAGCACGACCTTTGAGCATACTCACGCTAACCGGTACCTTCAGTGCATCTCGCACATGCGGCAAATCACGATTAAACAACTGATCTTGAAGTGTCTTAGTACCAGTTGAAATAATCACCTTACCACCAGAGAGCAAGGCTGGCACCAGATAAGCAAAAGTCTTACCCGTGCCAGTTCCCGCCTCGGCAACCAACTGCTTATTACCAACGATCGCATCGGCAATCGCTTGGGCCATCTGCACTTGTTCATCACGCTGAGAATAACCGTCAATAGCGCCAGCAAGTGGCCCTTGAGCAGTAAAAATTTGTTGTAAAGCCGTCAGCGCTTGTGGATATTCAGACATAGTATGAATTATCCCATGAATCTGCAGAAATAAACGAAAAGCAAACCACGCGTTTTTTCTAGCGCTTTAAATCATCACAGTCGTTGATAAAACACTATAATAATCGCCATCTTTATACTGAGTTAATCGTAATGCAACCATGTGTGTCTGTCCTTGATTGTGTACTAGGCCTTTTTTTACTTTTAGGCCCAGCGCTAAGTGTGGCTGCAGATCGCTACACGCAAAACGCCAAAGGCGTCACCCTCACTTTTTTGGAAACAAAAGCCCCTGCACTAGCCATTACCACAACCTTGCAAAACACCCTCACACAAGCGGTGCTCATGCAAGCCATGCAACTAGAAGGCGTTCGGTATCGCTATGGCGGAAACGCCCCTGAAACTGGCTTCGACTGCAGCGGCTTTGTTCACTACGTATTTCATCAGGCGGCAAAAATCCAACTACCACGCACAACAGGCGGCTTGAGCCGCATGGGTCAGCACGTTCTACCAGCAGATTTACAAGCAGGTGATTTGGTCTTTTTTAATACACGCAACAGCGCTAATTCACATGTCGGCATTTACCTTGGTCAAGGAGACTTCATTCATGCACCGCATGCGGGTCAAACGGTCAAAATTGAAAATATGGAAACGGGTTATTGGCAACAACACTACAATGGTGCGCAGCGTATCGCTGAAATTGCCACGCAGTAAAGGCGCCCTCAGTCCGACGATTGGTCGCTATGCCCCAAATGCCGGTCGGGATCAATCCGATCACGAATGGCCTGCTTCAACTCTTTAGATTCTGGAAATCGGCCATGCACCTTTCGATCAAACAAAATAGCATTGTTTAATCGCACAACAAAAACGCCCCCGCTACCAGGTTGCAAACTCACAGTATGCAAATCCGATTCAAACGTTGTAAGCAACTCTTGCGCCATC
>JAFMCM010000014.1 GCA_017857755.1 Methylophilaceae bacterium | reverse complement strand
CTCCCGTAGGAGTCTGGGCCGTGTCTCAGTCCCAGTGTGGCTGGTCGTCCTCTCAGACCAGCTACTGATCGTCGCCTTGGTAGGCCTTTACCCCACCAACTAGCTAATCAGGTATCGGCCGCTCCATTAACGCCAGGTCCGAAGATCCCCAGCTTTCCCCCTCAGGGCGTATGCGGTATTAGCTAACCTTTCGGCTAGTTATCCCCCATTAATGGATACGTTCCGATATGTTACTCACCCGTCCGCCACTAATCCACCTAGCAAGCTAGGCTTCATCGTTCGACTTGCATGTGTAAAGCATTCCGCCAGCGTTCAATCTGAGCCATGATCAAACTCTTCAGTTTAATTCACAACTATTACTTTTTCCTCTTGCGAGGTGGTATTTCGCTTTTGCTTTGTCTTCTACAGAAATTAATTTCTATAAAAGCATATCTCAAATTCATTTCCAAGGTGTGTCTTGTACGCATTAACTATTGCTAGCTAATGGTTATTACATACTTGTCATAAATTTAAGTGTAAGCATTTATATCTTGAGTCACATTAAACGTTTCGTCTAATGTTGTTGTCTCAACCACAAACACCCACACTTATCAGTCATTCTGATTGTTAAAGAACAGTGCCTTTTCGGCTTTATCGATTCACGCTTTGCGTTAACGAGGTGCGCATTTTACAGAGGTTTTAAAACCAGTCAAGCATTAATTTCAATTAATCACTTAACTTGTTAGTTCTGTTGCGACTTTCGCTCGTTGTCACGAGCAAGGTGCGCATTCTACAGTGCTTTACAAGACAGTCAAGTATTTATTTTAGTCAACTAAACAAATGGTTAACATTGCATTTTATTGCGTCTTTCACTCGACTACTCGTGCGAGGGCAGAATTCTACCGTGGCTGGAAATTTGGTCAAGGATTTTTGGGATTTATTACAATTTAATTACAATTAAGTAGCTAGTCTATGGACCCTAATGGACAAAAGTATAACGGAACTCAATAGTTGAAATATGCCAATGGCATACTCCTCGTGTATCCGACATAGCAGCCCTGATGCTTAAGCCTGATTGAATAGAGAAACTTAATCAAAAGGAGCTGTACGACTTATCAACAGTTTAGCGTTAGTACTTTTTCAATTCGACGAGGATGGGATTGATGCTTTATTTGACTAAGTTAACGTTTATTGAGCCACTTTTGACATGTAAATCACGTTGCGGGAATGGAATTTCAATGCCCGCTTTGGCTAACTCGGTTTCAATTGCCCATAGATATTTGGCATGGACTTTAGCGGGCGCTCGCACGCCCTCAGCACCAACCCAAACAACTAGCTCAAAATCCAAACTGCTATCACCGAATTTGGTTAACCATACGTCCGTTTCTTTTTGCATATCTTCTACAGTGTAGCTGCTACTGCTGGCGGCATTAAGTGCGCACTGCTTCACCAACTCTTTATCTGTGCCATAGGCTACTCCAAACGGAATGTGCATGCGACGGTGAATATTACCTAAGGTCCAATTGATGACGCGACCATTAATAAACTCTGAATTGGGCACGATGATATCGACTTCATCATTCGTGGTGACACGGGTGTAACGCATATTGATTTCACTTACCCGCCCCATGACGCCCGATTCCAAATCAACAAAGTCTCCGACTTTTAAAGTTTCCTCTAGCAAAATAATAATGCCTGAAACTAAGTTGTTAAAAATATTTTGCAGACCAAAACCAATTCCAACCCCAAGCGCACCGCCTAAAATCGCAAGGCTTGTAAAGTCAATACCGATAAAGTTTAGTCCAACAATGCTACCTATGAATAAAATCATATAACGCGTAATACGACTTAAAGCATAAATGCTGGATTGACTAAAGGAGTTAGTTGCACGTGTGTTTGCAACGTTATAAATGATTCTTTCAGCTACTTTGGCTAACCAACTCACTGATAAAACAATTAGGATAAATCCAAATAGCGTAGAAAACGTGATGGCAGTGTTGCCAATATGAAACCAGTCTTTATTAAAAAAGAATGTCATCCATTTAACCAATTCCCCCGATAATTCCATCTTAATCCTTAATATTAAAGTCTAATCGACAATAATCTTAGCAAATTTACGTTTGCCGACTTGTGCAACCAAGGAAGACCCTTTGTGGATTTGCAACCCCTTATCTTCTACTTTAACACTGTCTATTTTTACCCCCCCTTGTTGTATTGCACGCATGGCTTCACTGGTACTTTCTACCAAACCAGCTATTTTTAGTAACTGGGCAATGCCAATAGATTGCTCTTCAATTTTAACGCTTATTTCGGGCACCTCGTCTGGGATACCTCCTTTGGCACGTGTTTGAAAATCACTTAAGGCTTTTTCTGCTGCGGCTTGACTATGAAAACGCGTAACAATCTCTTGCGCAAAGCGGACTTTAATATTGCGTGGATTTTCACCGACCTCAACTGCCAACTTCCATTGCGCAACCGTTTCTAAAGATTCGAACGAGAGCAACTCGATATATCGCCACATCAAATCATCTGAAACAGACATGATTTTAGCAAAGATGATCTCTGGCGCTTCGTTAATACCAATATAGTTACCCAATGATTTAGACATCTTGTTAACACCATCCAAGCCCTCTAGCAACGGCATTGTCAACACACATTGTGCAGATTGGCCCGCCTGCTTTTGCAACTCCCTTCCCATAAGTAGATTGAATTTTTGGTCCGTTCCACCAAGTTCTAAATCTGCTTCTAAAGCAACAGAATCATAGCCCTGCAATAAAGGATACATAAACTCATGAATAGCAATCGGCTGATTGCTTTTAAAACGCTTAGAAAAATCATCCCGTTCTAGCATACGCGCGACGGTTAAACTAGACGCCAATTTCAACATCCCCGCCGCACCTATGTCGGTTAGCCAATGCGAGTTAAACACAATTTCTGTTTTTTCTTTATCAAGCACTTTGAATACTTGCTCAGCATAAGACTTGGCATTCTCCTGGACCTGCGCTGGCGTTAGCGGTGGTCGAGTCGTACTCTTGCCTGTAGGGTCGCCAATCATGCCTGTGAAATCTCCAATAAGAAATAACACTTGATGACCTAAATCTTGCAACTGTCGCAACTTGTTGATGAGTACCGTATGACCTAAATGCAAATCTGGTGCAGTCGGGTCAAAACCAGCCTTCACTCGCAAGGGTTTGCCTTTTTTGAGCTTTTCAATGAGCTCTGCCTCTATAAGCAACTCGTCTGCGCCGCGTTTAATAATTGCCAATGATTGATTGATGTCGGTGTTCACTATAATTCCCAAAATTTTCTAAAAAGAATACTCTCTTAATTGTGGTCTTACACTTTCATGAAACTCATTTTCTGCTAAGATACATTCTTTATTCAAGCACTTAAATGGTATTCTTTACATATGTTCTTTCAAAAAACCCCATTTGCTAAGCGCTCCATTCTAACGCAAAACCATTTATTAGCTGTTAGCAAGATGAAATTACATTGGATATTTGTCGTTTTTTTACTCCCTGTTATTGTGTTAATTAGCACCCTAGGAACAGCACCTGATAGCGAAGCAGGCTATTTACCAATAAAAACGACCATCAATGCAATCCCGTTGCCGTTCACGATGCACAAACAAAATCCTAACAAGGCTTTTTGGCATACGGACGAGGTGCGCCGTAACGACACCCTTGATGTAATCTTTAATCGCATGTCTGTACATGACAATGATGCTTTAAAGTTTTTTATGTACACACCTGAAGTGAGCGCACTCAACACCCAGTTGGTTCCAGGTCGCAACATTGATAGCAAAGTAAATGCTGCAGGTAAACTGCTTTATTTACAATACGACTTGCCAGATGATGAACGAATCATTGCCCAATTAACGCCTGATGGGTATCAGGTGAATAAAGAAAAAATTCCATTGGTACGCCATGAAATACTCAAGTCTGCAACCATTAAAAGTTCTTTGTTTGGCGCAACAGATGATGCAGAGATTCCTGACCTCATTGCTTTGCAAATTGCCGACATTTTTTCTAGCGAAATTGATTTTAACGAAGATTTACGCTCAGGCGATACTATTAGTGTTGTGTATGAAGGGTTTTACAATCATGGTGACTTGATTCGTACTGGCGATATTCTTGCCGTTGAAATTGTGAATCGTGGTAAAACTTATCAAGCTATTCATTTCGGTAAAGCGAACAATAAATATGCTTATTACACGCCTGAAGGCAAAAGCTTACATAAATCATTTTTACGTTCTCCATTAGAGTTCACCCGTGTTAGCTCATCGTTTAGTCATGGTCGCTTTCACCCCGTATTACACCGCGTTAGAGCGCATAAAGGAGTTGACCTAGCAGCGAGTACTGGAACAAGAGTTAAAGCATCTGGTGATGGTGTGGTGAAATTTAAAGGAAGAAAAGGTGGTTACGGTAATGTGATTATTATTCAACATCGCAATCATATTGAAACCTTGTACGGTCATTTATCTGGGTTTGCTAAAGGCCTGCATAAAGGCAACAAAGTGACCCAAGGCGACATCATTGGTTATGTTGGTATGTCAGGCATGGCAACAGGCCCACATTTACACTACGAGTTTTTACTAAGAGGTGTGCATCGCGACCCGATGAAGGTGGCTTTACCTACAGGCACTCCACTTGAAGAAAAATATAAAGCTGAGTTTGAAGTAAATGCAGCAACCTATATGGCAAAAATCAATATGTTGAACCGCCATACGATGACTGCAAGCAACTAATCATGAATAAGGCGTTATCCTTTATTGGTGTAATGTCTGGGAGCAGTTTAGATGGTATTGATGTTGCTTTAACGGAAATCACTGACGACTATTGCAAAATAGTTGCTACCCATTTTCAGGCTTACTCCGCTGAAATAAAGCAATCTCTATTGGCTTTACATTTTCCATCTGAAAATGAGCTAGAAAAATCAGCACTCATGGCTAATCAATTGGCAAGCCTATATGCACAAGCCATTAACAGCCTACTTTCAAATAATCAACTCAGCTCTAAAGATGTAACTGCAGTTGGTTGTCACGGTCAGACCATTCGTCACCAGCCCAGACTTAACGACACCGTTGGCTATACGGTTCAGCTTGGTAATCATGCACTTTTGGCTGAGTTAACCAATATTACCGTTGTTGGCGATTTTCGAAGTCGAGATATTGCTGCAGGCGGTCAAGGCGCACCACTTGTGCCCGCGTTCCACAAAGACGTATTTGCTCACCCAGATAAAAATCGTGCGATTGTCAATATTGGCGGCATTGCCAATATTACTTATCTAGCACGTAATGGCGATGTTTTTGGTTTTGACTCTGGGCCAGGTAACTTATTGTTGGACCACTGGGTAAAAAATAGTCTTGGCCAAGAATACGATGCCGATGGCGCTTGGGCGGCGACCGGCGTGATTAATCAACCCTTGTTATCGCATATGTTGGCAGATTCCTATTTTGCTTTGCCACCGCCCAAGAGCACAGGTCGAGATCACTTCAATCAAGCTTGGCTAACGCGGCATATTGCTCAATTAGACTGCCAACCGCAGGATATTGCACATACCTTAGTTGCATTAACTAGCCAAACTATTGATGAAGCGATTCATCAATATTGCCCAGAAGTAGATGAAGTTTATCTTTGCGGTGGTGGCGCACATAACCGCTTGCTCCGCGACTCAATTGCCGCATCACTAAACCCGATTGCCTTATCCACTACCGATCAACTTGGTGTAAACGTAGACTGGGTCGAGGCTGGGGCGTTTGCATGGCTAGCTAGACAAACGATGCATAATAAGACCAGCAACTTACCTGCCGCCACAGGCGCGCATGGGTCGCGTGTTCTAGGCGCCATTTATCCAGCCTAAATTAGTTTAATTTCATTTTTTACTCAACTTTTAAAGCTGGTTGCGTATAATATTCCTATTCAAGCATCTTAAATTAAAGAACATCTCATGGCAACAAAACCGACAAAAGTAACACTCACTTTTGATAATGACATTCTTCCCGTTGAACTGCCTATTCTTTCTGGCACCCTTGGTAACGATGTTATAGATATCAGAACACTAGGCAATCATGGCATCTATACTTATGACCCTGGCTTTTTATCAACTGCTTCATGCAACTCAAATATCACGTTTATTAATGGTGAAAAAGGTCTGTTGTATCACCGCGGCTACCCAATTGAGCAACTAGCAAAAAACTGTGATTTCTTAGAAGTAGCTCACTTACTTATCCAAGGTGAACTCCCAAACAGGGAGCAAAATAAAACGTTTAGAACGGCTGTTGAGCGCCACACCATGCTCCATGACCAAATGAATAATGTTTTTAGAGGCTTCCGCAGAGATGCGCACCCAATGGCAGTTATGGTTTCTGTTGTTGGTGCAATGGCAGCCTTCTATCCAGAGCACACCGATGTTTCAGACCCCAAACTGCGCGAAAAAGCAGCGATTAGATTGTTAGCAAAAGCACCAACCATTGCCGCATGGAGTTACAAATACACCAGTGGACAGCCTTTTATGTACCCACAAAATAAGCTGAGCTTTGCAGAAAACTTCTTACATATGATGTTTGCAACACCATGTGAGGACTATGTAGTCAATCCAGTCGTTTCAAAAGCATTTGAACGCATTCTGATTTTACATGCAGATCATGAACAAAACGCATCGACTTCAACAGTCCGTCTAGTTGGTTCTAGCGGTGCAAATCCTTTTGCATGTATCGCAGCTGGTATTGCGTCACTATGGGGGCCTGCGCATGGTGGTGCCAATGAAGCGACATTAAAAATGCTCGATGAGATAGGCGACATTAGCAGAATTGATGACTTTATTAAGCGTGCTAAGGATAAAAATGATAGTTTCCGGCTCATGGGTTTTGGCCACCGCGTTTATCGGAACATGGATCCACGAGCAGCAATTATGCGAGAAACTTGTCATGAAGTACTAAATGAGCTCGGTCTAAATGATGATCCAATGTTCAAACTGGCAATGCGGTTAGAAAAAATTGCCTTAGAGGATGATTACTTTGTCAAGCGTAAACTGTATCCGAATGTTGACTTCTACAGTGGGATTGTGATGCGCGCAATGGGTATCCCAAATTCAATGTTTACCGCTATATTTGCACTTGCTCGCACTGCAGGATGGATAGCGCAATGGCATGAAATGCATACTGAACCCTCAAATAAAATTGGTCGTCCAAGACAACTGTATACTGGTGAAATGAAGCGAGAATTTGCGCCAATCAATGATCGGTGATCATAGACATGATAAAAAAACTGCATTCTAAACGAATGCAGTTGATCATACTCAGCGCAAATAAACGATTAACGAGTAGAATTAAACAGAAAACGATGACCCACAACCACAAGTCGTTGTAGCTTGCGGGTTTCTAATTACAAACTGTGAACCCTGCAAGTTGTCTTGATAGTCGATTTCCGCACCCATTAAATACTGCAAACTCATTGGATCAATCAACAAAGTTACTGCATCTTTCTCAACTTGAGTATCATCTTCGTTTACTTCTTCTTCAAAAGTAAAGCCGTACTGAAAACCAGAACAACCACCGCCGCTAACAAACACACGTAGTTTCAAATCTGGCGTACCTTCTTCTTCAATTAATTCTTTCACTTTTTTTGCTGCATTATCAGTAAATACCAGCGGTGCTGGCAGCTCCAATTTTGCTAAATCTGTTGCTGTATTCATTATGTCTCCTTTTAACTCACTCATATTCAATATAAGACCCTAACCTGGCAATTCAGTTACACTTTCTTCGCTATGAACAAGCTTTCCATCAATAACTGACCCCATATGCATTTCTAATGACTTGTAGTGCAAATCGCCTTTAATGCGTGCTTTTGCTTGTAATTCAATAAACTGGCTGGCTTTAACTGGACCGATGACAGTACCAACTAATACAATTTTAGTGGCACTGACAGCACCCTCTATCCGACCACTTTCACCAATAATGATAGTACCTTCTGAATCAGCTTGCTCATTAACGTCACCACGAATTGTGCCATCAATGCGTAAACCACCACTAAAAACAATATCCCCCATTATTAGGGTATCAACACCGACTAAGGTATCAATGCGACTGTCAATTTTATTAATTTTTTTTAAAAACATTTGTATGTTCTACCTTATTTTAAACTAACCAAAATCTTACCGAAATTATTTCCCCATCATCTTTTTATAAAATAACAAATCTTCCTTTGCTTTAAGATTTTCATCTTGAACTTTAACAAGCTCTTTTGCAAGATTTGTATTAGTTGCGAATTCAATTTGCAACTCGCGTTGCGCTTCAATTAACTTAAACTCAAGCATTTTATTTTTATGTTCTATCTCAGCTAATTTTGAACTGATCGTTTGATAATCGCTACTACGCATCATCAAGTAAGCAAACCCAAAACCTAGCCCGATACAAAATAACACTACAAGCAGGCGATAATACCACGGTCTATCCGCTTTAACGGCAACGCGCCTAGCCGTATAGCCATAATGATTACGTACACCACGTTTAAATTTTCTCATACAGTACTCATTACGGCATTAATGGCACAACGTCTAAACCAGCCTTTTCATCTAATTCAAACATGACATTCATATTTTGCACAGCCTGTCCCGCCGCACCTTTGACTAAATTATCCTGCACAACAACAATCGTCAAGTATCCGTTAACTTGTTGTTGCAAAGCAATTCGCAAATGGTTAGATCCACGCACTGACCTTGTTTCGGGCAACACTCCTTGCGGCAACACATCGACAAAATACTCTGTTGCATAACGCTCTTCATATAAGGATTGTAAATCAACATTTTTAGCTGAGTCAGCAAGTTTAATATAGAGCGTAGATAACATACCACGAATCATCGGAATTAAATGCGGCACAAAAATAAATTGTAATTCATTTCCAGCTAATTGCTTCAATTGCGCATCAATTTCTGGATGATGCCGGTGTCCAGATAAGCCGTATGCTTTCATATTATCACTTGCCTCAGCAAATAACGTAGCTACTGAAGCTTTTCTACCTGCACCTGAAACACCTGATTTAGCATCAGCGATAATTGGTGACGAAAAATCAATCAACTTTTGTTCCAATAATGGAACTAAACCCAATAGTACCGTAGTTGGGTAACATCCAGGATTCGCAATCACATTCGCTGATTTAATTTTATCTCGATTTAATTCTGGAATACCATAAACTGCTTCCTTTAATACATCTGGACAACTGTGCGTCATCTCGTACCACTTTTTAAAAGCAACGACATCTTGTAATCTAAAATCAGCAGCCAAATCAATTACCTTGGTATCTGCCAATAGTAAAGTAGGAGTTTGATTCATCGCAACACCATGCGGTGTAGCAAAAAACACTACATCACATTCCGCTAAATCGGTGTTTTCTGGGTCACTAAATACAACATTAATATATCCACGCAAGCTTGGAAACATATCTGCAACAGGTAAACCTGCATCACCACGGGAGGTTACTGCAACAATCTCTACGTTTGGATGATTTGCTAGCAAGCGCAATAATTCAACACCCGTATATCCAGTGCCCCCTACAATACCAACTTTCACTTTTTTATTTAACATGATTCAATCATAACCCAAATATTCATTAAATAAAAAAAGGTCGCAATAGCGACCTTTTTCATTAGTTTTCCCTCAAAACAGGAAACACAAATCTTAACGTTTAGAGAACTGCTTACGGCGACGCGCTTTACGGAAGCCAACTTTTTTACGCTCTACTTCGCGAGCATCACGAGTAACATAGCCCGCTTTTGACAAATCTGGCTTTAAAGCAGCATCGAAATCAATTAAAGCACGGGTAATGCCATGACGAACTGCACCAGCTTGACCTGACTCACCACCACCAATAACATTAATTTTGATATCAAAGCTTTCAAGATTTGAAGTCAAGGCTAATGGTTGACGTAAAATCATACGAGATGTTTCACGCGAGAAGTACTCATCTACAGGCTTGTCATTGACGATGATGTTACCCTTACCAGATTTCAAAAAAACGCGCGCGACTGAGCTTTTGCGACGTCCTGTACCGTAATTATATTTACCAATCATCTTCTTTTACCTTAGATAGTCAATGCTTGTGGTTGTTGTGCAGCATGGTCATGCTGGTCACCCGCATAAACTTTTAATTTTTTAATCATTGCATAGCCTAAAGGGCCCTTAGGCAGCATGCCTTTAACCGCTTTTTCTAACGCACGACCTGGGAAACGATCTTGCATCTTGCTGAATGTTGTTGTTGAAAGCCCACCAGGATAACCAGAATGGGTATGATATTGTTTATCAGTTGATTTAGCGCCAGTTACGCGTAGTTTATCAGCATTAATCACAACTATGTAATCACCCGTATCAACGTGAGGTGTATAAATTGTCTTATGCTTACCACGCAAGCGGTGTGCACAAGCACTGGCTAAGCGACCCAAAACCAAATCGGTCGCATCAATTACGAACCAATCCCGTTTTACTTCATGTGTTTTTGCTGAAAACGTTTTCATCATATTACTACCAATTTATATAGCTTATTAAAATCAAGAGGGCGGATTATATGCTTTTGCTCACGCCTCGTCAAACAATTTTATCCTGTAAAATGAATTATTTCTGTGTATAAGAGTGACTACATTACTTATTTTAGCATTTTAGTTATTTTAATAGCACATTTCTTAATCAGATAACTAACTTGGTCAAGCGCTTGTGTGCGCCTAGCTGAATGTAAAAACTATAATATAAAGTTAGTTTTTATCAATAAAGACCCTTTATAAAAGACATGAAATAAGGGACTAATCATTGTTTAACGCCTAAATTAAATCAACTACCGTGAACGATTCTTTTGCCATTTACTATCCAAACGCCCATTGGATGTCATGATGTTATTCAGATTAGGCTAAGCTTTTAAAGGAGGCATCGATTTATGTTTTGTGCTGAAAATTTAGAAACTATTGAGCGAATAGAGGATGCACCTCATCGCCAACAAAAGGCTTTTCTACAGCAACTGCAGATAAACATCTGTTGATAGCTGAACATGATTAAGGTAAATAATACCCAACGCCTAAACTAATCAATAAAGATAAACCTATCCAGTTGTTAGCTATAAATGCTCTGAAACAATCAGACTTGCCACGTGCTCTGATCATTTGATACTGCCAAGCAATTAATCCTGAGGTTGCAAGTAGGCCAATAAAATAAGTATGTCCAAAGGCCATTTGCCAACCCACATAAACGAATAAACCTAGCATCAAGGCATAACAAACTATAATAGCAAACACATCATATTTTCCAAAAAACAAAGCTGATGATTCTATCCCAATCTTGACATCATCATCACGGTCAACCATTGCATAAGCTGTGTCGTATGCAATAGCCCAAAAGATATTGGAAATGAATAATGACCAAGCAATCAGCGGAATCTGGTTTTGTATTGCTGCGAAAGCCATTGGAATACCAAATCCAAAAGCGACTCCTAGATAGGCTTGCGGAATCGCCAAAAAGCGTTTTGTTAGTGGATAAGTCGCTGCTAAGAATAAAGCAATTATTGATAATATGATGGTCATTGCATTAAGAAAGCAAACAAAGAAAAAAGCCATCACGCTTAATCCTGATGCTAAAAACAAAGCCTCTTTAACACTGACCTCGCCATTCACAATTGGTCTATTCTGGGTGCGCTCAACATGTCCGTCATAATGACGGTCTGCGATATCATTCATTACACAGCCTGCACTGCGCATTAACACGACGCCAATGATAAAAATAAAAACAATTGGCCAATTAGGACGGCCATCACCAGCTAGCAGCAAACCCCAAAGTGTCGGCCATAGCAATAATAAAATACCAATTGGCTTATCTAAGCGCATTAAACGCGTATAAGCATTCAGTTTTCTTATTAAGCCTTTTTTGTTGCCCATCGATTTTACCTCTCACAAACGCTTGGTAAAAAGACTTCTGTCACTAAAATATGAGCACCGTTCAAGCTAAAAATTGATCTTCTTGCCCATAAGTAGGCAGGCACTTCTGGCAAATAATGTGCTGCTTTTTGGTAAAGCTTGTGATGTTTGGCTAGTTTTTTATAGTAAAGTGGTGAGCGTTTAACACGTGGATTAGCAAACAAAGTGGCGCCTAATGGCTGGTTACCTAATTGACCCAATTTCACCCATTCCCCACGCAAGCTTTCATGTGGTAAGACGCTATGTGCGTAGACGAGCACTTGTTCATCCCCAATCAACAGTACATCACGTACGTTGGCAATTGTCGATTGTTTACAGTTTAACAAAGCAGCTTCATCAGCGATGGGCTTTGTGTTTTGTTGGGCGATAGCTTGCACACGAAAATGAGTAGAAAACGACTGTAATCTTGCTGTTAATGAACGCTCATCGACTAACCAGTCTCGATATGCAAACGCCTGGACTGGTTTTTTTAACCAATTTGAACGTAATTTGATGTTATGTGGCTTGATTTTCACAAGACAAATTATCGCATAAACAGTTACAAATATGAGGTGAATGTATGTTGGAAAATAGGGCTCATATCATGTTTGGCAGGCTTAGACTTTAACTAAATCAGCACCTTGTCGCAACCATCGTTGCAAATGCGCATCAACCGCTTCAGGATGTTGCTTCAATAAGCGTTCCGCAATTACTTTGGCCTCATATAACAAATCTTCATCACGGCTCAAATCGGCAATTTTAAGCATAGGTACTCCACTTTGGCGGGTACCTAAAAATTCGCCTGGCCCACGTAAATTCAAGTCCGCTTGCGAGATGGCAAAGCCATCCGTATTTTCATAGATTACTTTAAGCCTTGCGCGTGCCATCTCTGATAACTTATTTTGATACATCAAAATACAGGTGCTTTTTGCTGCACCACGCCCAACTCTTCCACGCAACTGATGCAACTGACTCAAACCCATGCGCTCTGCATGTTCAATTACCATTAAATTCGCATTGGGGACATCAACTCCAACTTCAATCACTGTAGTTGCTACCAGCAATTGCGTTTCACCCGCGATAAAAGCCTGCATTACAGATTGTTTTTCAGCCGATTTCATGCGCCCATGCACTAACCCAACTGTTAAATCGGGAAAATTCTGTTGAAGGTTTTCAAAAATTTCCGTGGCTGTCTGCAGCTGTAATACTTCTGACTCTTCTATCAATGGACAAACCCAATAAGCTTGACTACCTGATTGGCAAGCATCTCGAACACGTTGCAGAATCTCTTCCCGTCGCTGATTAGACACTAATTTAGTGACCACAGGCGTGCGTCCTGGTGGCAGCTCATCAATGACTGAAACATCTAAGTCTGCGTAATAACTCATGGAGAGCGTTCGCGGAATTGGTGTTGCAGTCATCATCAATTGATGTGGCTCAGGGTGACCTTTTTGACGTAAAGCAAGTCGCTGTTGTACACCAAAACGATGTTGCTCATCAATAATAGCAAGGCCTAATTTTTTAAATGTCACTGCTTCTTGAAACAAAGCATGGGTACCAACCACCAGCTGTGCTTGACCAGTTGCGATATCCTGCAATGCCGTCTCTCGTATTTTCTTATTCTGACTGCCAGTTAACCAAGCCACTCTTATATTTAGTGGCGTCAGCCACATGGCAAACTTTTTGAAATGTTGCTCGGCTAAGATTTCTGTCGGCGCCATCAATGTCACTTGCCAACCATGCTCAATGGCTTGTAATGCTGCAATACAAGCAACAATGGTTTTACCACTTCCCACATCACCTTGCAATAAGCGTTGCATGGGGTATGGTTGTGTTAAATCTTGACTAATCTCATGTGTGACTGTTTGTTGCGCTTGGGTTAACGCAAAAGGTAATTCTGCTAATAACTGCTTGACCAATCGGTTTGATGACGCAATTGCCGGCGCATGATGCTGCCGTCTTTTGGCATAATGCTTACGCATTGACAGTTGTTGGGCCAGTAACTCATCGTAAGCTAAGCGCCGCCATTCTAGCGTTGAACGATCTTCTAAATCGGCTAGATTGGCATCCGCTTGCGGGTAATGTATACGTTGAACACTCTCAAAAAAGCTAGGCAATCCTAATTTTTCATAAACAAAAGGCGGCAATGTCTCAATGGATAGAGGCAGGCCCATCACCACTTTAATCGCCTTACGTATGGATGACTGCGTTAATCCAGCAGTCGTAGGATAAATTGGCGTAAGTTGTTCACTTACCTCGGCATTATTGCTAGCCACTTTACACTGTGGATGCACCATTTCATAGCCAAAATACCCATGACGTACTTCACCATATACCCGCAATTGATTACCTACTTTTAAGGCATTAATTTGACTTGGATAGAAATGTAAAAACCGCAAGCTCAACTGACCACTTTCATCCGCTAAGCGTGCAATTAATGCTTTACGAGGTTGATATGTGACTTCAGCATGGACAATCTCACCCTGCACTTGGACTGACTCGCCTAAGCGTAAATCACGAATAAGGACAATGCGCGTTTCATCCATATAACGCAAAGGCAAATGCAATAACAAATCTTGGACGTCATGAATGCCTAGCTTCGCTAGATTCATCATCAGCGGTTTAGAAAATGATTTAATTTCACTTAATTGCATTTAACCCGCTAATTTGATTGATGAAGTATCAGCTTTTGAAGCGCTTAATCTAATACCATCACTGCATCTGCCTCGACTAAAGCACCTTTTGGCAATGACGCCACACCCACAGCAGCACGAGCTGGATAGGGTTCTGAAAAGTATTCAGTCATAATACTGTTGACTAATGCAAAGTTATTCAAATCAATTAAAAATACGTTTAATTTCACAATGTCTGCCATTGTTCCACCAGCCGCATCGGTCACCGCTCGAATGTTAGTCAATACTCTACGCACTTGTGCCTCAATACCATCAACTAACTCCATACTCACTGGATCTAAACCAATTTGTCCTGATAAATAAACGGTTTTACCAACTTGAACTGCTTGTGAATAGGTGCCAATTGCAGTTGGTGCTAACGAAGTTTGAATAATTGTTTTGTTTGCCATAATGTCCTACATTGAGTATTAAAATAAACGCTATTTAAATTTTTTGCTCTCTATACTTGCCTTTTAAGCGATTGATACGAACAACCTCTGGTATTTTACGTAAATTCCGTATCAATTCCGCCAAATGCACACGGTCATGCACTTGCACAGTAAAATTAATCACACTGTATTGACTACCGTCTGACTCTTCAGCACTCACATTATCAATATTGGATCCCGCATCCGATATGCCTGCAGCCAGTTTAGCCAACATACCTCTCTCATTCACCACGATGATACGTAAATCAACTCTAAACAAGCGCTTATCACCTGCATCCCATTCAACATCCAACCATTTATCAGGGTCCAGTTTAAATTTACCTATCGCGACACAATCGTGCGTATGAATCACCAAGCCCTTATCTTTATTAATAAACCCTAAAATTGGGTCTCCAGGAATCGGTCTGCAACACGGCGCAAATTGTACAGCCATACCTTCTGAGCCCGAGATGGTAATTTTATCAAACGTTTTATGCGTATTCGGCGCGCCGTTTTCATGTTCGTGCGTACTGGCAATAAGCTGGTGAGCGACCATCAAACTAACGCGTTTCCCTAAGCCAATATCCGCCAATATCTCATCTTTTTCTTTCGCGCCATAATCGCGCATAACTTTGTGCCATTGACTGTCGTTAATCTGACCTGGCTCAACATGCAAGGCTCTTAAAGCAGTGTTTAACATACGCTCACCCAAGTGAGTCGACTCTGTTACTTTGATTGACTTCAAATAGTGTCTCAAATGCGAGCGCGCTTTCGCTGTAACCACATAGTTCAACCATGCAGGGTTGGGCTTAGCTAATGCAGAGGTAATAATCTCGACGTGGTCCCCATTTTGCATTTCAGTTCTAAGTGGTGCCAATTCATGATTAATTTTAACGGCAACACAACAATTACCAACATCGGTATGGACGGCATACGCAAAATCAACGGCTGTTGACCCTTTTGGCAAAGCTAAGATATTCCCTTTTGGCGTAAAGACGTAAACTTCATCAGGGAATAAATCGACCTTAAAATGTTCCAAAAATTCGTGGCTATCATCACTTTCCGTTTGAATTTCCACAAGACGCTGTAACCATTGATGAGTCTGCTGTTGTAACCTGGTAAGGTGCGCATCAGTAGTTTTATATAGCCAGTGAGCAGCGACACCAGCTTGTGCAATATTATGCATGGAAAGGCTTCGAATTTGCACCTCAATCGGCGTACCAAAAGGACCAAACAATGTGGTGTGGAGTGATTGGTAGCCATTCAGCTTAGAAATAGCAATGTAGTCTTTAAACTTACCTGGAATTGGCTTATACAGACTATGCAAACTGCCTAATGTCAGATAACAGGTGGGCAGGTCCTTGACTAAGACACGGAAACCATAAATATCACCAACCTGCGATAATTTAAGGCCTTTATTCGTCATTTTCTTATAGACACTAAAGAGATGTTTTTCACGACCTTCAACCGTCGCTTCAATGTCAGCATCCGCTAGTTTAGATTTAATGGATTCTAAAATTTTGGAAATAACCTCTTTACGATTACCGCGTGCAGTTTTGATGGCTTTTGCAATAACATGATATCGGTTGGGATAAATATATTTAAAACTTAAATCTTCAAGCTCTTGATAAATAACATTAAGGCCTAAGCGATTTGCAATTGGCGCATAAATATCTAATGTTTCTTGTGAGATACGGCGCTGCTTGGCTGGCTTCATTATCTCTAAAGTTTGCATATTGTGTAAACGGTCAGCTAATTTAACCAAAATCACTCGGACATCTTGACTCATTGCTAACAGCATTTTACGGACATTCTCGGCTTGTGCTTGTACTGCCGTTTGTAACTCAATTTTATCTAACTTGGTTAAACCTTCGACTAAGTCAGCCACCTGCTTGCCAAAACGATCACTAATTTCATCTGCAGAAATATCTGAATCTTCTACCACATCATGTAATAAGGCAGCTAACAAAGTTGGAACATCCAAATGCAACTGGGCTAAGATACAAGCAACGGCAACTGGGTGAGTGATATATGGTTCACCAGACCGACGGATTTGCCCTTTATGTGCATTATCGCTAAAGCGATATGCCTCCCAAACTTGTTCAATTTCGGCTTGGGTCAGATAGGCTTTTAATAGCGTTGTAAGTTGAGAGTCTTCGCTGTCAGCAGGCAACAGTTGAAGCTCCTCTGAATAAGATTCCGCTGACGATTGTTTAGCGGTTTTCGGCATAGGATTGAAGAATACGACTAATTACGATTTAAAAGTTCTATACCCACTTTACCTGCTGCAATTTCACGCAAAGCAATCACCGTTGGCTTGTCACGTAAACCATGCATATTCACCAAAGGGTCAGAACCGTTTGCAATTTGACGAGCACGGTAAGCTGCAACCAGTGTCAGCTGAAAGCGATTTGGAATATTGTCTAAACAATCATCTACAGTAATACGTGCCATGGTAAGTATCCTTTAAGTTAAACCAGTGTTTGAATTAACGCGCTATGGCGTTCTAATTGTGTGTTTGTTTTTAGTCGCTGCGCTTGAATAATCGCAATCAAATCTTGTAGAGCATCTTCAAATTTATCGTTGATTGTAACATAATCAAACGCGACTAAGTGGCGCATTTCTTCACGTGCCACAGCTAAGCGACTAGCAATCACTGCATCACTATCTTGCGCTCTACCTTTTAATCGCTCCGCCAAGGTATCCAATGATGGTGGCAAAATAAATATACTCACCGCGAGCGGGTAAATTGCTCGCACTTGCTCAGCACCTTGCCAATCAATTTCTAGAATCACATCGTGACCTGCTGCCAAAGCCGTATTCACTGCTTTTTCTGATGTGCCATAGCGCGCACTATGTACTTGGGCGCTTTCCAAAAAAGCGCCCTTTTCTAGCATCCCTAAAAAAGTTGCTTCATCAACAAAGTGATAATGCACCCCATCTTCTTCTCCAGGCCTTGGTACACGCGTGGTATGAGAAATAGACAGTTTGACGTGGGCATCTTTATCCAACAAGGCTTTTACCAAACTGGTTTTACCTGCACCGGATGCTGCCGTAATAATAAATAAGTTGCCTGAAATCATGAACGTATTTTAGTTGATTTTATGATAGAAGATGCCGAATATTATTCAATATTTTGAATCTGTTCCCGCATTTGTTCAATCAACACTTTAAGTTGCATTGCGATTTGGGTAGTTTCAACGGCAACTGATTTTGAGCCCAATGTATTGGCCTCACGATTCATCTCTTGCATTAAAAAATCTAATTGTTTGCCCGCCATCCCCCCTGCATCGAGAATGCGCTTCACTTCGTTCACATGCGCGTCTAAACGAGACAGCTCTTCATCCACATCAATCCGCTGTGTATACAGTATGATTTCTTGTCGAATCCGCTCTTCATCTTGACTAAGTTGCGCTTCCTTTAATTTTGTTAACAACTTGTCTTGGTACGCTACCACCAAATTAGGCAACATCGGTTTGACTATGGTGATTAGCGACTCTATTTCAGCCAGCCGCGTTAAAATCACCTTCTTTAATTTCTCGCCCTCTCTTCCTCTAGCCGCCATTAATTCTGTCACTACCAACTCAAGTACGCTAAGTAACTCTTGCGATAAAGCCTCAATATGAATAACTGGCGTCGACATAACACCAGGCATCCGTAAAACAGCCAAAGGATCAATGGCTTGTGCCTCTGGAAAATAAGTAGTGACAGCTCTAGCCGAACGCGCAATCTGTTGCAAAACAGCCTCATTGAGTTGTATTTCCCCCTCTGAAGTCGCCTTAAGGAACTGAACACGACACTCTACTTTGCCGCGACCCAGTTTTGCTTTCAAAATGTCGCGCATTGCTGGCTCTTGAGCCCGCAATGCATCGTCTAGCTTCAAATGCAATTCCAAGTAGCGCTGATTAACAGAACGTAACTCAACCTGTAAAATACCATCATGCGTATTGCGTTCATGGGACGCAAAGCCCGTCATGCTCATGATCATGTTGTTTTATTCACAAAAAATTAAAGTAATTGATAATAATTGTATCAAATGTGGTTGATTCGATGTCTGAATGACCATCAGATTTCAGCCTCAACTCTCAGAGTTGACATGGCTTATTGACATGGCAAAAGTTAACCCTCAAACCTTGCCGCATTCCAGGACTATACTACCATCACTGAAGTTTTAACTATAGACAGGTATTGTTTTGTCTACCTGTCAAAAAACACAATAGCGATACTATACGACTTTATGCTGATGGTCTTAGGACTTGCTTGGCTGGTGCATAAATTGGAGGTGTAATCAACAGAGACAAGCAGATAACATGAATTAAGAAGCACATCGTTTCTGCATGTTTTATAATCTGTTTTTTTACTAAAAAGATTATTCACAATATGTCATCTTTAATTCGTCCTAGCGGCCGTCAACATAATGAACTGCGCCAAGTAGAAATCATTCGCCATTACACAAAACACGCAGAAGGTTCTGTTTTAGTTAAGTTTGGTGACACTCATGTACTTTGTACCGCCAGTGTAGAAGAAAACGTTCCAGGCTTCCTAAAAGGCAAATGTCAGGGATGGGTAACGGCTGAATATGGTATGTTACCGCGTTCAACAGGTAGCCGCATGCAACGTGAGGCAGCAAGAGGCAAGCAATCAGGTCGCACACAAGAAATTCAACGTCTGATTGGACGAAGCTTGCGCGCTGTGATTGATTTAAAAAAACTAGGCGAGCGCACTATTCATTTTGATTGTGATGTGATTCAAGCTGATGGTGGCACAAGAACAGCCAGCATCACAGGGGCTTATGTAGCCATGCATGATGCGGTTCGCTATTTACTCGACAACCATCTAATCACAGCGTCGCCATTAATCAACGCAGTTGCCGCCATTTCGGTTGGTGTTTACAAAGGTACCCCCGTGTTAGATTTAGATTATATTGAAGATTCTGATTGTGACACCGATATGAATATTGTCATGACCAGCAGTGGCGGGTTTGTTGAAATTCAAGGAACTGCAGAGGGTGAGCCTTTCAGTCGTGAGACCTTGAACGCGATGACGGATTTAGCAGAACATGGCATTAAGCAATTATTCAACATGCAAAAACAAGTGTTAGGCTTAAGCGCATGATGATTGAAAAATTGGTGATAGCTAGTGCGAACAAAGGTAAATTAACAGAAATACAGACATTGTTATCGCCGCTTAATATTGCAGTGTTTCCACAATCAGATTTTAATGTCGTAGAAGCACCAGAACCACATTGCACTTTCATTGAGAATGCATTATCAAAGGCGCGCCATGCAAGTCTAGCAACCAGCATGCCGGCCTTAGCTGATGACTCTGGCTTATGCATCGCCGCTTTAAACGGAGAGCCTGGCGTGCAATCAGCCTACTTTGCTGGAAAACCAAGCAATGATGTCAATAACAATGTGCATTTGATAAAAACCTTAGATGGCCTAGAAAATCGTGCTGCCTACTATTACTGTTGTCTAGTACTGGTGCGCAAACATGATGACCCACAGCCATTGATTGCAGAGGGCATATGGCATGGTAGTATCTTAAAAGAAGCGCGTGGTAGTAATGGCTTTGGTTACGACCCTTTGTTTTTAGACGATATCACTGGAAAAGCAGCTGCAGAGTTAAGTCCTGAGATTAAAAATAAAATTAGCCATCGTGGTCAGGCATTAAGAAAGATGCTGCATTTAATTGAACATTTAACGGATTAATCTCACATTACAATATGTCAAAAATAGCATTACCTATATGGATACGCGATGATAAAAGCATTGTCGCCTGTACAGAAAAAATCCGCGTCATGAAAGAAAACTTTGACGAGATACAACAAATCACCCAAGATGCGTTTGAAGATGGTCTACTGATGGAAGTATCAGAAACACAAATGCGCGCAGTATTGCATCAAATGGTGGATGAATTAATTAATCCTTACGACAAAACATAATTCTGTTGTCTGCCTAACTTTTCTCGTTGTAAAACAATATCCGCCCGCCAGTTTAGAGCCTAAACTTAATTTTTCTAGTTTCCCTGTTTAAATTTTGCGTACAATAGCTAAAATGTCAATTCTAATACCAAGCATTTATCCAAGCTATAACGCTAATGATGGGGTCAGTATTGCCTGACGCTATTCATATTTTACAAACCACTTTTGGTTATTCCCATTTTCGTGATCAACAACAAGCCATCGTTGAGCATGTGATTGCAGGACAAGATGCTTTGGTCCTGATGCCAACTGGTGGCGGCAAATCACTTTGCTACCAGATTCCAGCCTTGGCGCGTGATGGTTTAGCCATTGTGGTTTCACCCTTAATTGCACTCATGCAAGATCAAGTAGATGCACTACAACAACTAGGCGTAAGCGCTGCTTTTTTAAACTCTAGTCTCAGCGCGGAAGACAATACCCGCATCACCAGCCAAGCATTAGCTGGTGATATCAAAATATTATATGTTGCCCCAGAGCGACTAACGGTGAATATTTTTTTAAGTCTACTAGATGAAATCAATACCCATGTTGGCTTAGCCTTATTTGCCATTGATGAGGCGCATTGCGTATCGCAATGGGGACATGACTTCCGACCAGAATATCGGCAACTGACCATATTACACAACCGGTTCCCTAATGTACCGCGGGTTGCATTAACCGCAACAGCAGACGCACCAACGCGCGCCGAAATCATCTCGCAACTGGCACTTGAAAATGCCGCGCAATTTGTCTCCAGTTTTGATCGTCCCAATATTCGCTATCATGTTACGATTAAAGATAATGCACGCCAACAATTACTCACGTTCATAGAACGTGAACACCCAAATGATGCAGGCATTATTTATTGTTTATCTCGCAAAAAAGTTGAAGACACCGCTACATGGCTAGCCGAGAAAGGTTGGGACGCACTGCCCTATCACGCAGGCTTATCTGCACAAACCCGCGAAAAAAACCAACGTCGCTTTTTACGTGAAGAAGGCATCATCATGGTAGCGACAATTGCGTTTGGTATGGGCATTGATAAACCAAATGTACGTTTTGTGGCTCATATGGACATACCCAAAAGCATGGAAGGTTATTACCAAGAAACGGGTCGTGCAGGACGCGATGGTTTACCCGCCAATGCATGGATGACCTATGGTTTAGGCGATGTCGTCTCTATGCGCCAAATGCTTGATAACGGCGACGCTTCTGAAGAGCGCAAACGCTTAGAACGACATAAACTCAATGCCCTACTTGGCTATTGTGAATCCACAGACTGTCGTCACCAATCCATCCTGCGGTACTTCGGTGAAACACATGCTGGCAACTGCGGACAATGTGACAATTGTTTAAATCCAGTTGATACATGGCTAGCCACCGAAGCCGCACAAATGGCACTCTCTTGTGTATTTCGCACAGGACAACGCTTTGGTGCAGGGCACCTAATTGATGTATTACTGGGTAAAGCCACGACGCAAATAGAGCGCTTTCGACACAACGAAGTAAGCACTTACGCTATCGGCAAAGCCCTGAACCAAGCACAATGGCACAGTGTCTATCGCCAATTGACTGCTGGCGGATTTTTGGAAGCGGATGTTGAAGCCTATGGCGGTTTACGTTTAACCGAAGCGGCAAGACCCATCTTAAAAGGCGAACAGGCCGTTTGGCTACGTCGTGATGCCACTCCAGAAAAGCGCAGCAGCAAAGCCGAACGCTCTGCCAGATTAAAAGAAGCCTTTGCTGGCGCCAACGATGACCCCGTTTGGCTAGCGTTAAAAGCTAAACGCATGGAACTCGCCAAAGAGCAAGGTGTACCACCCTATGTGATTTTTCATGATGCCACGCTAATAGAAATCTTGAATCAAAAGCCACAAGATTTAAATACCCTAGGACAGATTAGTGGTGTTGGACAAGCGAAGTTAGAGCGGTATGGGAAAGCGTTTTTGGAAGTGATTGCACAGGTTGATTAATCTATCATTCTTAATCGATCAACCGTGCTGACAAAGCTATAATACCCACATGATTCCCATTATTCCAGTCTCAGACTTCAACACCCTTAATCAACACGCGCCGACGATGGGTAGCTATACCAAAACGGGGCTTAAAAACTCACCACCCTTATCACTCTATATCCATATTCCGTGGTGTGTAAAAAAATGTCCTTACTGTGATTTTAATTCACATGAAAGTCGGGCGGAAATTCCTGAGAAGCGTTATGTGGCGGCGTTGATTGCGGATTTGGAGCAATCTGTGCCACGGGTGTATGGACGCAAAATTCGGAGTATATTTTTTGGTGGTGGCACGCCTAGTTTATTTAACCCTGAGTCGATTGCTGAAATCCTTTCTGCAGTAAACATGTTGACGCCATTGGAATATGCAGCAGAAGTGACACTTGAAGCAAACCCTGGCACAGTAGATACAGCGCATTTTGCAGGGTATAAAGAAGCTGGGGTAAATCGAGTTTCTTTGGGAATACAAAGTTTTAACGCTGACGCTTTAAAGGCTTTGGGTAGAATCCATGATGACAAACAGGCAATCGCAGCGGCTGAACTAGCCTTGGCTACTTTTGAACACGTGAATTTAGATGTGATGTATGGTTTGCCGAATCAATCGCTAGCGAGTGCGTTAGCCGATGCAAAACAAGCAATGGCTCTAAATCCTGAGCATTTATCGTTTTATCATTTAACCTTAGAGCCAAATACACCTTTTTATCGCACGCCACCGAGCTTGCCGAGTGATGATACAAGTGCAGAAATGCAAGAGAAAATAGAAAGCTTGTTAGCTGAAAATCATTATCTGCATTATGAAACCTCTGCTTTTTGTAAACCTAAAAGTCAAGCTAGACACAATCTCAACTATTGGTTATTTGGTGATTATTTGGGCATAGGCGCTGGTGCACATAGCAAGTTGAGCTACCACGACCAAATCACCCGCGAGGCAAGATATAAACATCCCAAAGCCTTTATGGAGAATGCGGAGGCAGGTAATGCGGTTGATCAAACAACACTAATTACACAAGCAGATTTAGGCTTTGAGTTTATGATGAACGCGCTGCGATTAACAGAAGGATTTAATACGGATTTATTTCAAGAGCGGACAGGCTTGCCTTTAATCACAATCGCCAAACAGTTACAGGTAGCCGAGAGCAAAGGATTAATCAGACGAGATAACCAAACTATTAAGCCGACATTATTAGGTCAGCGATTCTTAAACGACTTACTGGCTATTTTCTTATGATTGTGGGCGTTGGCGCTGGCTGTTTGATCAAGTTATTTTTAAAACCACACTTTAAATTTATCGTTTTCGACTGAAGCATCGTCTATTGCCGATAAACACATTACCCAACCTTTAGCCGTTAAGCGCCTGTCTGGCGCGCGCAATCGCTTTTAACACCTGCTCAGGTGCTGTTCCACCAATATGATTTCGGCTGGCAACAGAACCGTCTAAAGTCAACACAGCAAAAATATCTTCTGTAATTGTGTCGCTAAATGTTCGCAGTTGCTCTAAACTTAGTTCAGATAAGTCGCACTTTTGATCTACAGCATGTCTCACTGCTAAAGCGACAACTTCATGCGCATCTCTAAATGGCATACCTTTTTTCACTAAATAATCAGCCAAATCGGTCGCAGTAGCATAACCCTCAAAAGCGGCTTGACGCATATTGTCTTTATTAACCGTGATGCCACGCATCATATCGGCATAGATTTCCAATGTAACTAATAGCGTATCGGCTGTATCGAACAACGGCTCTTTATCTTCTTGGTTATCTTTATTGTAGGCCAATGGCTGGCCTTTCATCAGCGTTAGTAAAGCAACCAAATGCCCATTCACCCGGCCTGTTTTACCGCGCACTAACTCTGGCACGTCTGGGTTCTTTTTCTGCGGCATGATACTAGAACCTGTGCAAAAGCGATCAGCGATTTCAATAAAAGCAAACCGTGGTGAACACCATAAAATGAGCTCCTCTGAAAAGCGTGACAAATGCGTCATCAATAATGCGCTGGCTGCCGTAAACTCGATAGCAAAATCACGATCAGAAACGGCATCAAGAGAATTCTCGCAAACGCCATCAAAATCTAATAATTTAGCCACCATTTCACGGTCAATCGGATAGCTGGTGCCAGCTAAAGCAGCCGCGCCCAGTGGCAATTGATTTATGCGTTTTCTACAATCCGAAAAACGAGATGCATCCCGTTTTAGCATCTCGTAATAAGCCAGCAAGTGGTGTCCAAACGTGACTGGCTGTGCCACTTGTAGATGAGTAAAGCCCGGCATGATCGTATGGGCATGTTGCGCTGCCAAATCCAGCAAGCTTGTTTGCAACTTCTTAATCCCTGCAATCGCATCATCACAAACAGCACGTAAATAGAGTCGTATATCGGTAGCTACCTGGTCATTACGGCTTCTACCTGTGTGTAAGCGCTTACCTGCATCACCAATTTTATCGGTTAATGCTTTTTCAATATTAAGATGCACATCTTCAAGATCTAATAACCACTCAAAAGTACCTGCTGCAATGTCTTGTTTAACTTCAGCTAAGCCTTGTTCAATGGCAATCAAATCATCGTTTGAAATAATCTTTTGTGCAGCTAACATTTGCGCATGGGCGACTGAGCCTTGAATGTCAAATACCGCAAGGCGCTGATCAAAGTCAACAGAAGCGGTATAGCGTTTTACCAACTCAGCAACAGGTTCATTGAATCGTCCTGACCACGCTTCTGCTTTGGCATTGAGTGATGATGTTGTCTCTTTATGATGTTCTGACACGGTTTGATTAGCTTTATGTTTGGTTTTGGTGATAGAAAATAGTATCAATCATAATACACTTACAGCTAAGATTCATAGACATTTTAACTTAGACCTTATTTAGACCTTATGATGAGCAAAAGTGGGTAAACAAACGTTGTTATCTAGTTTACTCAATGATGCATTTTGTTGCGTATTTTAATCAGCGCACATGTTGTACCGCTCGCAATACGCCCACTCATTGAGCAGAATTGTGACCAAAAAGAGCAGTCCAGACTGAAACAATTCTTTTGATGGCACAACGTTATTAACTTGTATTAACCTATCCTTATGAAAGCAATCGCACTAATGGCAAAACGCCAGCTTGACTCTGATGGTCTGACTAGCGATTCCGCCTTATAACTTTAATTAATTCTAGCGCAGTTATTCGCCTACCATAATACAAGCGCGTTTTCAGGTTCTGCAAATTAGCATTTCTCTGTCATTAGTAGGCGACAACAGCACTCAGTAGAAAAAATATGTTTTTTACGGTCAATGCGGGTCGCCATTCTATTTATTTTTTTCCCTTTGACAAATCTTCTATTACTTTAGCAGCCCAGTCTCTTCCACCTAAACCAAATGCGATTGCTAAACCTAAGAAAATCCCACCAAATACAATAATAAACAGAGCATTAATTAACTGCACACCAATACCCAATTGCTCTAGCGCAATAAATAATGCCAAGATTTGTATGCCATATTCAACCGAAGTGCTGACCATTAAAGCACGTTCAAATTTAATGCTATGCAACCAAGCAAACACTAGACGGTTAATAAAGCGTGCAAGTAAGGTACCAAAAATCATAACTAAAATCGCTAAAATTATACGCGGTAGATAGAATGCTAAATCATGTAATAACTCTGCCACCTCCGTCAAACCAAGCATATTGGCGCCTGTAATAACAAACATAATAATCACCAGCCAATACATCACTTCACTAATAACAGCACTGAGCGTTACATTAACGTTGCCACTATTCATAAAAGCCTCTAAGCCAGACTTTTGTGCAAAGTTATCAAACTGAATTAGTTGTAAAATACGCTTAACAGCCGTTCTTGCCAACTTAGCAATTACCCAACCGAAAAATAAAATCACGACGACCGCAAGCAACTTGGGGACAAAATTCACTAACTGCTCCCAAAACTGGTTCAGCGAGCCCAAAAATATATCTAACTGATATTGCATAAAAATCTCCAAAATTAAAACTTGAGTCCTGTTTAACCATTACTGGTCCACTCAATAATCCATTAGCTTACCTTAAAAATCACTGTTTCTAATAGCACTTTATAATTCCTTGCCTATGCTAAAATTCCAATTATGAATAATATCCACCTGACAGAACCATCTCAATTAGTGATTGCATCACGCGAAAGTGCGCTCGCCATGTGGCAAGCAAAACATATTCAAGCGCGCTTAAAAGCTTTGTATCCAACGTGTGATGTAAAAATTTTAGGCATGACAACCACTGGCGATCAAATTTTAGACCAACCATTGGCTAACATTGGTGGTAAAGGCCTCTTTATTAAAGAGTTAGAAAACGCTCTGTTAGACGGTAGCGCAGATTTAGCCGTACACAGCATGAAAGATGTACCAATGAATATGCCAGAAGGTTTCATGTTAGTGGCAACTGGCGAACGTGAAAACCCACATGACGCCTTTGTTTCTAATGATTATGATTCACTAGCGGATTTACCGCATGGGAGCGTTGTTGGCACCTCAAGCTTAAGACGTCAAAGCCAAATCCAAGCACGATTTCCGCATCTTAAAATAGAATCGCTACGCGGTAATGTACAAACCCGCTTACGTAAATTAGATGAAGGACAATACGCTGCCATTATCTTAGCAGCCGCAGGTTTAATTCGTTTAGCCCTCGGCGATAGAATTCGGAGCTTTATTTCAGCGGAAGATAGTATTCCAGCAGTCGGACAAGGTGCATTGGGCATAGAAATCAGATCAGATAGAACTGATTTAATTCCCGTGTTGACTCCACTTAACCACATCGATAGCGAACAGTGCGTTGCCGCCGAGCGTGGTTTTAGCCGTGCTCTTGCTGGCAGTTGTACTGTTCCTCTAGGTGCGTATGCCACCAAATCTGGTCAAACGATTAGGATTACTGGCTTTGTTGCGAGTGTCGATGGCAGCAAAATGTTACGTGAAACCATCACTGGTGACGCCTCAAATGCTGAACCAATAGGCCAAGCTTTGGCTGCCAAATTAATAAGCCTGGGTGCAGACAAAATATTGGCAACATTAGACGGCGTAAAATAATGTCTGTCTCCGTCGAACTAACGCAGATACGGCATCAATCACTAACCAACATCGGCATTGCCATTACACGACCCGTTGACCAAACAAAACAGCTCAGCCAACTGATTACTGCCGCAGGCGGCAATGTCATTACCTTTCCACTCATCCAAATTGCAGCGTTGGATGACTACAATGCTTTTGAAAAGGTCATTCAAGAAATCGCTAACTATGATTGGCTCATCTTTATCAGTAGCAATGCCGTGCAAAACAGCATGCCTAGACTGCTTAATCATGGCATTCCATCACAATTAAGGTTTGCGGCCATCGGCCCTACAACGGCTGAAAGCCTAAAGAGCTTTGGTGTAAATGAAGTGTTAATACCTAAAGTGCGTTTCGATAGTGAGTCTTTACTCTCGTTACCAGATATGCTGGACATGCATGGTAAAAGAGTGATGTTAGTACGCGGCATTGGTGGGCGCGATGTTTTAGCCAATACACTCGTCCAGCGCGGTGCAATAGTCACTTTTGCAGAATGTTACCAACGCATTAATCCGCAAACCAACTGCGATGTTTTAGCCCATGCATTTGCTCAACAACAGTTACACCGCATTGTGGTCACCAGTTCAGAAGCGATGCGCTTCCTGCTAAACTTGGCAGGTGATGCTGATTGGTTAAAACAAGTCACGATTTGTGTCAATCATGCCAGAATCGCTGAAGAACCATTAAAAAGAGGATTAACTGTGAAAATCGCGCCTACATCAGGCGATGAAGCCATGCTGACTATATTAGCCTAAACAACGCTTTCTACAAGTACAGAACTAAGTGAATCACATCCCTTAGCACCTTCTCTAAACTAGGAATATTCATCGTTTGCAAGTAAAATAACCTCACTCCGACTCGCAAGATTACCATACACCGCTCAATATGCGACAACAATAGAAAGCAATCAAATGACAAAAGAACTAGTAACCCTCAACCAACGCTTAAGTTATATCGTTGGCGAAAATATGGCCACACAATTAAAAAATGACGGCCTTGAGCTAGATACTGATGCCTTAGTTTTGGCGGTCAAAGATGTGACTGCTGGCAATCCATCTCGTTTAACCGACGAAATAAAAAGAACGACCGTTGAAGAAATCCAAAAACTAAGTCAAGCCCAGCAACAAGCTGAGCAATCTGAGAAATCAGCGAAAAACAAAACTGAAGGAACTGCCTACCTAGAATCAAACGCTAAAAAAGAAGGTGTAAAAATCACAGCTTCTGGTCTGCAGTATAAATCACTCGTTAGTGGCGTTGGCGAAAAGCCTAAATCAACTGATAGCGTAACGGTCCATTACAAAGGGACATTGATTGATGGCACTGTTTTCGATAGCTCTTATGACCGTGGACAACCTGCTTCCTTCCCAGTCACAGGTGTTATTGCTGGCTGGGTTGAAGCGCTTCAAATAATGCATGTCGGCGACAAACTTGAACTTACGATTCCATCAGAACTCGCCTATGGTGCGCATGGGTCTGGCCCTATGATTGGCCCTGATGCGGTATTAGTATTTGAAGTTGAATTGTTAGGTATTGCTTAAAACCACAATTAAATTCAGGACGCCATAGAAGCCCTCCTCCAGAGGGCTTTTTCATTTTTGTATTCCTATTTACTGAGGCGCAAATGTAAACGCGTCACTAAAAAATGCATCTTGCGGTAATCCATAGGCCGCAAACTGCTTCTGTGCGTCATCCACCATATTTGGTAATCCACATACATAAGCTTCATAACCGCTTAAATCAGGAATATCTTCTGTGATGACATGTTGAACATAACCTGTTCTACCCGCCCAATCGACATTGGGCTTGGAAAGAACTGGGATATAAGTAAACGTAGGTACATGTTGTGCCCAACGACGGCATAAGTCATCCATATATAAATCAACCAGTTGACGGCCACCCCAATAGAGTGTCATCGAACGTTGAATATCGCTGTAAAGCATATGCTCGATGATAGCCTTAATTGGCGCAAAACCAGTGCCAGTTGCAGCGAAGATGATCGGTTTATTAGACTCCTCCCTTAAATGGAAGCTACCAAATGGCGCCTCTATCCGCATAATGGCTTTTTCTTGTAGTTCATTAAATACATACTCTGTGAATTCGCCACCTTTGACTAATCGCAAATGAAGCTCTATACCGTAATCCGCATGCGGTGCATTCGCAATTGAGAAAGCGCGACGTTTGCCGTTACGTAAAATAAATTCAATATACTGCCCTGGTAAAAACTGTAAGCGCTCACTCGCTGGAAGTTGTATATGGAGTGCCATTACGTCTGGGGCTAATAATTCTTTTTTGGACACCCGCACTGGTAAAATGCGCGGTTTAATTCCTGTGCCAACTGACTCACGTACATCGATCGTTAGATCCCCTAACGGTCTTGCGCAACAAAATAAGGCGCTGCCAGCAGCTAACTCGACATCAGTCATCGCAGTATTTTGGTAGTCATCGTGCATGACTTTACCCGCAATTACCTTACCTTTACATGAGCCACATGCCCCTGTGCGACAGCTATAGGGTAAATTAACACCGCTTGCAATAGCCGCTTCTAAAATGGTTTGACTGGGCTTAACCTCAAAAACATGTCCGCTAGACTGTATGGTAACTTTTGCCATATTTTTCCTAAAATCGTTTTCTCAATCCATTGCTCAATTACTGACTCGGGCCTTGGTCAGTCAAGCTGATATTTTCATATTTCGTCTTTTCTTTGATTTCTTCAAATTCGCCTTCAATAATATCATCGTTAGCGGATTGTGAATCAGTACGCCTATAGCCCCCCTCAGCCTCACTGCTATCGCTTGGATCACTCGCTTGTTGCATGGGTATTAAAAGTAAAGCGACCGCTATGACATCCGTTATGACACCTGGAATAACCAACAAAAATCCTGCAATCAAATTACGCGCACTGCCCATAATGGTTTTAAACGGATTGCCACCAGCTTGTATGCTTTGCATCATTTTAGTGGTCATCATTTGTTTTTCGCCTTTAATTAGTTGCAAGCCAAGATAGGTAATCACGACTAAGTACAATATTAACCACCAGCCATAATGTTCGCCCAACTCTACCAATAGGCAAATTTCTGCTATTGGGAAAGCCACTAAGATTAGTATGATAAATAAACGCATAAACTCCTTAACGAAAAAACATTGAGCCACATTAACAATGCTTGAATATCCTATTCTAAAAAAACCACTATGTAAAAAATAATACCATAGCCTATCAACATATCCGCCTGGCGCTAATGATGCAAAACGCATTGCAAAATAACTGATTATGGCTAAACTATCAGACTGCGTTAATATTGGTGGCGCCAAACCCTATCCAAATCGCAAGGCCAACTGCAAATAGCGTTTAATTTAGTAAATTAACAAAAAATGTAGATTGTTATATAGTTTAAGCAGAAGCCCTGATTTTAGCCATGCCCCATACGAACTTCCTGACATTGTTGCACTCAATGTAGATGGTGGCTTGATCAATTATTTGCAATGGGTTAACGCTCAATTTTCGCCATAGGACAACAATGTTTAAACCTTTTCCAATGCTATTGATAATTTTAAGCGCATTTGTACTGCTCATGCAGTTAAGTCCGCTTACAAGTTCTGCTGCCAATAGCAGCGGTTTAAGTCTCTTTGATGAAAGTGATAAAGCAGATTTCTTACCGCCAGATCAAGCCTTTAAACTTGATATGCTAGTTCAAGATAATTACACCCTAATTGGCAAATTCACTGTCGTACCAGGCTATTATCTTTATAAAGAACGTATACAATTTGAAATCAAAGATGCCAGCCTAGGCACAATTAGTCAGATTGATATGCCAGCTGGCGATGTCAAAAATGACCCCAACTTTGGCAAACAAGAAGTTTATCATCACGATTTTACTTCTCGGATAACGATCGAAAACGCTGCGCAAGCCATGGTTATACAGGCCCGCTATCAAGGCTGCAGTGAACAAGGGCTTTGTTACGCACCTCAAGTTAAAACCTATCATATCAACATGGCTGAAGTGGCGCCCTTGCAACCGATGGCCAAAACACCCACTGAGGCTAATGGTGAGGATAAAGCCACCAACCTATTAAAAAGTGGTCAATTATGGCTGATTGCCGTTGGGTTTTTTGGCTTCGGCCTACTGCTTTCTTTCACCCCTTGCGTGTTGCCGATGATCCCCATCTTATCTGGCATTATTGTTGGCGATGAAAAAGTACATCAAGTAGAAACTAGCCGTCTGCACAGCTTTAATCTATCACTCGCTTACGTGTTAGGCATAGCGCTTAGCTATACCATCGCTGGGATTGCAGCTGGTTTATCTGGACAATTATTGAGCAATGCGCTGCAAAGCCCACTGATGCTAACCGCAACTGCCGTCATCTTTGTGGTGTTGTCGTTTTCGATGTTTGGATTTTATGAGCTAAGATTACCTAGCTTTATTCAAGACTACATGGTCAACACCTCGAACAAACTCAAAAGCGGTCAATTGCTTGGCGTTTTCTTAATGGGTGTCATTTCTGCCATGATTGTCAGCCCTTGTGTTGCGGCACCATTAGCAGGTGCACTGATTTATATCAGCCAAACGCGTGATGTATTATTAGGTGGCGTTGCTTTGTTTGCGTTGTCTATTGGCATGGGCGTACCATTGTTACTCATTGGCGCTTCCGCAGGCCATATGCTTCCCAGAGCAGGCGGTTGGATGACAGCGGTACGAAACTTCTTTGGTATTTTAATGTTGGCAGTTGCCGTCTATATCATCTCGCCGATTATTGATATCCATGTACAAATGTTGTTGTGGTCAGCCTTGCTGATTATCCCAGCCATTTACTTACACGCATTGGATAGCTTGCCGATTAATATCGCCACAGGCCGCTCACATCCATGGATGCGCTTTTGGAAAGGGATTGGCATCATGTTATTAATTGTTGGTATCGCCATGTTAGTTGGTGCGATTTCTGGCGCCAAGTCCCCTCTACAACCACTGGCAGGATTAAGTGTATCCCATCAACAACAAAATACTTCCCACTTATTTTTTACCCGGGTTAAAAATACTGCCGAGCTAGACGCCCGTATCGACGAGGCAAAAGGTAAAATTGTCATGCTGGATTTCTACGCTGACTGGTGTACCTCCTGTAAAGAAATGGAACTGTTAACGTTTAGCGATCCTGCGGTACAAACCGCATTAAAAGATGTGGTTTTACTACAGGCTGATGTTACTGATAACACCTCTTTTGATCTTGCATTGTTGCAACGCTTCAATCTATTTGGACCACCTGGCATTATTTTTTTTAATCGTGCTGGACAAGAAATCAAAACCATTCGTGTCATCGGCTACGAAAAAGCCTCAACTTTTTTAGCCACGATTAATCGAGTTAACACACTAAAAACCGACGCATGTAATCCGCTGATGACTTGTTAAACGCAATCATTTAATGCCAACAACTGAACAAGATAATTGAAAAAACTTATGTTAAACAAACTGACTTCTCCATTTAGCGCCATTATTTTATTTATACTCATCGCCGTCTCTACCAACCATTTGATGTCAAAAAAGACGGTAGCACAGCCTGTGAGTTCAGCCTCTGCTACTGAGCTGTTTGATATGACCTTACCTGATGAGAATGGCGTACCACAAGCATTAAGCCAGTGGCGAGGAAAAATTATTGTACTTAATTTTTGGGCAACATGGTGTCCACCATGCCGCGAAGAAATGCCTGAACTATCAGCGCTGAATACTGAGTACCAAGACAAAAATGTGATTGTCATCGGTATCGCACTAGATGAAATTGCATTAATCAAAACATTTGCTGAAGAAAACACCATTAGCTACCCTCTATTAGCTGCCGAAGACTCTGGCAGTAGTTTAGCTTTTAAAATGGGTAACGATAAAAGCGCCCTACCTTACACCGTCATCATTAAGCCAGATGGTAGCATTGCCAACACCTATTTTGGCCGCATTTCAAAGGCGCTTCTTGAAGAAACATTAGTAAAATTAATACCCTAACTATTCCCCCATTTATTCAATCGCTTAGCATATCTCCCATAAGGCCGCAACCATTAACTTCGCTTAAATGTTGCAAATTAGCTGGACAAAATAGCTTAACTTCGGCAAACTTGCGCATGATGAATATTCTATATTTTGCAGCAAGGCAATAAGTAAAATGGCAACAAAATCAATTTTAGTGATTCATGGTCCTAACCTTAACCTGCTTGGCATTCGTGAGCCAGCGCATTATGGTCATATAACACTAGATAAAATCAATACACAGTTAAGTAGAATTGCCGATACAGCAGACATTACGTTAGAGACTTATCAAAGCAATGCTGAAGCTGATATTGTCGCCAAAATTCAAAACTTAGCGTCCAATACCGTTGATTTTATGATTATCAACCCTGCGGCATTTACCCATACATCCGTTTCCATACGTGATGCTATTTCTGCGGTAAACATTCCTTTTGTTGAAGTTCACTTATCGAATGTGTTCGCACGTGAAAGTTTTAGACATCACTCATTCTTTAGTGATATTGCAGTCGGCGTCATCAGTGGTTTAGGTGCCGATGGTTACGACGCCGCTCTACGTTTTGCAATCAATCGTTTAAATAACGCATTATAAAAATCAGATTATTTGAGGAGTTACCATGGATTTACGTAAATTAAAAAAATTAATTGATTTAGTCGAAGAATCAGGCATTTCTGAATTAGAGCTAACAGAAGGTGAAGAAAAAGTCCGCATAAGTCGCGCGACACCAGTAGCAGCTCCTCAAGCGCTACAATATGCTGCAGCGCCATTACAGGCTGCTGTGCCAGCAGCTCCAAGTGTTGCGACCGAGCCTATCGCAGCCGTTGTCGAGGGGCATACGGTCAACTCACCTATGGTAGGCACTTTTTACCGCTCTTCCTCACCTGAAGCGAGTGCTTTTGTACAAGTTGGCGACACCGTTGAAGTCGGTGACACACTTTGTATTATTGAAGCAATGAAGTTACTTAACGAAATTGAAAGTGACCAAGCGGGTATCGTTAAGAAAATATTGATTGAAAATGGCCAACCAGTTGAATATGGCGAACCTTTGTTTGTGATTGGGTAAGCCGATGTTTGAAAAAATATTAATTGCCAATAGAGGTGAGATTGCATTACGTGTGCAACGTGCCTGTCGTGAAATGGGCATCAAAACAGTTGCCGTTCACTCCGAAGCAGATAAAGAAGCTAAATATGTCAAATTAGCAGATGAGTCGGTTTGTATCGGTCCTGCAGCTTCAAATCTAAGTTATCTAAATATTCCTGCCGTCATTAGTGCGGCTGAGGTAACTGACGCGCAAGCGATTCATCCAGGCTACGGCTTTTTATCTGAAAATGCCGATTTCGCTGAGCGTGTGGAACAAAGTGGCTTTACTTTTATTGGACCAAAAGCGGAAACGATACGCCTAATGGGTGACAAAGTATCTGCCAAAGAAGCAATGAAAAAGGCTGGTATCCCTTGTGTTCCAGGTTCTGATGGCGAGCTATCGGATGACCCAGCCACGATAATAGCAACAGC
>JAFMCM010000048.1 GCA_017857755.1 Methylophilaceae bacterium | reverse complement strand
TTTAATAACTTAGGTGACAGTTATCGCCACGTTCTAGACGGTGATTTTAATGACTGGTCAGTGGGGTTGAAGTTTGAATTACCTATCAGCAACGAGGCCAACAAGGCGAGATTAGCACGTGCTGTTCAACAGCGTAGTCAACGCTTAACCACCAAAGCCCTACAAACGCTGACGATCAAAAGAGAAATATATGATGCTGTTGATCAAATTGATCAAAATTGGCAACGTATTTTAGCCGCAAGACAGCAAGTATTGATTGCAGGTATCAATTATGAAGCTGAGTTAAAACAGTTTAACGAAGGCCTGAGAACCATGACCGAAGTACTGGAAACTTTGACTCGTTTAGGTGAAGCGCAGATTAAAGAAATTAGAGCCATAAGCGATTATCAAGTGTCACTAATTGATACAGCATTCGCAACAGGTACTTTGCTTGGTTATAGTAAATTAGATTTTTTCCAATAACCCACGCTCGATTCCACTCGCTCCAACGCAAACGGCTTTCTTCCAGCCGTTTTTGTCCGCTGGCCCTTTGATTGAAGCTTGACAAACATTACGCAATCGCTAATTGTATCGTGATGAAAGAAATGAACATCATGTCATCTGAGTAGAAAAGATGGTAAAGCGATGTCGCTGTGGGTGACTAGAACACACATCACGCAATCAATGAAAAATGTATTAAGCGACATCAATCAAGAAATATAAAGAAAAATCATAGAAGGTAATCGATGCTTTCAAACGTATTACGATTTATCTGTCAGGTGCTTTTTCGAGTTAAAGTCCATGGTTTAGAAAACGTGCCGAGCGAAAATCAATTATTGATTATTGCCAATCATGCCTCTTTTTTAGATGGGTTACTGCTCGGTTTGTTAATCCCCAAAAAAGCGACATTTGTCGTGCATACCGCAATGTTAAAAAATCGATTATTAAGCACATTGCTAAATTTAACGCCCTATGTCGCCGTCGACCCGAATAACCCCTATGCAATCAAGCAGCTCATCAAGCGCTTAAAAGCTGGTGAGAATGTGGTAATTTTCCCAGAAGGCCGCATCACAATAAACGGTGAATTCATGACGGCTTATGCTGGCGCTGGCTTTGTGGCCGCCCAAACAGGGGCTCGCATTTTGCCAATTTATCTTGCTGGTGCTGCACAGTCTTATTTTGGTCGTCCCTCGAATAAGCACCCACGTCGCTTATTTCCAAAGCTCCATCTTACTGTGATGCCAAGTAGGCAGATGACCACTCAGCGGACAGAGCAAGGCAAGCCTCAAACTGCAAAATTACGTAGGCAGATTGCAGCTAAAACCTTACGTCATATGATGCAAACAATGCCGCTGGAAGCAAAAAAAGAAAATACCCTCTTCAACACATTCTTACAGAGCATAGACCAATTTGGACGGAAAACAGCAATCATTGAAGATAGCAATCAAACAGAAGAAACCTACCAAGACTTGCTGAAAAAGAGTCTAGCCCTTGGCCGAATGACATGCAAAGTAAGCCAGCAGAACGAAGCGGTAGGCGTATTAATGCCGAATATTATCAACACTCTTGCTTTAATATTAGGGTTAATTGCATTCAATCGCATTCCAGCTTTATTGAATTATACAGCTGGCAGTAGTGGGATAAAAGACGCGTGCATTGCAGCTAACATTCAAACCGTCATTACTTCAAAGCAATTCATCAAAAAAGCAAAGCTAACAGAAGAAATTTCAGCACTTCAACACCTGAACATTTTATATTTAGAAGACTTAGGCGATCGGTTGCGTTGGCGCGATCAGCTATGGCTAGTGGGCTACGCTTTACCGCTACCCCGTTTAGCCACGCCATCTGTTCATCCCGATAATCCTGCAGTGATATTGTTTACTTCTGGTTCAGAAGGAAAACCAAAAGGTGTTGTGCATTCCCATAAAAGCATCCTAGCTAATATCAATCAAATCATGGCGGTTTACGAGTTAAAGCCTGCAGAGGATAAGTTGATGATGGTATTGCCGCTGTTCCACGCATTTGGATTTACTGGCTCAATACTCTCTATTTTAAATGGGATAAAGATTTTAATATTTCCTTCGCCATTGCAATATAAACGAATTCCAGAAGTCATTTACGAACGTGCTTGTACGCTTTTAATTAGCACCAGCACGTTTTTAAACCACTATGCAACATTCGCGCAGCCTGAATATTTCTGTCAATTGAGAATTGTTATCGCTGGCGCTGAAAAGCTTAACGAAGCAGTACGCAAAACCTATGCTGAAAAATTTGGTATCCCCATATTGGAGGCTTATGGCGCAACCGAATGTGCGCCTGGTATTGCAGTGAATACTCATTTCGTTAATAGTAGTGGTAGCGTGGGCCAACTGCTTCCCAGTATGACTTACAAAATTGAATCTGTGCCAGGTATTGAAAATGGCGGCCTTTTACACGTAAAAGGAGACAATGTGATGCTTGGCTATCATTTATTCGAGCATCCAGGTGTATTAGTGCCACCGAGAGATGGCTGGTACAACACTGGTGATATTGTAGAAGTTGATCATGCAGGTTTTATTTATATCAAAGGTCGTATTAAGCGTTTTGCAAAAGTAGCTGGTGAAATGGTTTCACTCGACACGATAGAACAAATTGCCACAGTAGCAGCCCCTGAAGGTCAGCATGCCGCCACTACGCAAGAGGATGCACTACGGGGTGAAAATATTGTTTTATATACGACCACCAGCATGCTCAAGCGTGAGGACTTGAAAGCTGCTGCAAGAAGTCTAGGCTATCCTGAAATTGCTATTGCCAGAAAAATCATATTCATTGATGAGATTCCAGTATTAGGGACAGGCAAAAAGGACTATAACCGCCTCAAGCAAATGGCTGAAAGTCAACCACATTAGCCATGTCAAAGCGCTCTAATCTAAGCATCGTCTTATCGGTTCTTTTATCTATTTATATGATGATTTGTACTGGACTTTATATAGGGCAAAAATATTTGGTGTTCCCTGCATATCTGACACAACCCGTTCCAACAGATTGGCGGCCCAAAGGTATAGACAGCGAGCAAACCAAAATTGCTGGCGAATGTGGCCAATTACATGTATCCCTCTGGCGGATTGCAAACGCAAAAGGCACCATCATGATGTTTCACGGCAACGGCGAAAGCCTAGCTAGCATTAATGAATATGTGGATGCTTTTCTTGAGTTAGGTTACAACCTAATGGCTTGGGACTATCCTGGTTATGGCCAATCAACCGACTGCTGGTTTAGTCAAGCGATGTTATTAAATGACGCTGAAACGGCTTATCAATGGTTGGCAACTAAAGAACAACCGCATCGTATCTACCTATTTGGCTATTCTATCGGCACAGGTATCGCAGTGTCCGTCGCAACAAGACATCAAGAAAATCCAGTCTATTTAGTAGCCGCATATGACACTTTACTCAATGTAGCTAAGGATGACATGTCAAAATTATTCCCTATCGAATGGTTGTTACGCTACCCAATGAATACCCATCAATGGTTGGCCGAAATTGACCAAACCATTTATTTAATCCATGGTACACAAGATACACTCATTCGTCCTGAACGTGCAAAGTCGTTAGTGCAAAGCGCCAATGGAAAAGCCAAAATTGAATGGGTGAACAAGGCAGGTCATGTAGACGATAGACTGTTTGCTTACAGAAATCATTGGCTAAAACGGCTTTTACCCGAATAGAAAATCATCCATGAGCAGTCAATTCCAGCTTTTAAAAGAACAACGCTTTCGCCCTCTGTTTATGACCCAGTTTTTAGGTGCATTCAACGATAATGTATTCAAAACGGCGCTCATTACCTTAGTCGCCTTTCGTTCAACACAATTAAGCAGTATAGACAGTGCAACTCTAGCAACAATATTACCAGGTATGTTTATACTACCTTTCTTTTTATTCTCAGCAACTGCTGGTCAACTTGCTGATAAATTTGAAAAATCTCAGGTGATACGCTTCGTCAAATTGCTTGAAATCGGCATCATGCTTTTTGCGAGTATTGGCTTTTTTCTACATAACCTTGTTGTGTTGGCCATCGCGCTTTTGTTGATGGGTTTACATTCAACGTTATTCGGTCCAGTTAAATACTCTTATCTGCCACAACAATTAAGTGAAGGCGAACTAACTGGGGGTAATGGCATGCTAGAAATGGGTAGCTTTGTTGCTATCCTATTAGGACAAATCTTTGGCGCTTGGCTAGCCACTCAACCCAATAGCGAAACACTAACAAGTCTTTGCGTTGTTTTATTAGCGCTCATCGGATACTGGACAAGTAGAGGCGTACTAATCACAAAAGCTGGTGCACCTGAGCTACGCATCAATTGGAATCCAATCACCGAAACCATAAACAATTTAAGCTTCATCTGGCAACGACAATCACTTTGGTTAGCCATTATTGGCATTTCTTGGTTCTGGTTTATTGGTGCAACATTACTCGCTCAATTTCCGCACTTTGCAAAAACCACCTTACACGGAGATGAAAGTGTCTTTATCTTAATATTATCCGTTTTTTCCTTTGGAATCGGCATTGGTTCCTTATTATGTGAAAAACTGTCCAACCATCAAGTTGAATTAGGCTTAGTCCTGTTTGGCGGCATTGGTTTAAGTGTTTTTGGTTTTGACCTATCGGTCACCAGCGCAAGCATTGATGCTGCCCTAAGTGAGTCTTTAATCACCAGAACCTATATTGAGTGCTTGCAAGACCTTCGCCTTTTACACCTACTCACTGATCTTTTAGGTATTGGCGTTTTTGGTGGTATCTACATTGTGCCGCTATATGCTTTTATTCAAAGTCAGGGCGAAACTAGTCATCAATCAAGAATTATCGCCGCCAATAACATCATGAATGCTCTATTCATGGTCATTTCTGCAGTCTTTTCGCTATGGCTATTGGCGCTAGGCTTCAACATCTCTCAATTATTCTTAACCACTGCCTTCATGACGGGTTTGCTTATGGTCTGCTTGTGTTTGAAGCAACCAGCGTACTTAAAACGTTTTTATGTATGGGCATCGTCACCCCTCTCTAAATAAGCGTTGATTCCGTATTTAATCAATTCGCATTTATAATAGTCTTTTAATCAAACTGTCGTTCAATGAAATTTAAAACCAATCGTTTTATTGTAAGCATTGTCAATGCAAAACAAAGCCCTTTCCAATGAAGAAAAAACACGATCCTTTTATTAAGCAAATGTTGCTTGAAACCTTTAGGTATTTTGCAAAAGGTGGCTTCTATCTTCATCATGCCCATTTACCACCACCCAACGGCCACCGCATACCAACCGATTTTTTGGGCGTTTGCGTCGCTTCAAATGCAAATCCAGAAACGGATGCTTATGTCATTACACAACTAGAGGCACTTGGCATCAAACAGGTGCGACTTGATTTTAGCTACGACGATGTAGACCACTACCATACACGTTTTTTAGAAGCACTGATTGCTAAAGGCTTCAATATTACATTACATTTAATCGCACCCTTTGATGCAGCTAGTCATATGAACAACCCAGCAGAACAAATCCGCTGGGAACAGTTTGTGACACTAGTGCTCAATCGTTTTGGCGCATCAATTAAACAAGTTGAAATTGGTAACACGATCAATCGTAAACGTTGGTCAGGCTATCAATTAAGTGGCTTTATCACTGCTTGGGACATCGCCTACAAAGCAACAAAAGCACGTAACATCCAACTGATTGGGCCTAACGTTCAAGATTTTGAGCCCATGTATAATATTGCCGTACTTAAAACCTTACGAGATAAAGACCAGCTACCAGACGTCCAGACGGATAATATTTTTGTTGAAAGAGTCATGGAACCTGAACGCTATGACCATCGAGTATTAAAATACAAATGGACTCGCTTTTTCAAGTTTAACCTCATAAAAAAAACCCGACTAATTCAAAAGATTGGACTTGATTTCGGCGTAGCTCAGACGATCTCCAGCGCTGCTTTTTGGGCAATTTATCGCATAAAGCGTATTTTGCCTGATGGTGAACAAAAGCAGGCCGACTACTTGGTCCGTTACTTTACTTTACTAGCTGCATCAAACGCACTGCAACAATCCAATTGGGGTGCTTTGATTTGCCATCGTGAAGGCCTCATCAATGACGGACTAAGCAACGCAGAATATCCAGATTTAGAGCGGATTGCGCGTTACCAATCAGCCGATGGCAACCTGCAAGACTATGTTCGGTATCCCAGCTTTTATGCAATGAAATTTATTCATCAACATTTAAGTGGTGCCAACTATCAATCAGCTGTTGTCAACACAAGACATCTACAAATTCATCACTTCACACGTGATCAATGGCAATACCACATCGCCTGGACAACAAACGGTAAAGTAGCCTTTCTTGCAGACATTTACACAAAATCCACGCTAACATCAGCCAATATCAGCGATCGTGATGGCGCACCATTGGACAAAAACAGCGCATTTATTTGCGAATCTCCCATCTACTTAAGATGGCCAATTGCCATTCATATTAACCTGAATTCAAAACCTAGCTTAGCTAACAATCTGGCTTTTCATGCCCATATTGCAGACTTAGAATATTTTCGATACGAAGAAAACAATTGGCACGGACTTATTCTCGCAAAAAACGCGATTGAAGCTCAAAAGCTTATGCTGGCATTGAATCCTGAAAAACTGCAAGCCCCAGATAAGCACCGATCACTACGTCATGCAAGAAATGCCATTTGGGCCATTGAAGACCCGAGAGATCAAACGCGCAAACTGACAATCAAGCAGCCGATCAAAATGTATCCCCACAAAGCATTTTTGGACCGCTTTAAACCCAGCAAAGCGAACCGTAGCTGGAATGGCGCAATTGAACTATTGAGACGGGGCATTGATACGGCACAACCAGTTGCCTACTTTGAGAAAATCGGTGACCAATCTTTAAAACAAAATTTTTATATCTGTGAGCATGTCCAAGCCGACTTCACGATAGGTGAAATTTTTACCGCATTTTCTCAAGGAGATCCCATATTCCGAGGCCTACAAGCTGAAGATGTTTATAAACAATTTGCCCAATTCTGCCAGAAAATGCATGCAGGATTAATATTCTTTAGAGACTTTTCAGGCGGAAATATTCTCGTTAAACAAAGTGAAACCAATCAATTAAGCTTCACCTTAATTGATACTGCACGATTAAGAACGGTTGAAATGACGCCATTCCCATTCAAGTATCGAATGGCAGACCTTGTACGCGCCTGTCATAAGTTGCACCCCGCGGGTCGCGCGCGAATGATGCAAATCTATCTTGGGTTAAACGGTAAACAATATGATTACAAAGCTAAATATGCATTTTTCTTATACGACTGCAAAGTAAAACTTAAACGTACGGTTGGCAGAAAAGGATTGAAGAAACTATTAAAACGTATGAACGGCAAGCAATAAATGTAAAAAGAAGTCTAATGAAAATCATGACATAGTTTTAAGTAGATTGAACAAGTAAAAATGATCTTCGAGGGGTATTATTCTCACACGTAATGCAATTGCCTTACGAATTTAAACAAAAGGAGAATTACCATGTGGACAACACCAGCAGCTACTGAAATGCGTTTCGGTTTTGAAGTTACAATGTACGTAATGAACAAGTAATTGTTTCTTATGTTACATAAAGAGGCGCTTTTAGCGCCTTTTTTTCATCCTATTACTTCAGTTCAAC
>JAFMCM010000047.1 GCA_017857755.1 Methylophilaceae bacterium | reverse complement strand
GAAAACAGATAAAACGCTCTTATTTAGCTTAGGGTATGGTTGGTAGTAGTTTGTGAATTAACGGCTTAATTGCTACAGGCAAATTGCAGTAAATAGTTACTGTTAGCAAAATGGCAGGGGGAGGGTAGGGATGAAAGCTAAGTCTTCCTTACACGACTTTTTAGTATGGGTAAGTAAATTGACTCACTGGACTAAGTAAAACCCCAGGTTGCAACAGACACACTAAACAGAACGCTTTAGCCGATACATTGCTAAATTGCCCAACCAATTGGGCATAAAATGAATTGCATGGCCGTTAGTAATCACTTTTCTTTCAATCACATCAATATGGTTGTCTTCACAAAACTGGTCAAAATCAATGATGGTACATAAATGCACGTTCGGCGTGTTATACCACTCGTAAGGTAAGTCATTAGAGACTGGCATATTGCCCATCATAATCTGCAGCCGATTCCGCCAATAGCCAAAATTAGGGAAAGTGATAATCACCTCATGGCCCACACGTAACATTTCTTGCAAAATCGTCTCTGTATTATGCATGGCTTGTAAGGTTTGCGACAAAATCACAGTATCAAAGGAGTTATCTTCAAATTCTGATAAACCCGCTTCCAAATCCATTTGAATCACATCAATATCATTTTGCATAGCGGCTAACCAGTTAGCGTCGTCTTTTTCTACGCCATAACCTTTGATTTCTAAGCTTTCACGTAAATAACGCAATAAACTACCATCACCACAGCCTAAATCAAGTGCTTTAGAGCCAAACCGCAACCAACCAGCAATAATAGCAAAATCTTGTCGATATAAATGATTCGTATGATTTAACGCATGAGACATTTTTAGACCTCAACCTGACTGAGATAACGCTGCAAAATAGCGTGATAATGCGCATCTTGCATTAGGAAGGCATCATGCCCGTGCGCGGCGGTAACTTCTGCATATTTGACTGGCAACGCATTATCCAACAATGCTTTGACAATTTCACGCGAACGCGCAGGTGAAAAGCGCCAGTCACTGGTAAACGAAAGCACTAAAAATTTTGCCGTGACATGTTTAAAAGCAGCCGATAAGTCACCAGCAAAAGCCGCCGCGGGGTCAAAATAATCGAGGGCGCGAGTCATGCGGATATAGGTATTGGCATCAAATTCGCCAGCAAATTTATCGGCTTGATAACGCAAGTAAGATTCCATCTCGAACTCAACATCAAAACTATATTTAATGGTGTCTTTCAGTTTGCGTCCAAACTTTGCGCCCATCACATCGTTAGATAAGTAGGTAATATGCCCTAGCATCCGCGCGATTCGCAAACCGCGTCTAGGCACAACATGATGCGCATAATAATCACCCCCATAAAACTCAGGGTCCGTGATAATCGCCTGTCTAGCCACCTCATTAAAAGCCATATTCTGCGCTGTTAAATTAGGTGCCGAGGCAATCACTAAAGCATGCTTAATTCGGTCTGGATAAGCCAAACTCCATTGCAACGTCTGCATACCACCCAAACTACCACCAACCACCGCCGCAAAAGTAGTAATGCCTAAATAGTCGGCTAGCATCGCTTGTGAATTCACCCAGTCTTCTACCGTCACCACTGGAAAACTAGCGCCAAACGGTATGCCCGTGGCGGGGTTAATACTTGCAGGACCAGTAGAACCATGGCAGCCGCCGAGATTATTCATTCCAATCACAAAGAATTTATTGGTATCTAGCGGCTTACCTGGGCCAATTAAATTATCCCACCAGCCAGCATGTTTATCTTCTGCTGTATGGCGGCCTGCTACGTGATGGGTGCCAGACAATGCATGGCAGATTAGAACGGCGTTGGATTTGTCTGCATTCAGTTCGCCATAGGTTTCATAAATAAGGTCAAATTCAGGCAGCACCGCACCACATGTTAACGTCAGTGGAGCGTTAAAATGCGCGATTTGTGGGGCAACAATGCCAACAGAGTTAATTTCAGACATGCCGTATTATACTATGGAGAAAATCAAAAAATCACACTCCTTAAAAAGCTTGTTCACATCTCAAACCCATCAAACCGCTTATTTATAAACCGCTCTAACACTGCGTTTGCTCTGTAGCAAGCCAATATTCATTTCACCACTTAAGGTAGAAGCGTAGTGATTTTCAATCATTTTGACTGATGTGCGTGCATTTCTCGCCAAAGTCAGCATATCAATCCCTTGGCCATAAAGTAGTCTGAAAGTAATCGAAGTATGTCTTAAACTATACAAGGTGCGCGGAATACCATGCGGACCTTGTTTTAAATTGGTTTCATATAAAAGCCAATTAAATAAAAAACCAAGGATACGCAAGGCATAGGTTCTACTTGTTACCTCAGGTAAAAAAACATAATCATCTGGCCGGCCATAGCCTGCGGCTTTGCCAAGCTCGGCTAATTTTTTATAAATGGTCACCGCGCGTCTAAGTGTGACAATCGGCTTGCCGTGTTTTTTGGTTTCAGGCAAAGTCATGCGCAAATAGCGATGTTCATTTTCAATTAATTCAATATGCTTATGTTTCATCATCTTAATATCGCTTGGTCGCACAAAGCTGTTTGCCATAAAGCCGATGAGATAATGCAGCTCCAATGACATCTCCATATAGCGCTGGTCCAGTCCTGTGGCATTAAGATGCACTTGATTTTGATAACTAAATTGGGTGCCACGCATGCGCCAAGAAACCTGTTGCAAGGTCAGATATTCTTGAATATTAAAGCCACCACGCGATTGGCGTTTGCCAATCACTTTAGGAAACTCGGGTAAGCTAGTAAGCGCTTGACGAAGTAAGGCAGACTTTAAGATTTTACGAATAATGGCTAAGTATTGTGAAATTGCGACGCCGCCAATTTTTTGCTCAGAAAGCGTTTGTACAAATTTTTCGAGATGTACATATTGAATATCGCCAATATTGACCTTGCCAAACGTGGGTAGGATATATTTGTGCAAGCGATAATAAATAATTTTATAACTTTTTTCAGTTAGCTCATTCCGCTCAACCCGCAGCGCTTCTAGCACTAAATAATGGTCAACATACTGTGAAAAAGGCAAAGTGTGGTCGTTGCTTGCCTCAGTCAAAGCGGGCGCTTGTTGTAATACAGGGGATAGGGCGTGATGTGGCGCATTGGCTGGTCTGTTCATCATATAAGCCTTAGGAGAAATGGCATAAAATAAAACCTGCCCATTTTGCATAATGGCTACAGACTCGCTGATGCTGCGCGTCACTTCGCTCGGATTAGCCAGAAAATCAGCAATATCCAACATGGGTTGGCTATAAAAAGGGGCCATTCGATTTACCTTATTCTTTATTATTTTGATAGACGCACGTTATTTTGTTGCCAAAGTAGCACGAACTATCAGCATTTGTAAATGCAATCTAATAAAAGAAATTGTAAAAGGTTGAGTATTATTGATTGTTCTTGGAGGGAAAATCATCAACAGCACCCGAAAGCGCCATTGATGATGACTATTACAGTTTGCTAGGTTCTTAGTTTTACTAATCTAACATTAGCGTCAAGATTCCGTTTTAAGCAAACTCAACACTACAGCTGATCCTACTTTTTATCCTAGAAAAGTAAGATGGCACCTAAAGAGATTGTTTTCGCTTTAACATCTTTATTACCACCAGTTCCTGTTTTATCTAGCTCTGATTGAACTACTGAGTACTCAGCAACCAAGTTCAAGTGTTTTGTTAATGCATGGTAAGCACCTACTGTCCACATACTATCTTTCAACTGATCTAAGGTAGCTCTTTCACCAGAATTACCATCTAGTGTAGATTCACCGTATGAAATACCTAGCGTAGTTGCTGTTGGTAATGCATATTTTGCTTGTACATACCACTGATCTGAATCACGATCATTACCATTAGCATCAAAACCACCATTCAATTGAACAGTTTGACCAATACCTGAACCTTGGCCGTAGTAACCTGTTAAAGCTAGGCTAGCAATATTTACAGTTGTACCAATGTCCCAAGCAGTAGCGCGGTCAGTGCCTAATGTGTCATTAAAGTCTACTTTTTGTGTAATTGCTGATGCCCATACTTTACCAGCTACATCGCCAGTCCAAGCATATGAAGCTTTACCTTCGTAAGCTGATTGTGCACCACCGCGATTTGTTGAAAGTGCACCTGGAACGTCGTTTCTTGTGTTAAATGCCTGAGTTACACCAACAGTGAAGTTAAAACCATTCCAGTTTGGTGATGTGTAAGCCACTTGTGATTTCCAGTCGGCATACATAAAACCAGTACCGATACGGCCTGTTGTCGTTGTGTTACCTGCTAGACCACCAGCACCTGAACCAACACCTAATAATGTCATGTCGTTCAAGATCGCGTCAGAAGCATAGATACCAAGATCTTTACCTAATTTGATCGAACCCCATGAAGCATCACCAAATGTTAAGAACGCTTGACGGTTTTCTTGGTTTGAACCTTGAATACCAGCTTGTGTAGTAGAAGCACCTGGGTTGATTGAGATAGTGAAAGCAACATCTAAATCGTTTTGACGTGTTTTACCAGAAACTGATAGGTAGTTAGGTAGCAAACCAGTTGTGATATTGTTTGATGTACCATCTACGTCAGAACCTTTACCTAATGCATTTGAACCAGTGAATAATGCACCGTATCCTTTTGAACTACCAGCATCGCCACTGAAGCTTGTTGATGTGTAGTAAGCGTTTACAACGCCACCGATGTCTAATGTCCAATCGCCAGCTGGGATTGTGATACCAGCATTAGCGCTTGATGCGCCAGCAACTAGTGCTGCTGCAACTGCTAATTTTAATGTTTTGTTCATGTAATTCTCCTGAATTTTCTCTTAAAAATTTTTACTGCTTTATTACATTTTATGCTCATCGATTTCATTTTCATCAAATCGCGAGTATTTTTATAAACTTCTTTATGCAAAAGGGTTAACAAGTAACGGCTTTGCTTAACTAAGTTATGAGCTAGTATGCCAAAGCTAGTGATTAGCATGCAAGGGTTAATGCACTTTTATGGCTTGTTTTTTGTATTTGTTGCATTAATACAACACTATTGCTTGTTATTGCAGCGTCTAACCGTATGCTTTGGTTGGCTATTGCAGACTGAGTGTTGCTCTAAGCGCCTCTGTATCGTAATCACTGGTGATGATGGATTTGCCTATGCCTTGTTGCAGAATGAGTCTAATTTGGCCGTCTTGTACTTTTTTGTCTAAACCCATCAGCGTTAGGTATTGGTCCACGCCTAGTGCTGGCGCTTGCATGGATAAGTGGGCGTTCTCAAATATGGCTTGCATGCGTTTTAGTTCTGCTGTTGTTAGCCAGCCCATGCGTAATGATAGGTCGGCTGCCATCATGGTGCCTGCCGCGACTGCTTCACCGTGTAGCCAAACGCCATAGCCCATTGCGTTTTCTATGGCGTGTCCAAAGGTGTGGCCTAGGTTGAGTAGCGCTCGCTCTCCTGCTTCTTTTTCATCTAAGGCGACCACTTCGGCTTTGTTTTGACAGGAGCGGTAAACAGCTTCTGTCACCACGGCTTGGTCTAAGGCCATGAGTTTGGTCATATTGGTTTCTAACCAATCAAAAAAAGCGGCGTCGCGGATTAAGCCGTATTTGATGACTTCAGCTACACCTGCGGATAATTCGCGTTGCGGCAGGGTGTTTAAGGTGTCTGTGTCAATTAATACCAGTTTGGGTTGGTAAAACGCGCCTATCATGTTTTTACCTTGTGGATGATTAATGCCAGTTTTGCCGCCGACACTTGAATCCACTTGTGATAATAGGGTGGTGGGTATTTGAATAAACGGCACCCCTCTTAAATAGGTGGCCGCGGCGTAGCCAGTTAAATCACCAATCACTCCGCCCCCTAAGGCGATTAAGGTGGTGTTGCGCTCACATCTGGCTTGGATTAAAGCATCGTAGATGGTGTTGAGGGTTTCGCTGTTCTTAAATTGTTCACCATCAGGCAGAATGATTTCAACCACATGAATCCCTGCGGCGCGCAAAGGGCTTGTGAGTCTTTGTAGATATAAAGGCGCGACGGTGGTGTTGCTGACAATGGCGACTTGTTTGTGTTTTAGGTGCTGTAATAATAATTGCGTATGGTCTAATAATCCTGAGCCAATATGGATTGGATAAGCGCGTTCTGCTAATGCAACGTTGAGTATTTGATTGGTCATGCTTGGTAGATTTTCTTTATTTGGTTAGTCAAGGCTGTCGCTGGCTGTCGGCCAGTGTCGATAATGGTGTTTGCGACTGCTGTGTAAACAGGATGCCGCTCTTGATAGAGCTGTTCTAGCTTTGTGCGTATATCCACGTTTTGTAATAAGGGGCGTTGTTTGTCATTGCGCATTCTTTTGAATAAGTCATTGACGCTTGCCCGCAGATAAATCACATGGCCGTTGTTTTGCAAGGCTGTACGATTTTCGGGAAATAAAACGGCACCACCGCCAGTGGCTAATACGATGTTGTCCATTTGGCTGAGTTCTTCAATTACCGCTGCTTCACGTTTACGAAAACCCGCTTCACCTTCTAGTTCAAAAATCACAGCAACTGTAACCCCAGTGCGTCTTTCAATTTCATGGTCAGCATCATAAAAAGTTTTGCCTAATTGCTTGGCAAGCAATTTGCCAACGGTGGTTTTTCCAGCCCCCATTAGTCCTATTAAGAATAGATTATTTTGCTTTGACACAATAAAAAATGCCTATCAATTGAATGATAGGCATTTTAAGCGAAACTCAGACTTCTGTCAGGTCAACTTATGTCACCCGCTTCAGTTGGTGCTTAAGTCTGCTGCTGTCATACTCACTTTAGTTGATGTGGCTTTTGTGGTCTGGCATCATTTGTCGCACCAGTGCCGCCAAATACTGTTGACATGTCTATTAAGTGGTGAGTGCGCCATTGCATGGCAAACCCGTCTATAATCCTTATAAAATCGATTTTTTCAGTTTAGTAAAATGGCATAACCTTATATACTGTGCTATTCCATGGCTTAATTAAACACATTTTCATGACTCCTAAAAAATGGTGGCACTTTGTTATTTTATTCGCCTTAGTCGGCGGGATTGCGCTGACGGCGCTGATTGCGCTTTCTATTACGCTGATTTATCCAACGCTTCCTTCATTAGAAAAAGTCACTGACTATCAGCCGATTCAACCATTAAGAATTTATTCGGCTGACAATTTCTTAATTGCAGAGTATGGTGAAGAAAGGCGTGCTTTTACCACCATCGACCAGATTCCAAAACAGATGCAAGATGCTGTTTTGGCGATTGAAGACCGACGTTTTTATAGCCATGGTGGGGTTGATGTAAAAGGCATTATTCGCGCTATTCGCAACAATGTGACTGGCAGAAGTCATGAAGGCGCTAGTACGATTACGATGCAGGTGGCGAAAAACTTTTTTACTGGGCCGAACAAAAAGCGCAACATCATTACCAAAATTCAAGAAGCGTTGTTAGCCATTAAAATTGAAAATACTTTAAATAAAGACCAAATTCTTGAGCTTTATTTAAATCAAATCTATTTGGGACAGCGTTCATACGGTTTCTCTGCAGCGGCGCAAGTTTATTTTGCTAAACAGATTGGGGAGTTGAGCTTGGCTGAGTGTGCTTTGTTAGCTGGCTTGCCAAAAGCCCCATCTGGCTACAATCCTTTTTATCGCCCGCAAAAAGCGATTGCTAGACAGCGTGAAGTGTTGCGCGATATGCGTCGTTATGGCTTTATTAATCAAGACCAGTTCGATGAGGCGATGAAGCAAGAGTTGGTGTTTAAAAAGCTTAAGAAGAGTAAACGTGCTTTGGCCGCGGATTACGTGGGCGAGTTGGTGCGGCAGCAGTTGTATAAACGCTATCAAGACGATATTTATAATAGTGGGCTAAAGGTTTACACCACGATTTTAAAAGCCAACCAAGAAGCGGCTAATCAAGCGGTGATTGATGGCGTTTTGGATTACCAGCAACGTCAAGGCTATAAAAGGGCTGAAAGATGGGTGGATTTGTCGACTTTTAATCAGGCAAATCTTGAGCAGGAAATGATTAATCGCTTGGCTGATATCTCAACATACAATGATTTTATTCCTGCCATTGTGACAAAAGCCTCTGCTAAAGCGGTAGAGGTGATGAGTAAAACTGGTGAAAAAATCACTGTCTCTGGTAAGGGCTTGTCTTTATTGCAAGGTAATCTTGCACTGAGAAACGTCAAACAGCACAAGATCAAACCAGGTTCTGTTGTACGTATTATTAAAACAAAACCAGGCTGGAAAATCGTACAACTACCCGAGGTAGAGTCTGCTTTTGTTGCATTGAACCCTAAAAATGGTGCGATTACGGCTTTAGTCGGTGGCTTTAATTTTAGCAAGAACAAATATAACCATGTCACACAAGCTTATCGTCAGCCTGGCTCAAGCTTTAAACCGTTTG
>JAFMCM010000046.1 GCA_017857755.1 Methylophilaceae bacterium | reverse complement strand
TGTAAGCCATTTTTCATTTCAGTCCATATCTATCCAAATGCTATTTAAAGCAATCAATCATGGCCAGCAAAAAGCAGGTTTTGCTCAGTGTGTGTTTCTTTGTCTACGTACTTCATATAAACAAATGCCACTTGCTACACTGACGTTTAAACTCTCTACAGAGCCAAACATCGGAATGGTAACCAAGGCATCACAATTTTCTGCTGTTAGACGGCGAATGCCATCACCTTCAGCGCCTAATACTAATGCAATTGGACCATCTAGCTTGGTATTAAGTAATGTACTCTCAGAATCCATTGTTGTACCAATCACAAACACGCCGGCATCTTTGAGTTCACGAATGGTTCGTGCAAGATTAGTAACCGCAATAAAAGGGACCGTTTCTGCTGCACCACTCGCTACTTTACGAACGGTTGCATTTAAGCCAACGGCACGGTCTTTTGGTGCGATTACCGCATGTACCCCCATGGCGTCAGCTACCCTTAAACAAGCGCCTAAATTATGAGGGTCTTCTACGCCATCTAGAATCAAGAAAAATGGAGGCTCTTTTAAATCCGACTCTAAAATATCGTGAATATCTTTGTATGGAATCGGCGTGTCAACAACTCGTGCAATAACACCTTGATGCCGACCATTTCTACCAGCCATTCCATCCAGTCGATCACGATCGACCTGCATGACTCTGATATTGGAAGCTTCAGCCAATTTGAGCAAATCCTTCATACGCGGATCCACTCTGTCTTGGTCAATTAAGATCTCTTGAATACTGTGGGCATGCTGGCGCATGCGACTTTGAACGGCATGAAAGCCAAATAATATACGTGCATCACTCATGATTTATATTCTATCTTTTCTTTTTTCGGGTATTTTTACGGGTACTACTCGTTGTTTTTTTACTTTTTTTTGCTGGCGCTTTGGTCGTTAATTGACGCTTAGACTTGCTTGCAGCTCGCGCTGTAGTGCTTTTTGGATTAGCATTGGCTAGCTTATTGTTTGGTTTAGCTGGCTGATGACGGCTCGATTTTTTTCCATCTACATCGTCGCCTTTAGCTAAAGTGAGACTGCCAGATTTTTTGACCAAACTGAAATCAATTTTTGTGGTTTCCAAATCAACACGCGCTACTTTGATGGTCAGCCTATCGCCCAAACGATACTTTTCGTTTGTGCGCTCGCCAACCATAGCATGGTGTGCTTTATCGTAATGGAAATAATCATTGCCTAGCTCTGTGACGTGCAACAAACCTTCAACATAAGCGTTATCCAAGGCGACAAAAACGCCAAAAGAAGTCACTCCCGAGACAGTGCCATCAAAAATCTCACCGACTTTATCTTGCATGTAATAACATTTAAGCCAGTTGGTGACATCACGGCTTGCGTCATCAGCGCGTCGCTCTGTCATTGAGCAATGGGTGCCCAAGGCAGCCCAGTCTTTTGCTTTATAGGTTTCGTTTTGAATCGCCGCTTTAATGGCACGATGCACTAATAAATCAGGATAACGACGTATTGGCGAAGTAAAGTGCGTGTAAGCCTCATAGGCAAGACCAAAGTGACCTTGGTTATCGGGACTATAAACGGCTTGTTGCATTGATCTTAATAACACCGTTTGCAGTAGCTGCTCATCTGGACGGCCTTTAATTTGACTCATCAACTTTGCATAATCTTTTGCATGCGGTTGATTGCCACCACCGACACCAAATCCAAATTCCGCCATAAAGGTGCGAAGTAGCTCAAGTTTTTCTTCAGTTGGGCCTTGATGCACGCGGTAAATCGCCGTATGTTTTTTGCTTTCCAAAAACTGAGCAGCGCAGACATTAGCCGCCAACATACATTCTTCAATAATTTTATGCGCTTCATTACGTGAAGTTGGGACAATGCGGTCAATTTTGCCATCATCGTTAAACATCATCATTGTTTCTATGGTTTCAAACTCGATCGCACCACGTTTTTGACGTTGCTTTAGCATGGCTTGAAACATGGCATACAGCGTTTGTACATGTGGCAAAACATGGGCGTATTCTTTAGCCATCGCACCTGTTGGATTTTCCAGCATTTCAGCCACTTTGGTATAGGTCATCCGTGCTTTAGAAAGCATAACAGAAGGATAAAACTCGTACTGCCCAACAACGCCATCGGCATCTACTTGCATATCACAGACCATACACAAGCGTTCGACATCTGGATTGAGTGAACATAAGCCATTAGAAAGCGCTTCAGGCAGCATTGGAATAACGCGTCTAGGGAAATAGATGGAGTTGCCACGCTCAATCGCATCTTGATCGAGCGCATCGCCGGGCCTTACGTAAAAGCTCACATCGGCAATGGCCACCACTAAACGCCAACCTGTCCCTTTTGGTTCTGCATAAACAGCATCGTCAAAGTCACGTGCGGTTTCGCCATCAATGGTGATTAAAGGTAATTCGCGCAAATCAATGCGACCTTGGTAATCTTCTGGTCTAACTGTTTTCGGAATTGCTTCTGCTTGTGCAAGCGCCTTAGTAGAAAATTCATGCGGTAATTGATGCTTACGTAACGCAATCTCAATCTCCATACCGCTATCGGCATAATTACCAAGAATTTGCACGACCTTACCCATAGGGTGCGCATGCTTTGATGGTTGTTCAGTCATTTCAATAACTACGACTTGACCAACTTTTGCGCCCATATCAAGATGATAAGGAATCAATATATCTTGATTAATGCGTTTATCTTCTGCCGCAACGATCGTCACACCTTGACCCTGAAGGACACGACCAACTAAGGTTAAATTAGTGCGTTCTAGCACTTCGACCACTTTACCCTCAGGCCGCCCTCTTCTATCCAAACCACTAATCCGCACCATGGCGCGATCACCGTGCATGACTTGTTGCATTTCTTTTGGTGATAAAAAGATATCTTCTGGATTTTTAGTCCGATCATCTGGCACTAAAAAACCAAAACCATCAGGATGGCCTTGGATAACACCAGCAACCGCTTCAATTTTATCAGCCAAGCAAATCAAATCCTTACGATTGCGCATAATCTGGCCTTCACGCGCCATTGCATTAAGACGACGGCCAAAAACTTCTTGTTCACCTTCTGCAATGTCTAATAAATCGTATAAGGTGTTCAGCGGAACTGGCACACCTTGCTCAGTCAACACTTGTAAAATAAGCTCGCGACTAGGTAGTGGCGTTTCATATTGCGCAGCCTCGCGCTGTGCGTGGGGGTCATTGTTGCGGATAGAAGTGTTCTTCTTTGGCATGTATGCTTTTCACTGATTAATAGCAGTTACCAACTAACTGCTTTGTCTTTCTGCAATCTTTAATTGCATGCTTCCATTATAACCAGTTGATTTACAATTGACTAAATGTTTATCCAACCGTCTTCACGGCATAAATAGCAGGCAAATTGCGCCACCACCCATTGATATCCATACCACAGCCAAAAATATAGCGGTTGACGACTGAAATACCCACATAATCGGCTTGGATTGGTTTGGTTTTATTGAGTGCTTTATCGACCAAAACGGCAACTTTAATCTGTTTTGCACCAAGTGCCTGACAAGCATCCACAATCGCTTTTAAGGTCACCCCCTCATCCAAAACATCATCGAGAATAAGCACAGATTGATTGCTAATTTCGACTTTAGGCTTGACAATCCAACTCACCGTTTTGCCTTCCATTCCACCTTGATAACGGGTGGCATGAACGTAATCCAATGTTAAGGGGAAAGTTAAGTGCGGCAATAACTGCCCTGTTAAATAGGCTGCACCTGTCATCACACTAAGCACGGTTGGTGTATGACCTTGATAATCGGCGTTTAAGGCGGTTGCAATGGATAATATCGCGCTTGAAACAGCTTGCTCACTGTGAAGCACCTCAGCATCTTGCTTGTACTGCTGTGGGTCTATTGCGCTCATAGTGATAAGTTTTTCAGATAATCGGTAAAATCGGCTTTTAATTCGGGATGCTTAAGCGCTAGCTCAACATTGGCCTGCATAAAACCAAGCTTACTGCCGCAATCAAACCTTTTTCCAGCAAAGCGATACGCATAAACATTTTCTAGTTTCATTAAATCAGCAATACCATCTGTCAGTTGAATCTCTCCACCTTTGCCCGGCTTGACTTTTTCCAAGCAATCAAAGATTTTAGGCGTAAAGATATAACGACCAACCACCCCCAGATTAGATGGCGCATCTTCAGGCGCTGGCTTTTCAATAATGCTATTAACCCTTAATAGACCACTCTCAATCGGTTCAGCATCGACAATGCCGTAACTAGCCGTCGCGCTTGGATGTACATCTTCCACCCCTAAAACAGCGCTCCCTTTTGCCGCATAGACTGCAGCCATTTGTTTGACTACAGACACATCGGAATCAATTAAATCATCTGCCAAAATAACCGAAAAAGCTGCGTCACCAACAACAGACTTTGCACATAACACGGCATGCCCTAAACCCAAGGCCTTAGGTTGACGAATAAAAATACAAGAGACATGAGACGGTAGAATGTCGTGCAATATCGCCAGTAATTTTTGATTCCCATTGGCTTCCAGTTGCGCTTCCAACTCACTCGCCACATCAAAATGGTCCTCAATAGAGCGTTTATTTTTACCAGTAATAAAAATCAACTCTGTCGCACCTGCAGCAATCGCCTCTTCCACAGCGTATTGAATTAATGGCTTATCTACAATGGGCAGCATTTCTTTAGGACTCGCCTTGGTTGCTGGTAAAAAGCGAGTACCAAAACCAGCGACAGGAAAGACTGCTTTTGTAATTTTTTGCATATGATTAATCATGTCCTAATGAATCGTTGTTGTTTTAGAAGGGAAGTGCGGATGTCTGTTGTTAGTGATATCAATACTATATTCTGCTACCCAAGTTGTTAATCCCGCCTTAATCAACTGCTCATCTTCGTCATGGATTGAATTGACCCATTCTAACAATTTTTGCACCCAAACCAAATCAGCTGAACGTGCTTCAGCAATTCTAAGTTTCTCATGTTGTGTGGGTAATGTATGCTCATCATCGGCCAACAGCTCTTCATACAATTTTTCACCTGGCCTTAAGCCCGTAAAAATGATTTCAATCTCATCTTCGCTTAAACCCGATAAGCGAATCATATCTTTGGCTAAATGAACAATTTTGACTGGCTCCCCCATGTCGAGCACAAAAATCTCTCCACCAACACCCATCATGCCCGCTTGCATTACCAGCTGGGCCGCCTCAGGAATCGACATAAAGTATCTTGTAATTTCAGGATGCGTGATGGTTACTGGACCACCACTTGCAATTTGCTCTCTAAACTTAGGAATCACACTGCCGCTACTGCCTAAAACATTGCCAAAACGCACGGTAACAAATTTGGTCCCCTGCTCCTCTTGCAATCCTTGACACACCATTTCAGCCAAACGCTTGCTCGCACCCATCACATTTGTCGGATTGACTGCCTTATCCGTAGAAACCAGTACGAACTTAGCAATACCAGTTTCTTTACACGCTTTTGCAACGGTATAAGTACCTAGCACATTATTGGATAAGGCTTCGGCCACATTGGTATTTTCCATTAAGGGAACATGCTTATAAGCGGCAGCGTGATAAACCACTTGTGGCTGATAGGCGCTTAATAACGCCTGCATCCGCTGCTCATTACGCACATTTGCAGTGACATAAACAATATTGGTTTGACCATCCAGTTCTAGCCGACTAAATTCTTGCTCAATTTGATACAAAGAAAACTCAGAGGTATCCACACAAATCAACTGACTGGGGTGATACTTTAAAATTTGTCGACAAAGCTCAGAACCAATAGACCCGCCTGCCCCGGTGACTAAAACAGCCTGCTGTTCAATTAAGTCATGCAGACCCAATGTATCTAATTTCACAGGCTCACGCCCCAATAAGTCCTCCACCTCGACTTGACGAATTTGTGAAACACTCACCTTACCACTCATCAAATCATCAAATGCAGGTACAGTTAACACGCTTAATTGACAGGCATTCGCAATATCAACCGCAGCACGTCTTTTTGAATGCTCAACAGAAGGCATGGCCACAATTACATGGTCCACTTGGTATTTTTGGGCAATTTCAGGCAAATCTTTAAGCGCACCCAACACTCTTGCACCCGCAAGCTGCCGACCTAATAAGCTTTTATCATCATCAACCAAACCCACCACCTGCCAGTCCTTACTACGCGATAAGTCCTTGACCAAATGAATTGCCGCCTCACCTGCACCCAATATAATGACAGGTTTGCCCTGGGTGAATACTTTACCGTATAGCGCTTGTTCTTTTGATATACGATAAGCAATCCGACTACCACAGATGCCTAGCACAAGTAATATTGGATTGAGTAACAAAATTGAACGAGGAATGATGCCAAATGGTTTTAAGATTAGGCAAACCGTTACCACTAACAGGCTACTCAATCCAACTGCTTTTAGAATACGTTTTAGATCCGGAATACTCGCAAAACGCCACACCCCCCGATATAAGCCAAACCCTAAAAAAGCAGTTACTTGCAACGGAATGACCCAATATAAATTGGACCACATTTCGTGATGATAATTAACTGGAATATCGAAATTAAACCGAATCGAATACGCCAGCAACCAAGCAACAACTGCCACGACGATATCGTGACCCAATGCAATGTATGTACGACTATTGTTAATGAGGTGTATTTTTTTCATTATTTAGTGTTGGTGCTATGGCCAATGCGCATTACTTAGTGAGAAACCCCTGCAGATTTTACTACCCTTAACGCTGTTAGGTAGAGGATATAACAATCCAAGTAGAAACTTTGATGCGCTAGATAATATTGATCTAAGGCGACCTTTTGTTGAATGCTAACATCGTCACGCCCGTTGACCTGTGCCCAGCCCGTTATCCCAGGCAACAATTGATCAACACCAGCTGTCGTTCGCAGCGCAATTAAATCATTCTGATTATACAACGCTGGACGTGGTCCCACAATTGACATATTTCCCCTTAAAACAGACCAAAGCTGTGGCAATTCATCAATACTAGTCTTACGGATAAACCTGCCAATAGGCGTAAGGTGTTGCGAGACTTTATTGTTCTGGTTCATTAAATGTGTGGCAAGTGCAGGCGTATTGATTTTCATTGACCTAAATTTAGGCATCCTAAAAATCCTATTATGCCTGCCCACTCTATCACTCCAATAGATTACCGGACCTTCGGATGAAGCAACAATCATCAGGGAAGTGATTAATAGCAATGGCATCGACAGTAACAAGGCGATAATGGCTATTGAAATATCGAAAATTCGTTTAAACATACTAAAATTTTTGGTTTGTGTAGTTAATGTCATTTTAGTATTGAAACAACTACTTGGGTAATATAAATGTTCATGATCTTTTAAGGCTAAGGCGCATATTAATAACCAAGATTATGACTTAAGTTAGGGCAGCGATAATCAGTATTAGCAGGCCTAAATGGCCTTCGTAAGGCTTAGCCGCTACCGATAAACCTAACGTCGTTTACCGATATCGATGATCAGCACACACATCTTGCCGTCCTGTATGTTGCAGATCACCCTAATGTCGCCGACACGATAACGCCAGTAGTCCCCCAATTTTGGTCCGACTAAGCTCTTGCCCTGGGTTCTTGGATCCTCCGCTGTGGCGACACGCTCATCCATATAATCAACGATACGAAGTGCGATCGACTTATCTAGTTTTTTAAGTTGGCGTAGGGCTGAATCAGTATAGTTAATGGTCCAAGCCAAGCTCTTTCCTCACATTTTCGCTACTGACAATATGCTCTTGACCCTTGCGAACGCGCTCCATTGCGGCATCGGCCAAATAAAAATCCTCTAGATCATCCAGTCCACCCTCAATAAGCTCGCGCAGGTAGTACGATTTAGCGCGCCCAGTTTGGGCGGCTAGCCGATCTAGTCTAAGTTCAATTTCCGGGTTAAGTCTTATAGATACAGCCATGGTAGGGAATCCTTGATTAAAAATTTGTAATGCCTGTATTACATAAATCATGTGTAATACAATCAATACTCATGTCATAGACTTAGCATTAGCAAGCCTAAAGCCTAAAGCCTAAAGAAAAGGCTCTCTTTTTGAGGTTAGGCCTATAAAACTGATTTTTTAAATTTACGTAAGTCAGCACTAGAAAAGCGCTGGCTTCTGCCAACAATCTCGGCTGGAATAAGTTTACCGGATTGGATGATTCGCCTGAACGTTGGCATGGAACCCTCCAAGTTCTCAGCTGGATCTTGTGCGGAAAATCGCTCGTCCTTGAGGTATCCAAACAGATCGCTATGTGTAAATATTTCTTCTGTGTGCATTATGCGGCGCTCAATAAAGTCACTCTTTTGCCGTTAAGAGCAGTCGCATTAGCCTTAACCAAACCCATCTCAGTAAGGCGCTTCACGTCAGCATAAACCCGGCTATATGGACGATTCATATCACGCGCTACCTGATAAATGCTCTTTGATGAACGGCTAGAGATGTCAAGGTATGTCGCCTTCAATTGCTTACTTATTGGCTTCCTAATATCTACAACATTCTGACAGAAGGGGAATCCTGTGACTGCCATCGACCACAAGGCATCCAAGATCACCTTGCCCTGCCTGACTGCGGCACGTTCTATGTCGACATCATTATGA
>JAFMCM010000045.1 GCA_017857755.1 Methylophilaceae bacterium | reverse complement strand
GAGGCATGACCATCAGTCATATTCAATTACTCGAAAAGCAAGGTGGCAAATCGGGTCACTGGCAATCAACAATTGCAACATAATGACGACCAGTCAAAGTTGCTTGATTTGCTATATTGTTAGTTCGTTTTACCTGAGAGCAAATACATTTCTGCAGCAACTAAGCTTTGTTGGGTGCCTAGTAACACCACCACATCGCCCGCCATTAATACAATATCAGGTCGTGGCGAAATATCTGCAAGCATATTAGGGCGGCGTAAATGTTGGACTTCCACACCCAAATCCGCTAGATAAAGATTATTTAACAGCTTCTTATTCGCGTAGGCATTTTTATCAATCTCAACTGGGTGCAGGGTTAATTGTTGCGCTTGTCCAAATTCAAGATTTTCATCCGAAACGCCTCTAAAGTAACCTTTGAACATTTGGTAACGCTCTTCACGAAACAGTCTAATACGCTTAACGACACGATTAAGTGGCACACCAAGGATAACCAAGGCATGAGAAGCCAACATTAAACTACCTTCAAGCACTTCAGGCACGACTTCTGTTGCGCCCGCCGCTCTAAATGCTTCCATGTGGGTTTCGTCTGTTGTTCGGACAACCACAGGCAAAGCAGGGTAACTCTCTTGAGTAAGATGTAATATTTTCATGGATGAGCGCATATCGGAATAACTCACAATCAGCGCCTTTGCATTGGCAGCACCAGCTGCTTCCAATACTGCACTTCTGCTCGCATCGCCATACATCACATGTTCACCCGCAACAGCAGCTTCATGCACACGAGTTGGGTCGATATCTAAAGCAATAAAAGGAATACCCTCTTCCTTTAAAAAACGGCCGAGATATTGGCCACTTCTTCCGTATCCGCAAAGAATAACATGCCCATCTAGCTTCTTACCCACATCTTCCAGTGCTTCATCATTTTTGCTCATGTTCATGATATAACTTTTGGCGAGTTTGCGGGCTATGCGACCATTATATTGAATGATAAATGGGGCGATAACCATGGATAACAAACAGGCTGACAAGACTAACTGGAGCTCAGCGCCGCCGATTAGACCACGACCTAAACCCAATGTTAAAATCACAAACCCAAATTCTCCTGCTTGCGCTAAAATCACACCAGTACGTATACCAACACCCCATTCAAAGTTAAAAAAGCGCACTAAAATCGTAATCACAAACGCCTTAGATAAAACAAAAAACACTAACAAAGCAGAAACCAAGGCTAAATTGTGAATTAAGTAGTTGAAGTCCAGCAACATACCCACACTGATAAAAAACAAGCCCATCAAAATATCACGGAATGAGGCAATATCTGACTCAACTTGATAACGATAACGGGTTTCTGAAATCAACATCCCTGCAATAAAAGCACCCAGTGCGTAAGATAAACCAGCTAAATTCGTCGCAAACGCCAATAGCAAAGTTACCATCAATACATTCATGACAAACAGCTCGCGAGAGCGTTGCCCTGCAACTAAACCGAACCAAAAGTTAATGACACTCTTACCGAATTTAAAGAGAATAAACAATAAAACAACCGTTTTGATAAAAGCCAGGCTGAGTAGCGTTCCTAAGTCAGCAGACTGCGAACCCAATGCAGGAATCAGCACTAAAATAGGAATAACGGCTAAATCTTGGAACAATAAAATACCAATACTTAAGCGGCCATGACGTGAATTCAAATCAACACGCTCCATTAATATTTTTGAAACAATCGCTGTTGAGGACATGGTTAAAGCAGAGGCCACAATAAAGCCAACAGTCAAACTCAAGCCAGCCAACCAACAAGCAAACATAATGGCGGTCATGGTAATGACAACTTGCGCACCACCCAAACCAAATAAAGTTTTACGCATAGCGTAGAGCTTAGGCAAACTAAACTCCAGACCTATACTAAACATCAGAAAAACAATACCAAACTCTGCCAAATGTCGCCCTGATTCAGTATCGGGCAATAATCCAAAAGCATAAGGACCAAATAAAACACCCACAACAAAATAAGCCAACATGGGTGGCAAACGTAAGGCACGAAAGCATCCGACAAACAACACGGAACTAGTGAGCACTAAAAGTATACTGGCAAGTGAATTAAACAATAGTTATCTTTCTAAATTGTTAAGTATTTTCATCAATCATATCAACGATTAGGCAAAAATTGTGCCCAGTATTGTTAATTTATAGAAAAACTCATGCTTTTTGCTTTATTCGGAATCAAATCCCTCTTATACTAATTGTATATGAGCCCTACATTACTGCAAACTGAACTGTCACATACGCCTAAAAGTCAATCGCTTGCTCTTGCCCGCAAAGTACTCTTAATTGAAGCAAAAGAAATTGAAGCCTTAGCTTCAAGCTTAGACACAAATTTTGAAGCCGCCGTCGCACTTATTTTACATTGCAAAGGTCGTGTTGTTGTTAGCGGTATGGGAAAGTCTGGACATATCGGAGGCAAAATTGCTGCAACACTAGCCAGCACTGGCACACCCGCGTTCTTTATGCATCCCGCAGAAGCCAGCCATGGCGACCTAGGCATGATTACGAACGGGGACGTAGTGATTGCTTTATCAAATTCAGGTGAAAGCGATGAAATTCTCAATATTTTACCGACCATCAAACGTCTTGGAGCCAAAGTCGTTGCCATTACAGGTAATAAAGCATCTACATTAGCCAAACAATGCGATATTCACCTCAGCGCAGAGGTTTCGCAAGAAGCTTGTCCGCTAGGGCTGTCTCCTACTGCCAGCACCACCGCAGCACTAGCGCTAGGCGATGCCCTTGCTGTGTGTGTTTTAGATGCTAGAGACTTCTCAGCGGAAGACTTTGCTAAATCACATCCTGGCGGTAGTTTAGGTCGTCGTTTAATCACACGCGTGCAGGATGTAATGCGCACTGGAAATGCGATACCTTATGTACGCGACTCTGCAGTTTTGGCTGATGCGCTTATTGAAATGACACAAAAAGGGCTTGGATTTACTGCCATCGTCAATCAACAAGAGACATTACTAGGTATCTTTACGGACGGCGATTTACGCCGCGTTTTTGCTAGTGATAAAAATAATCAATTTACTGAAATTACTACAGTGATGCATCCTAATCCCAAAACGATTCCAGCTAATAAACTAGCTGCCGAGGCGGTAGAAATCATGGAAAATACTAAAATTAATGGCTTGCTGGTGACTGACGAAAACGGCAAACTAGTCGGTGCGTTCAACATGCACGATCTATTGATAGCAAAAATCATTTAAGACGAGAGAAGAATAGATTGACTGAACCAATGGAATCCATCATTGCGCGTGCAAAGAAAATTAAAGTCATTGTGTTTGATATTGATGGCGTCATGACAGATGGCGGTTTAATGATCGGCGATGATGGTCAGGAATATAAACTATTTCATGCACATGATGGTTTGGGTATGAAAATGCTCAATAAAACCAATGTAAAAATGGCGATTATCACTGGCAGAACATCGAATGTAGTGAAGATACGAGCAGAAACTAACCATATTGAACATTGTTATCAAGGGGTTGAAGATAAGGGTGTTGCGTTTGATGACTTGATCCATCAACTTGACATCAGCGCTGAAGAAGCGGCTTTTATGGGTGACGATATTGTTGATATACCGCCGATGCGTAAATGTGGTTTAGCAATTACTGTACCTACAGCACAGACACCTGTAAAAGATTATGCACATTATGTGACTAGTTATCAGGCAGGAAAAGGCGCTGTAAGAGAAGTCTGCGAGCTCATCATGAAGGCACAAAACACTTATGAAACAGTGACTCGTCGTTATTTTGAATCATAAGCATTTGAGCAAAAAATGTTAAATCGCACATCTATTTTGTTTCCATTAATTTTGGCTGGTCTCATGGCGCTGATTACCTTTTGGATTAACAAAACTGTCGAACAGCAGGGTCAAAAGATAGACGGCAGCAACCGCCACGACCCCGATTACATTATAGAAAATTTCATTACAAAACAAACAAATGAGGCTGGCTATCTGCACTATATTTTAGTAGCGGATAAAATGACACATTATCCAGATGATGACAGCACCATTTTACAACAGCCACAATTTACACAATATAGCGCTGATAAGCCTTATACTAAAGTAACCGGTAATCGTGCTAATGTTTCTAGCAATGGTGAGGAAATTGAGATTCAAAAAAAAGTCGTTGTAATAAGAGAGGCCACGGTTGATCAGGGCGAAATGCGACTTTTTACAGACAAACTAATGCTCTTTCCAAATCAAGATTTGGCAAAAACAGATAGCCCTGTTGTGATTAAACAAGCGCCTAAAACGGTCATCCATGCCACTGGCATGGTTTATGATAAGCGGAATAAAACCATACATCTGCTTAACAAAGTCAATGCACATTATGAAAAACCAATACGATAGCAATACACTTCATCATATGAAAATCTCTATAAAAAAGACGGTGAAATCATGACAAAATTCTTACGCATGGGTACTTTACTCATTGCTTACTTGACGTCCCTCAATGCATTTGCCGAGGCTGCTGATAGAGAAAAACCGATTGAACTTGAAGCAGATAGTGTCATTGTTGACGATGCCAAAAAGAATAGCACTTACATTGGCAATGTCATTTTGACGCAAGGTACTTTAGTGATTCATGCTGACAAACTTGTCGTGCGCGAAAGCAAAGATGGCTTTCAGAGTAGCACTTCTACAGGTGCCCCTACCACTTTTAAACAAAAGCGTGAAGGTGTAAACGAATATATGACGGGTAGTGCTAGGCGGATTGAATATGATGGCCGTATGGATAAAGTAGAGTTATTTACTAAAGCCTGGGTTAAACGTGGTGAAGATATTGTATATGGTGACTATATTAGCTATGACGCAAATGCAGAATATGCTGAGGTCATTGGCGGAGAAAAATCAGAGAGTCAAGGTCCAACAAGTGGTCGTGTGCGTGCAATTATTCAGCCGAAAAAGAAAGCCGTTACTAATCCAACCCAACCAAAAGCACCAGAATAAACCATTATTATGAGTCAACTTGTCGTAGAACACCTTCGTAAGTCGTATAAATCACGTACCGTGGTGCATGATATTTCTCTACAAATCAATAGCAGTGAAGTCATTGGTTTGCTCGGACCCAACGGCGCTGGCAAAACAACGAGTTTTTATATGATGGTGGGGTTGGTGCCACTAGACGCAGGTCATATTAGTCTGGATGGCGAAAACTTGAGTCGAATGCCGATTCATCTTAGGGCGGGTAAAGGATTGGCATACTTGCCACAAGAACCCTCCATTTTTAGGAAACTATCCGTTTCAGAAAACATCATGGCCGTGCTAGAACTTCAAAACATTACAGAGAAAGTTCGTCATGAGCGACTTGAAACACTACTAGAAGATTTACATATCTTACACATTCGCAACAGCTCGGCCGTTAGCCTCTCAGGTGGAGAGCGCAGGCGCGTTGAAATTGCACGTTGCTTAGCAGCCAATCCTAGATTTATTTTGTTAGACGAACCTTTTGCGGGTATTGATCCAATTGCAGTATTGGATATTCAAAAAATCATTCGCTTTTTATCCTCACGCAATATTGGGGTGCTCATTACCGATCATAACGTGCGTGAAACATTAGGTATTTGCGACCGTGCTTATATTGTGAATGAGGGGACTGTGTTTGCTTCGGGCAGCCCTGCTGAAATTGTCAGCAATCAAGCAGTGCGCGAAGTATACTTAGGTAAAGACTTTAGACTGTAATAAGGCATGATGAAACAAGGCTTACAACTAAAAGTTTCTCAGAATCTTGCCCTAACCCCTCAACTGCAACAGTCTATTCGTCTATTGCAACTTTCGACACTTGAGCTCAATCAAGAACTTGAAATCATTTTGCAAGAAAACCCACTTCTAGAGCTAGTTGAAGGCGATGATGATAGCGAAGAGTACACCGCCACGGATGCGACGAAAGTTGAAGTTAAAAATGATAAACCAGATGATCCTCAGACCAATCATGATGCAGAAATAGATGCTTCAGCTAACGCAGAAACGTCAACGGACACGCCCATCTCAGACGATGATTTTAAACAAAACGATTTCGATGAAGATTACCAAGAATATGGTAGTGCTAGCAATTGGGATGAAGGAAGCAAGCAGAACGATGACGACGATGATCATAGTCAATTTAGCCGTCAAGAAAGTACGATAGAAAGTTTACATGATCACTTGCTGAACCAAATTAAACTCTTACCACTATCGGAAAGGGATCAACACTTAGTCCGACTACTCATTGATAGTATTGATGAGAATGGCTATCTCGAATCATCATTAGAAGTCATTTTGGCATCTTTGCCTGAAGAGCTAGAAATTGATTTGCTTGAATTAGAAACGGCGCTAAAACATATTCAAAACTTAGACCCAGTCGGGATAGGTGCGACCAATTTACAAGAATGTATTTTGTTACAGCTCAACGCCTTACCAAACGATACTCCAGATTTAACTGTTGCTAAAACCATTGTCAAAGAACACTTACAAGTGCTGGCCAATAAAGATTTTAACAAACTGCGTAAATTGTTAAATTGTAACGAGGAGCATCTTAAAAATGCTCAAGCTCTCATTCAGTTACAAAATCCACGACCTGGTGCGCGCTTTGCTCAATTCAGCCCCGACCACTTTATTCAACATGAGGTTGTCGTTAAAAAAAATAAAGGGATTTGGGTTGCGACACTCAATGACGGGGTCATGCCGAGACTACGCATCAACCAAATGTATGCGGATATATTAAAACGCAACCGTGAAAATTCTGGCCAATATTTACAAAGCCAAATGCAAGAAGCGCGTTGGATGATTAAAAACATTCAACAACGCTTTTCAACCATCCTGCGCGTCTCACAAGCCATTATTGATAGACAACGCGACTTCTTTGAACATGGCGAAATTGCCATGCGCCCACTGGTGCTTCGTGAAATCGCTGATGAACTTGGGTTACATGAGTCAACCATTTCAAGAGTGACTACGCACAAATATATGCTAACGCCGCGTGGTATTTTTGAGCTAAAGTATTTTTTCGGCAGCCACGTCTCTACTGATTCAGGTGGAGAATGCTCGGCTACCGCCATTCGTGCATTAATCAAACAACTCATCGCAGAAGAAAATACCAAAAAACCACTTTCTGATCATCAGATTACAGAACTGCTTGCCAAACAAGGTATCGTAGTTGCTAGGCGCACCATTGCAAAATATCGTGAATCACTCAACATCCCGCCTGCCAATTTGCGCAAATCTTTGTAAAAAGTTCGCAAATTAATTCCCTAGGACAGTTACAGCGGTAATAAAAGGTGTACACTAAAAGTGTTCTGAGTTTTTTTACTTAGTCCGTCTTTATTAAAGTAGAAACTTAAGAACATTTTTAAAAAAGGATCTTATTATGAATTTACAATTAACAGGACACCATCTAGAAGTTACTCCAGCTTTAAGAGAGTATGTTGAAACAAAACTAGGTAAAATAAGTAATCATTTTGATCATGTGATTGATATTAAAGTAACGATGCGCGTAGAAAAGCTCGCTCAAAAAGTTGAAGCAACTCTACATGTACCTGGCAATGACTTACACGCTGAATGTAGTGATGAAAATATGTATAGTGCTATCGATATTCTGACCGACAAACTCGATAGACAAGTGTTGAAACACAAAGAAAAACACAGCAATCATCACAAAGTCAATGGTGCCGTAAAACACCAAACACTTAATTAATTCCCCCTTTATTGGCATCATGCACGACGCGCATGAGCAATACGACCACCGCCTGAAGGATGCATTTTAATTGCATCATTGAGGCGGTTAATCATATGTACTTAGCCATTGCCATCTATGTCAGATTCTCCAGAGAGTGTTAAACTGCTAACTCAAGTTGTTTAAATTAAAAGGCTCTCTAGCGTGCATTTGATTATACTCACAGGACTCTCTGGCTCAGGAAAAAGTGTTGCCCTTCGTGCATTGGAAGATAGCGGTTTTTATTGCATTGACAACTTACCAGCCACTATACTGCCTCTCATTTCACAACATGTTGAAACCAACCACCACTCCAATATCGCGGTCAGCATTGACAGCCGTAGCGCCGCCATCGAAACCCTACCAAGTGCAATCAATGCATTAAAAACAGCAGGTCATATTGTTGATTTAATCTTTTTAGAAGCCAGTGTAGAGACCTTGGTTAATCGCTTTAGCGAAACTAGGAGGAAACATCCCTTAAGCGATACGCAAACTACGCTAGCCGAAAGCATCGCACACGAACATGATTTGTTGTCAAATTTGAGTCAAATCGCCCATCGCATTGATACCAGCAATACTAATGCAAATGCACTACGCAATCATATTAGCGCGCTGATTCATCAGCCTTCGAACAAAATGGTCTTACTATTCAGTTCGTTTGGTTTCAAAAATGGCTTACCGCTTGATGCCGACTTTATCTTTGACGTCCGCAGTTTGCCTAACCCACATTATGACAAGCTACTGCGGCCATTGACAGGAAAAGATGCGGCTGTTGCCTCCTTTCTTGCTAACACACCAATGGCCGCAGAAATGCTAACGGATATCCAACAATTTATAGAAAAATGGCTATCCAGTTTTGAGCAAGATAATCGTAGCTACCTCACTA
>JAFMCM010000044.1 GCA_017857755.1 Methylophilaceae bacterium | reverse complement strand
GATTGGCCCATGTTAATTGAATTGGTTTTATGCGGTTTTTTGTGCTGTTTGTTAAGGTTATACTAACGTTTTTATACTTGTTCACCTTCGCGTTATAAAGCTGTCTGATACTTGTCTGGCGCTGCAGTGTTTGTAGTTGGTTTCTTAGCGGTTGGGTGGGTTGATTCCATTAAGCAGTGTTTGGTGTGCGATGACTAACAGGCGTAGGAATAAAGCGGCTTGGTGATTAAAAGTAGGTATTCATTTCAGTAATCCTGCATACTGATTTACACTATCGGATATTGAAAATAATAAGGTTGAATAATGACATTAGTACAAAAAAATAGGGCTTACGACCAAGCGCGCTTTAATATGATTGAGCAACAAATTCGCACTTGGGAGGTGCTAGACCCTAAGGTGTTGCAATTGTTGCATCAGGTGCCCCGCGAACACTTTGTGCCTGAGGCTTATCAGGGGTTGGCATTTGCGGATATTGAGATCCCTTTGGCTAATGGGCAGTCGATGCTTTCGCCAAAATTAGAAGCGCGTATATTGCAGTCGCTCGATCTTCAAGCAAGTGATCGGGTTTTGCATGTGGGGACAGGCAGTGGCTATTTTACGGCGTTGTTGGCGAGTATGGCTGCCCATGTTGTTACTTTAGAGGTGGATGCAGAGTTGAGTGCAACCGCCGCTTATCAATTAGCAGCGCATGATATTCATAATGTGACGGTTGCATTGGGTAATGGTGTTAATGGGTTACCTGCGCATCAGCCTTATGATGTGATTGTGTTGACGGGTTCATCACCCGTGGAGCCGTCTCATTTGCGGGATGAACTAAAAGTCGGTGGCACACTCTTTATCGTACTGGGCACAGGGCCAGCTATGCAGGCGACTTTAATTAAACGTGTTTCTGAAAAAGGATTTAGTAGGCAGGTGATTTTTGAGACTTGTATTCCTGTATTAGAAGGCGCACCACAAGGACATACATTTAAGTTCTGATTGTATTCATGAGAAAACTCTTCTTCTTTTTGGCGTTATGGATGCCTGCTAGTGTGACGTTTGCTGTTTCTGATTTGAAGCAAAGCAATTGGTTGACAGTGGCTAAGCCGATGGCTTTAGACGGTGGGGCTTTGCCGCCAACCGCTCCTAAGGCTTTTAAACAGCAGGCTTTGATGGAGATTTATCAACTGGCTTTAGCTAATGATCCAGTGTTAGCTTCTGCTTTAAGTGGTAATCAGTCTGCGCATGAGCTGATTGAGCAGAGTAATGCTTTGTATCGACCTAAGTTGAATTTGAGCGCTGGTTTGAGTCAATCTAAGACCGATATTAAGTTTGTTGGGGTTAGTGTTTTTCGTAGCGATGGACGGCAATATTTTTCAACGCGGCGTTATGGGCTAGAAGCTAGGCAGCCTATTTTTAATCTGGATAGTTGGGTTAAAATTCAGCAAGCTAAAGAACAAGTTAGTCAGGCAGATAAGCAATATTATTTGAGCCAACAGGATTTGATGGTAAGGGTGACGGAGGCTTATTTTGATGTGCTGATTGCTCAGGACCAAATCGATTTAATCGAGGCGCAAAAAAAGGCGATTCTTGGCCAGTTAGATCAGGCGCAGGCGAATTTTAAGGTTGGCACCGCAACGGTTACGGATGTTAATGAGGCGCAAGCTCGATTTGATTTGGTGATTGCACAGCAAATTGCGGCGGAAAATAATTACTTGATTGCCAAACGTGCTTTACAGGCGATGACGCATCAAGAGCCGTATAAGCTTGCGAAAGTTAAATCAGACTTGCCTGTGACTCCCTTGGTGCAGAGCATTGATGATTGGGAGCAGGTGGCAATCGAGAACAATTTAAATGTTCAGATCCAACAAGATAATGTAAACATTGCACAGAAGCAAATCTCAGCAGCTAACGCGGGGCATTTGCCGACTTTAGATGCGGTTGCTAGTTTTAGTAGCACTTTTGCTAATGGTGGTGTGAATGGGTTTGGTAATAATCTGGATAATACAACGATTGGTGTGGAGCTTAATCTTCCGCTTTATTTGGGTGGGGCGATTAGTTCGTCGGTTAGGCAGGCTGTTTATGACCAGCAAAAAGCGCAAAATGAGTTAGACGTCACTTTACGGAACGTTAGCCTGGAGGCGCAGCGTAACTATCTTAATTTAAGCAGTAGCATTGCCCAAGTGAAAGCACTGGAGCGGGCCATGGCGAGTAGTCAGAGTCAGTTAGATTCAACCACTTTGGGGTATGAGGTGGGGGTGAGAACGAGTATTGATGTGCTGGATGCACAACAACAGTTGTTTTCTGCTAAACGGGATTTATTGCAAGCCAGATATGATTATTTGGTGAATATTATTCGATTAAAGTTTGTGACGGGTCTGGTTTCTGTCCAAGATTTGGAAGAGATTAATCGTCAATTGGTGATGGGGAATGCTGTTGATGGCTAGTCTGATGAATGAAGCAAGCAAGAGTCAATTGGCCATCATTGATGTGCAGACCAAGTTGTGTGGTGTGATGCCTACGGTTGAAATGCAAGCAGTGACGAAAAACATCACTACCCTATTGCAGGCGGCGAATCGTTTGGCTGTTCCTGTGGTCGCTACCGAGCAGTATCCTCAAGCTTTGGGTGCGACTGTGGCAGAAATTGCCCAGTATTTTTTAAAGGTCAAGCCGATTGCTAAAACGGCTTTTTCGGCTTATGCAGAGCCGAAATTTAAGGCGCAATGTCAGCGCGACCGTTCACACATCGTGTTGGTCGGTTTGGAAGCGCATATTTGTGTCTTGCAAACCGCTTTGGCTTTGCTGGCGCAGCAAAAGCAGGTTTTTGTTGTTGCGGATGCGGTCATTTCACGTCAGTCACTTCATCATGGCAATGCATTGACACGCTTAGCTAACGCTGGGTGTATTGTGACCAATACCGAGTCTGTGCTTTTTGAATGGTTGAGTAATGCGAATCATGAAGCGTTTAAGGATTTATCTCGATTGATTAAGTGAGCTGGCCACTGCTAAGGCTGATGTTTGCTTGAATGCAGATGGGTTTTAATCAGCGCCATCGTTTTAGCGGTCGCGCCTGTTGAACGCTGGCTAAATAGAAGGGCCGCTTTATGCATGCTTGCGGTTTTGCTGCTATTTTGTAATAAAGTTAATATCTGTTGGCGTAACTCAGAGACATTATGCACGCTAATCGCCGCCCCGCTGTTGATGGCATTGGCGCTTGCTTCGGCAAAGTTATAGGTGTGCTCACCGATTAAAATGGGTTTGCCCATAGTGGCTGGCTCAATTAAGTTTTGCCCACCAAAAGGCAGCAGGCTACCGCCAACAAAGGTAAAGTCACAGGCGGCATAGTAGCTAAATAGTTCACCCATGCTGTCCCCCAATACCACTTGCACCGATTGCGCTAATGGGCTTGTTAGCGTTGAGCGCCGTACAAAAGAAAGGTTGGCTGCTTGCAGTAGGTTGGCTACATCGTTAAAGCGTTGCGGATGGCGCGGCACAATGACGGTTAACAGTGCTAAGCCACGCACTGCTTCTAAAATAAGCGCTTCTTCACCTTCGCGGGTACTGGCGGCTAAAAATACTGGTCGCGCTGGACCAAATAGCTGGCGTAATTTTGCCCCATCTTGAAAGCTTTGTTCGGGCGGCTTTACATCAAATTTAAGATTGCCTGTTACGCTGACATGATGGGCGCCCAAAGCGACAAAGCGCGCAGCATCTGCTGGGCTTTGCGCGGCGATGGCCGATAATTGGCTAAGCCCTGTTTGGATGAGTCGACCTAGTTTTGCATAGCCTTTTGCGGATTGTTCTGACAGTCGTGCATTAAGTAATAACAATGGCACCCCTTTTTGTTGGCTGAGCGCGAGTAAGTTAAACCAAAGCTCTGTTTCCATCAGCATGCCAAGCTGTGGTTGAAAATAGTTTAAAAAGCGCTTGACCGCAAAGGGTAGGTCGTAAGGTAAATAAATGCTTTGCACCGTATCGCCAAATAATTGTGCGCTGGTGGTATGGCCTGTGGGAGTGGTATGAGTGAGTAATATTTGGTGATAGGGGTATTGCCGCTTGAGCGTGATAATCAAGGGTTCGGCTGCGCGCGTTTCTCCAACAGAAACGCAATGCAACCATAGCACGGGTTTTTGCGGCTTGGGTTGGCGATAAATACCCAATCGCTCGGCCCAATGATGCCAGTATTCACGCTGCTTAATCCCGCGCCATAATAATTTAAGCGGCACAAAAGGCAGCGCAATGTAGAGTAATAATGTGTATAAAAATGGTGGCATGATGTGTCTTCTTATCGCATTTTCTCACAAAAATGCGGCATTATTGACAGTCCTCTTGATTCGGCCATGGGTTGTTGTATTTGGCGATGCCTATTTTTTTAAAATGGGTAGCAATCAGAACATTTTTTATTGTTGTTTAATCAGGTTGGTAATCGCTTACATCAGCTGCATGCCCCTGATAGCCTAAAATTAGCCGATTTATGCTCAAAAATGGTGCAAAATGACTTTGTAAAAAAGTGTTGCAAAACACATCATAAAGGCATAAATTATCACTGCGGATACTATATATAGTGTTAAGAGCGTGTATTTTTCTAATGCACATAACATATATTTATATAAATCATAAAGTTATATTATTGTTGACATCAAGCGCTGTAAAAATACAGCAAACATAGAATAAAGGCGGGGGAGCAAGCATGCTTAAAGCAGTAGAACCATCAGCGAAATCAAGTGCGCAAGATGATAGAGAGATTCCAATTCAACCAGTTTCGTTAGATATTTGGGATAAAAAATATTGTCTTAAAACCAAAGATGGTGAGCATGTTGACCAAAATATAGATGATTCTTACTCACGCGTTGCACGTGCTTTAGCAGATGTGGAGACCACAGAAGAGAAAAAAAAGCAGTGGCACGAAAAGTTCTTGTGGGCATTGCGTCATGGCGCGATTCCAGCAGGACGCATTACTTCAAATGCGGGTGCGTTGGAACACAAGCCAGCTACTTCTACAATTAACTGTACCGTTTCTGGTGTGGTTGAAGACAGCATGGATAATATTTTAGATAAAGTGCATGAAGCTGGTTTAACGCTTAAGGCAGGTTGTGGTATTGGCTATGAATTTTCTACTTTACGTCCAAAAGGTGCGTTTGTCGCTGGGGCAGGCGCGTATACCAGTGGCCCGCTTTCGTTTATGGATATCTACGATAAAATGTGTTTCACCGTTTCATCTGCTGGTGGTCGTCGGGGTGCGCAAATGGCTACTTTTGATATTAGTCATCCTGATATCACGGATTTTATTAAAGCTAAACGTGAAGATGGTCGCCTACGTCAATTTAACCTTTCCTGCTTGATTACCAAAGAGTTTATGGAAGCTGTTAAAGCTGACGCAGAGTGGAAGCTGGCTTTCCCTGTTTCAGAAAAAGAGGCCATTGTTGATGGTTTAGATACCAATAATGCCGAGCAAGTAGTTTGGCGTGAGTGGCCAGTAAAGGGTAAATACCTGACCAAAGCAACTGGTGTGGATGCGGGTAAAGTGGCTTGTCGAGTTTACAAAACCATTAAGGCGCGTCGTTTATGGGATGTCATCATGTCGTCGACTTACGATTTTGCCGAGCCAGGCTTTATCTTGATTGACCGCGTGAATGAAATGAACAATAACTGGTTCTGTGAAAACATCCGCGCTACCAACCCATGTGGCGAGCAACCGTTGCCACCATATGGTGCGTGTTTACTTGGTTCAGTTAATCTTACTAAGTTTGTTAGCAAGCCATTTACCGATGAGGCGACTTTTGATTGGGCTAAATATAAAGAAGTCGTGGCTATCTTTACTCGTATGCTCGACAACGTGGTTGAAATCAATGGCTTACCATTAGAAAAACAACGCGAAGAAATCGCACGTAAACGCCGTCACGGTATGGGTTATTTGGGTTTGGGTTCTACGCTAACGATGATGAAGCAAAAATACGGCGAAGAAGCCTCACTTAAATTTACAGAAGAGGTGACACGTGTAATGGCTGAGGTAGGCTGGGAAACAGGGGTGCAATTGGCAGAAGAAAAAGGCCCTGCACCTATTATGGATGAGAAGTTTACGGTTACAGCTGATATGTTAGCCAAGCGACCAGAGATGGCAGCGGATGGCATTAAAGTGGGTAATAAAGTGACAGGTAAAGTGTTGCTGGGTAAATATAGCCGCTATATGCAGCAGTTTCCTGTGGGCTTACGCAATCGCATTGCAGAAAAAGGCGTACGCTTTACGCATCATAGTTCTATCGCGCCAACAGGGACTATATCCCTTTCATTGGCCAATAATGCGAGTAATGGTATTGAACCTAGCTTTGCTCATCACTACAACCGTAATGTGATTCGTGAAGGTAAAAAATCAAAAGAAAAAGTGGATGTATTCTCATTTGAGTTGCTGGCTTATCGTGAATTGATTAATCCTAAAGCGATGCCGTTTGGTGCTTCGGAAGAAGAAAAACTACCTGACTATTTTATGGATTCTTCGTCCATTAACGCTAAAGCGCATGTGGATATTCAGGCGGCAGCACAAAAGTGGATTGATAGCTCGATTTCAAAAACCATTAACGTGCCCACAGATTATGATTTTGAAGATTTCAAGAGCATTTATCTTTATGCTTATGACAAAGGCTTAAAAGGTTGTACGACATTTAGATTTAACCCAGAGGCGTTCCAAGGTGTGTTGGTGACAGAGAAAGATTTAGAAAACACCACTTATAAATTTACTTTAGATGATGGAACAGAAGTCGAAGCCAAGGGTAATGAAGAGATTGAGTACGATGGTGAGATTCATAGTGCGGCAAACTTGTATGATGCTTTAAAAGAAGGCTATTACGGTAAGTTCTAAGTGTAGTAATGTGAGATCACTGAATAGTTGATTAAAGGGCCAGATTTTCTGGCTCTTTTTTTATTCTATTTTTGAAGCTGGTTTGATTGGTTCACGTGCCCCCCGCGTTAAAAGCCACTTGATTGAATTGAGTCTGAGTGATAGAGTCAGCAGTGAGATGAAATATATGCGTTCAATTGCTGTGATGTTGGTTTTTGTGCTGGCTGCAAGCCCTGCATTGGCTGCTGTGTGTGCAATTTCATGTGCGTCAGCATCTGTGCGTGCGAATGGGTTCTTTGGTTTGCAAAGTTGCCATGAAGTTGCACAGAATAAAGATAAAAGCACATCAACTAACAAGCATCAATCATGTGTAATGGGTGCTGCTTGCCAGTTTGCGCAAGTCATTTCTGATGATGATGCATTATCAAAGTATGTGTATGCAGACACGACTGCCGCACTTTTTTCTAAATTGGCTTGTTCTGACAAGTCTGTTGAGTGCCCTCCACCATTAAAACCGCCTGCTTGATGTTATAGGGCCTTAATGCGCCCGCAATAACCTCGTCGAGTTTTAAGAGAATATCCATCAACACCTAACTGACTTGTTAAGGCAAGCGTGATGACTTTATGGTCTGCGTGTTGGTGGTCGAATTTTCTTAAAAGCTTAAGTCAATGAATTTGATTAGGACCTCTTTAAGGAGCAGTAGTGACTCAATCTACTTTAAAAAAAGCGCAAGCATTACATCTTAGTCGACGTCGGTTTGTCAAAGGCCTAGCCGCTGGGGGTGTTTTGGCGCTCACACCTGCTTGGCTACAGGCCGCAGTGAATCACCAAACAACGGTTGGCACGGCACCAGTGTTGAGCGGACGTGAGATTGATCTTGTCATCGACTCGACACCAGTTAATTTTACGGGTGTTACAAAAATGGCAACGACGATTAATGGCACCATTCCAGCCCCCACTTTACGGTTGCGTGAAGGTGATGAAGTCACCATTCGGGTAACCAATAAGCTCACTGTTCCTACTTCTGTTCATTGGCATGGCATCATTCTGCCTTATCAGATGGATGGTGTGCCAGGCATTAGTTATAAGGGTATAGCGCCAGGTGAAACGTTCACCTACCGATTTAAATTGCAGCAAAGCGGGACTTATTGGTATCACTCTCATACAGCCTTTCAAGAGATGAAAGGAATGTATGGCGCCTTAATTATTGAGCCACGAAACGGCGAGCGTATCAAAACAGATCGAGATTATGTGATGCAGCTATCTGACTGGAGCGATGAAAAGCCGATGCATATGCTGAGTAAATTGAAGATGCAAAGTAGTATTTATAATTTCAATCAGCCTACCTTTTTTGACTTTACCCGCGATATAGCCGCATTAGGTTTGCAGGGTGCATTGGACAAACGAAAAATGTGGAACAATATGCGGATGGGGCCTACTGATTTAAGCGATTTGTCTGCTGTGACGATGACCTATTTGCTCAATGGGATAACCCCAGCAGGTAACTGGACTGGTCTGTTTAAAAAAGGGGAGTGCGTACGCTTGCGTTTTATTAATGCCTCAAGTAGCACTTTTTATGATGTGCGTATTCCTGGCTTAAAGCTGACAGTAGTGCAAGCTGACGGACAAGCGGTTGAGGCGGTTGCTGTCGATGAGTTTCGCTTTGGCCCTGGTGAGACTTATGATGTTTTAGTTGAGCCAGAAGACGATGCTTATACGGTCTTTGCTCAAAATATAGAGCGGAGTGGTTATGCTTGCGGTACGCTGGCTATTCGAAAAGGATTGTCATCATCGGTGCCTGCCATTGATTCGGTCAAGTGGCTGACGATGGGCGATATGATGGGGGCTGCGATGGGTCATGGCGATATGAATCATGGCGATATGAATCATGGTGAGATGAATCATGGTGAGATGAATCATGGTGAGATGAATCATG
>JAFMCM010000013.1 GCA_017857755.1 Methylophilaceae bacterium | reverse complement strand
CCACGCCAGAGCAAATGAAAATGTTTCTTACGCGCATTGGCTTTGGCACAAAAGCAGTCATCACTGGCGATGTCACTCAGATTGATTTACAAAAACATCAAAAAAGTGGCTTAGTAGAAGCGCAAAAGATTTTGCATGATGTTAAAGGAATCGCGATGACTAAATTCTTAGCAGCTGATGTAGTGCGCCATCCTTTGGTGCAAAAGATCATCAATGCTTACGAACGTTATGAAAGTCAAGCGGACTAGTCCACTGTTCTTCTCATATTTAGATGTGAATTGTGTTCCATCTTGTGATGGCGAATCAAACAATCAGAAAGTATTCAATAGATTAGTTATATAATGGCAATCTGATTAATGATTAATCAGATTGCCAATCACTTAGCCCCTATGCCTAATTTAAGCTTATCCGTCCAATTTGCATCAAATGCAGCACAGCTTCCCACTAGAAATCAGCTTCGAAAATGGGTTAAAGCGGCGCTGCGTGTTGATACTGAAGTGACGATACGGATTGTCGACGAAGTAGAGGGTCGCAAACTCAATCGAACTTACCGCGGTAAAGATTATGCAACCAATGTATTGACTTTTCCTTTAACGGAAGAGCCGCATTTGATGGGCGATATTATCATTTGTGCCCCCGTGGTAATTCAAGAAGCAAAACAACAAAACAAAACAATAGCGGCACATTTTGCTCACTTAACGGTGCATGGTACGCTACACTTACATGGTTACAACCATGAGATTGAAGAACAAGCAGCATTAATGGAGTCTATTGAGGTGACAACAATGCTGCAATTAGGGTATCCTAACCCCTATCTTATTACATAGGGCGCCCATGCATGGCATCCGATTCGGAAACAAGTCACAAACCCAGTTTATTAGAACGTTTAAGTCACTTTTTATTACGCGAACCAGAAGATCGTGAGCAATTAGTTGACTTATTGCACAGCGCCTACGAAAACCATCTGATGGATGGTGACTCACTCGCGATGATAGAAGGTGTATTGCAAGTGAGTGAAATGCAAGTGCGCGATATCATGATTCCACGCTCACAAATGGATGTCATCGACATCACAGACTCACCTGAGACGTTTATCCCATACGTTATTGAGACTGCGCATAGTCGATTTCCAGTGATTGAAGATGATAAAAATGATGTGATTGGCATCTTACTGGCCAAAGATTTGCTTCGCTATTATGCTGGTGAAGATTTCGAGGTTCGTGATATGTTACGCCCTGCGGTCTTTATTCCAGAGTCAAAACGTCTGAATGTATTACTCAAAGAATTCAGAAGCAACCGCAATCATATTGCAATGGTCGTGGATGAGTATGGCGGCATTGCTGGCATGGTCACGATTGAAGACGTGCTTGAGCAAATTGTCGGCGATATTGAGGATGAGTATGACTATAACGAAGATGAAGATAATATTATTCATCAATCTGCCAAACATTATCGGGTAAAGGCACTCACAGAAATTGCTGCCTTTAACGAAGCTTTAGGCACCAGCTTTTCTGATGAAGAGTTTTCAACAATTGGTGGATTAGTCGTTAATAAGTTTGGCCACATGCCTAAACGTGGCGATCATATCCTGATTGATCATTTAAACATTACTGTCATTCGTGCAGATAGCAGACGTTTACATTCAATTCTGGTCGAAATATTGCCAGATAAACCCACTGCAATTGAACCAATTGCCTAGCGCTCACTCTATTACCTTAACTTTTAAGGGGATTCAATGATGAAATTGTTAGTGGCATTTTTTTTAGTGGCTTTTTGTACAGCTTGTTCTTCAGTCAATACGAAGCATTCTGAATCCGCAACATCCGCAAATGAAACAAAAAAAGAGTTAAGCGCTGAAAAAAGTCTTCCGAAAGCAGAAAAAGACTTTGTGAAAGCGATCGAGAACTTCGATAAAAAAGCCATTGTTGCCCAACTCGGTGAGCCAGCAAAAGCGGATGACGTTAAAATTCGAGGCTCTAACCGCATTGTGGCGTCTATTTGGCATTATCACAATATCAATACTGACGAGAACGGTGCTTATTATGAAACAACCGAATTAGACTTTATTGACGATAAAGTCGTGCAAGTGGTGTTTTTGAATAATGACGGCTCTGAGGCTATCAGCGATACAGATCATGCTTATGAACTCCCAAAGTAAATCGTCTTTACTGAATTAAAAGGGCGGTATGACCGCCCTTTTTTTATTGGTCGCTATTTAATCCTAACGGTAACTGCATGCTATATTACAGTTAACCACATCATATCTCCTGCAGACACAGACTGTTGTTGAGTGTGTATCGCAACGCGGGCGCCTGAACTTGTTATTGCGCCTCCTTTATCAAGGTGTTGTGCATTCTTCACAATATGATTCATTTTTCATCGCTTTCACTTATACTGTACAAGCGCACATTACAAAAGATGATTTAACGCAAGTAAATGCTTAAACTGCCTCCTCAACCAATATTAGCCTTCCTATTTGGCGCCCTCGCCGTTCTCGGTTTCGCGCCATTTTATTTTTTCCCAGCCACCATCATTGCGCTGACTGGCATTCTTTACTTGTGGGCAAAAGCACCATCAGCTAAAGTTTGCTTAAAGCTAGGTTTTCAGTTTGGCTTAGGTTTATACATCGTCGGTATTTATTGGATATACATTAGCCTTCATGATTTTGGTGGCATGCCATGGTGGTTTGCTGGTTTTTGCACTTTTTGTTTATGTGCATTGATGGCGCTTTTCCCTGCGCTTGTTGGTTATTTTAGTAAACGACTGACCTTCTTATCCATTAGTGCGCCAGTATTATGGGGATTATCTGATTGGATGCGGAGCTGGATTTTCACTGGTTTCCCTTGGCTCACCATCGGTTACAGTCAAACACCCTATAGTCCATTAGCAGGCTATATGCCCATGATTGGTGTTTATGGCGTTTCGACCATCACTGTTGGCATTGCTGGCTGCATTAGCATTTGGCTCACGAATAAGCAACAAGCCCTCAACCAACGCTGTCAGCGCAATATGATGTCTGCCGTCACACTGCTGTTTGCCATCGGTGGTCTGTTGACAGTCGTACCTTGGACTTCGCCGCAAGGTGAACCCTTCACTGCTAGCCTGATTCAAGGCAATATTCCGCAAGATATCAAATGGTCGCCTGACAGCGCAGAAAACACCATGCGACGCTATGTAGCCATGACTAAAGAAAGCCAAGCCGATTTAATTGTGTTACCCGAAACTGCACTGCCCGTGATTGCTAGCCAACTTGACCCAGCCATTAAAGATGCATTAGAAACACATGCGATCGAAAATAACAGCAATGTCATTGTTGGTATGGTCGATTATGACATCAGTACAAAAGAGTACTTCAACAGCGCTTTCAGTCTTGGCAAAGCCCCTACCCAAACTTATAGCAAAAATCACCTAGTGCCGTTTGGTGAGTTTATTCCGTTAAAAAGTATGCTCGGCTGGATTTATCGCGACTGGCTCAATATACCCCTCAGCGGCTTATCGCGCGGCGGCACAAAACAAAAGTCCATGCTGCTCAACAACCAAAAGATAGCCGTGAATATTTGTTATGAGGACGTATTTGGCGAGGAAATCATTCAACAATTACCAGAAGCCACTGTATTAGTGAATATCAGCAACGATGCTTGGTATGGGCAATCCTATGCGGCTGATCAACATATGCAATTCTCTCAGGCCAGAGCATTAGAAACAGGTCGCATGGTACTACGTTCAACCAACACTGGTGCTACCGCTATGATCAACCAACGTGGCTACGTGCTAGCCCATGCGCCACATGATGTTACGACCACACTTAACGTCACCGCACAAGGCTATCAAGGCACCACCCCATACGTCTATTGGGGAAACTGGCCGTTTATCATCATCAGCTTAGGCATCCTCATTGGCATCCTAACCAAACGCGCTAAACAACGTTGATGATTTAAATTGACTTTGTTTTTGCTTTGTATTGTTCATGCAGTTCTTGATAGACTGCCTCAATCTCTCGCTGCTCAGACAAATCTAATAATCCATCCCCATTGGCATCCATATGCTTAAACTTTTTTGCATCATTCTGGCTATCGCCGTCTAAATATTCTTGCTGGGTAATCACACCATCTTTGTTGGCATCTAAGTAGGCAATACTAAGGTCTTCTGTTGTCATCTGATGGCCGTTTTCGTCTTGAACCGCGTCGTCAGCCTCATGATGATTGGCGAAAGCGATCTTCGCACTCGTGATTAAGAGTAAAACGGATATCCATAATGCAAATTTATTCATAGTAAACCTTTAAAATGTCAGCTTCGAGTTGATGATTGGTTTGGTGTGATTTTTGCTCAATTAGTTCACTAGCCAAATCATTAGGCAACCGAATCACAGCCTCAATCATCAATCCGTCACTTCATCATTGCCAAAAAATCGGTGATAAAGTATGGGTAAAATAAATAAAGTTAATAGTGTGGCGGTAGTTAAACCACCAATCACTACAACGGCTAATGGCCGTTGGATCTCTGACCCTGGCCCCGTTGCAAATAATAGTGGAATCAAACCGAACACCGAAATACTTGCGGTCATCAGAACTGGTCTTAAACGGCGTTTGGCGCCTTCAAAAGCAATCAGGCTTTTTTGCATACCTTCATAATCCAACTGCTGAAAATAGGAAACCATTACTACCCCATTGAGCACAGCAATACCTAACAATGCAATAAAGCCTACGGAAGCAGGCACAGACAGATATTCACCAGAAATCCATAAGGCAAATACACCACCAACCATGGCCAATGGAATATTTGAAAGGATCAATGCAGCAAGCTTTAATGAGCCAAAAGTCAGGTAGAGCAATAAAAATACTAGCCCAATGGCAATCGGCACCACAATACTTAAACGTAATGCAGCGCGCTGTTGATTTTCAAACTGACCGCCCCATTTCATCCAATAACCTTGAGGGATATTGACTTGCGCAGCGACTTTTTGTTTCGCTTCTTCGACAAAGCTAACCAAATCTCGCCCTTGCACATTGGCTGTCACCACGACCATTCTGATGCCACGCTCACGATCAATTTTCACAGGGCCTTCTGTACGTACTAAGGTCGCAATACTCGATAAAGGAATATTGTTGCCATTAGGTAATGTGATTAGTAATTGACTAAAATCAGTGGGTGACATGCGGACACCATTGCTACCACGCAATAGAATAGGGGTACGTCTTACACCCTCTTGCACGATACCGAGTCGCTGACCTTCAATTTGCGTTTGTAGTATTTGGTTTACTTCCGCGATTGTCAGACCTAGTTTGCCAGCAACACTACGATTAATATTAATTTGCAAATATTGAACACCACTGTTTTCGGGTGTATAAACGTCTTGACTACCCTCTATGCCCTCTAACACGCCTACAATCGCTTGCGCGGTTTTGCTTAAAGCGTCTAAATTTTCGCCAAAAATTTTAATGGCTAAATCACCCCTCACCCCTAACACCATCTCACTCACGCGCATATCAATCGGCTGAGTAAAACTAAAATCCAAGCCTGGCATTTGCTTCATGACCGCACGAAGCTTTTCAATCAAGGCCTCTTTGCTGTCTACTGTCCACTCATCACGTGGTTTTAAGGCTAAAAAGTTATCCGTTTGATTTAAGCCCATTGGATCCAAGCCCAGTTCATCAGAACCCACACGTGAATAGAGCCCTTTAACTTCTGATACTTGACTTAGGATATTTCGTTGCACATTCAAATCAGTTGCGACACTTTGCTGCAAGGTAATCGAAGGTAGTTTTTCTACTCCAATAATAATGTCACCTTCATCCATTACTGGCATAAAGGTTTTACCAATAAAAAAATAAACAACCACTGTTAGCATCAATAGGACGCCAGCGCCCATCAGGAGTTTATTCGGATGTTGCATGGCTTTTTTCAATGCAGGTGCATACACAGCCGAAAGCTTTCTCACCAACCATGGTTCTACTTCATGTTGGTCTTTAATTAAGAAAGAGGCAATCACTGGAATAACGGTCAGCGACAGCACTAACGAGCCTAATAAGGCAAAGATAATGGTCATTGCTACTGGTGAAAATAACTTACCCTCTAAGCCTTGCAAAGTGAGTAACGGTAAGAAAACGGTAATAATAATTACGACGCCAGATGCAACTGGCAAGCTCACCTCACGCATCGCGTTCAAGATGATGCTCATTTTGGATTGCACATGCTGGTCGGGCGTATGTGCCAAATGTGAAATGATATTTTCCACCACCACAACAGAAGAGTCGACCAACATTCCAATCGCAATCGCTAAGCCACCCAAACTCATCAAGTTGGCCGATAGTCCAAATTGCTTCATCAATAAAAAGGTCGTGAGGACAGCTAGTGGTAATGAGAACGCAATGGTTAATGCAGCACGCCAATTACCTAAAAATAAAATCAATAAGATAATCACCAGCACAACGGCTTCTGTTAAGGCTTTATTCACAGTATGCACGGCGCGTTCGACTAAATTGCCGCGGTTATAAAACACATTTGTTGTAACGCCCTTGGGTAAGGTTGGCGCTATTTCTTGTAATTTTGCACGTACACCATCAACGACCGCACGCGCATTGGCACCACGCAAACCGAGCACTAACCCTTCAACAACTTCACCTTTGCCATTGGCCGTCACGGCGCCGTAACGGGTCAAAGCACCGACACGCACTTCTGCAACATCCGCCACATATACGGGCTTACCAAACTCGCTTTTGACGACTATCCCACGCACATCATCTAGCGTTTTAATCGCACCTTCCGAACGGACTAAGAGTGCGTCCTCGTGATCGCTTAAGCGACCTGCTCCATCATTACGGTTATTATCAATGATGGCATCACGCAAGCTATTTAAACTAATTCCGCGTGCATACATTTGCGCATTATTAGGTACGATTTCAAATGTGCGCACCAGCCCACCTAAAGCATTGACATCGGCGACACCCGCTACCGTTCGCAATTGTGGTCGTATCACCCAGTCGAGTATGTTACGCTTCTCTTCCAAACTCAGTGTTTCAGATTCCACTGTAAACATAAACATTTCACCCAATGGCGTAGTCATCGGCGCGATGCCGCCAGTCACGTTGCTGGGCAAATTACCCCATACACTACTTAAGCGCTCACTCACTTGCTGACGCGCCCAGTAAATATCTGTCCCATCTTCAAAATCAACTGTAATATCCGTTAAAGAATATTTGGCAACAGAACGTAAACCAGATTGCTTGGGAATACCTAACATTTCCACCTCAATCGGTGCCGTAATGCGCATTTCCACCTCTTCTGGCGTCATACCTGGCGACTTTACAATCACTTTAACCTGCGTAGATGAGACATCTGGAAAGGCATCAATGGGCAATTGCTGATAAGCCATATAACCCGCAATGCTTAAGATGAACACTAATAGCAACACCATAACGCGTTGGCGTAATGAAAACTCAACAATCAGATTGAACATTATTCGCCACCTAAACCTAACCAGCTGCCTTTAAGCGCTGCTAAGCCTTTTGAAGCCACTCGGTCGCCAGCACTTAGCGCTGCTTTGACGAAAGCAAACTCCGCATCTGAATGCATTAAAGTTACTGGCACAATCTCAAAGCCATTTTTGATGCGCTTAAAAACAACACTCTCTTGACCATTTCTAACCAAAGCAGAAACAGGTATTTGCAAACCACCCTCAGGTGTTTTAATCGACAAAGCCACCTCAACAAACTGTCCTAAAGACAGTGATTGCGTGCCCTGATTGATTGTGGCGCGCACTTGCAGAGTTTGTGTTGCCTTATTCACGCTACGCAATATCGCGATGATGTGCCCACTGGCATGACTTTTGGCTATCTCTACTTTTAAACCGTTGGCAAGATGCGCCGCTTCTTCTATAGGGACATTCATCTCCACCCATAACGGATTCAGTTGCGCGATTTGATATAAAGGCATCCCGCTATTCAATCGATCGCCCACCTTTGAGAATTGCGCGACCACTTGCCCAGAAATAGGGGCAACAATACTGACCACGCTCTGGATTTTGCTCGCACTGCTTAGATTTGCAATGCTGCTCTCTGACATACCAGCCAAACGTAAAGCCTGCTTTTGCTGCATTGCGTCTGTCTGCATAGCAATGCTTGCACTTTGTGATTCAAGGTAACGTCGCTTTGGAATGATGCCTTCTTCTGCCAACGCTTTATCTCGTTCTGCCGTTTTTAAAGCCAAGGCTAATTTGGTTTTTGCTTGCAAATACCCACCTTGTAAACCGATAAACTCTGAACTACTAATCTGTGCAATCACTTGTCCTTTTTTAACTTCCTGGCCAGTAGCGACAGCTAATGCACTCACCAAACCGCTTTGCGGTGTGCTAATAATTTGTGTTTGATGATTCGGTACAACAACCTCACCGCTATAGTTGCGAGTAAAGCCTTTATTGTTTTTGCTGACCAAACTAGTGGTAATTTGCATTTTTTTGATTTGCGCTTCACTCAACACCAGTGTGTCTGCAAAAGCTGCTATCGGTAGCATAAAGATGATTAATACAAAACTGATTAATTGATTCATGGTAATACTCCTACTGCTTGGTTGTATCGTGCAATGTTCCATTGATGTTGAATTTCTGACGCGTGATAACTGCGCGCAGCATCAAATGCTTGATCTTTGATTCTTAATAAAGTGGTAAGGTCTTGCTCGCCTAGTGCGTAAGCTTTTTCCACTAAGCGAAGACTCTCTTGCGCAATTTCATCATGCTGCTGAGCAATCAACAATGCCTGCTCACTCACTTCTAGATTATGGTCAGCCTCGTGTAAGGCCGCTTCTAACGCGTTTCTTAATAGATCGCGTTCTGAGATTGCACTACCTAAAGCCATTTCTGAGACGGCAGTAATTGGTGTCGTACTTGCTGCAATGTTCAATGGAATCCTGACGCTCACGCCCATGCTCTGATTATATTTCGTATCAAAAGCGCCTATAATCGTTCTAGCGTTAATCTCTAGCTGTATGTTTTGTTTTTTTTCAATTTGTGCAAGCTCGCGAGACTGCTCAGCACTCTCCACCTTAGCTAGCATTTCCAACCAAGTCGGTGATTGTTCAAAGCCGATTAAAGCAGACTTCTGTTCTGTATAATTTTGTGGCAGTTGATCAATCCCCGTCAGCAATTTATACCTAAATTTTGCATGCATCACCTCGGCTTGTGCCAGCACTTTGTTTTTAGATGCAAGCAAAGTCGCTTGTTGCGCTTGCAGTAAATCTGTTTTTGCTGCTTCACCTGCCAACACACTTTTGTTCACCTTTTCTTCGAGGATCTTCGCGCTATTAAGCTTCGCTTCTGCTAAGGCAAATGCATTCTTTGTCAATGCAATTCCCCAGAGTGCGTCTCGCAAAAGACCCGCCGCCCTGATGGCCAAGCTCGCTTGGCCTGCCTCAACATATCGCGCACTGATTTCTGCAACTTTTGCTCTAGCATCACGCTGATTTGGTAGCCAGATGGGTAACTCAAGTGCCACAGAATACTCTCGCTCACCGCGATTACTTCCAACGCTATCATTTTGTTGTGCGATTGAGATAGCAGGCGAATAGGGCAACATACTTTCAGCAAGCGCTTTTTTAGCTTTTACGCCATATCGTTGCGCTTGCCATTGTGCTTGTTGCGGCTGATGCTTCACCGTCATATTTAATACATCGTGTAAGCTGAGTGTTGGGTTGACTTGCAAGACATCCTCATGGGCAACGACAGGCTCAAGCGCCATGCACACAGATGAAAACATCAACATAGGCACCATTAATGCAAGGTATAACCAAGCAATGGATAGCCATCTAAAAACTGGCATTAGAAACTCCTAAAAATAACAAAAACAGATGCCAAACGGCATCGTACATTGCACTCTCTTTAAGGGTTTGGTGGGGCGTGCGACAATGGTCGCTGGTAGGGGAAATGTTGTTTAAATATCGATAAAGCAGGAAAGTAAAGAATACGCGTGACGGTCACAAAGAAAATGATGGCAAACAAAACAGCTATAAAATGCGCAGCATCAAAAAAAGATTGATTAGGCACTCCTTGACCAATGTCAACAAACGCAGAATCTAAGTTATCCGCCACTAATGCCGTCTGCATTGCAGTGAAAACGCCCAATGCTAACGATGGAGCTGGTGTATGAACTTGAATGTTGTGCATATGCAACAACGGCGTCTTATTTTGCACATGCACATCATGACCATTGTAATGAGCATGGATAAAAGGCAAAAGCAGTTGCATGACACCCAAAAAAAGAGTCAATACAAAAGCAAACCGCTTATTGTTCGAATAACGCATCTGTTATAATTTAACAAATATCGATCCAGATCACAATGGATTAAATCAATATAAAAAGTGTACACGTCAAATGACGTATAAAGATGCGCCGTATTTTAGACGGTTAGATTCATGTCTCAATACTGCAATCCATCGCTTAAGTTAGTCTTACTGAGCCATTCTCATGTAAAATCTCTACTTTTAGTTATTTGTATTCACAAACATGGCATTAAGCTTTCAACAAATTATTCTAAAACTCCAAGACTATTGGGATCAACAAGGCTGCACCTTGTTACAACCTTACGATATGGAAGTCGGCGCGGGCACCAGCCACACAGCCACCTTCTTGCGTGCGCTCGGCCCTGAACCCTGGAAAGCCGCTTATGTACAACCGAGTCGCCGTCCGAATGATGGTCGTTACGGTGAAAATCCAAACCGTTTGCAGCATTACTATCAGTTCCAAGTGGTCCTTAAACCTGCGCCTGCCAACATTATGGATTTATATTTGGGCTCGTTAGAAGCCTTGGGCTTTGACCTTCAACAAAATGATGTGCGCTTTGTCGAGGATGATTGGGAAAATCCAACCTTGGGCGCATGGGGTTTGGGCTGGGAAGTTTGGCTCAATGGCATGGAAGTTACCCAGTTCACCTATTTCCAACAAGTTGGTGGCATTAACTGCAAACCCATCACTGGTGAAATCACTTATGGTTTAGAACGTTTAGCCATGTATTTACAAGGTGTTGAAAATGTCTATGATTTAGAATACTCACCTGGCGTGAAATACGGTGATGTATTCTTGCAAAATGAAAAAGAGCAATCAGCTTATAACTTTGAGCATAGTGATGTCGCGTTCCTATTAACCGCCTTTAACGCACATGAGAAACAAGCAGAACACTTAATGACTGAAAAGTTAGCCCTACCTGCTTATGAACAGGTATTAAAAGCTGCGCATACGTTTAATTTGCTAGACGCACGTGGGGCTATTTCGGTTACTGAACGCGCTGCTTATATTGGTCGCATTCGTAATTTAGCCCGTAGCGTCGCTGCCAGCTACTTGGATAGCCGCGCACGTTTGGGGTTCCCAATGGCACAAAAAGACCGTGCAGACGAAGTATTGGCGCAACTGCAGCAACAGCAAGCAAAAAATAGTAAGAAGGCAGCAGCATGAGTACCTTGAGTAGCAATTTATTAGTTGAATTATTTGTAGAAGAACTGCCGCCAAAGGCATTAAAAACATTAGGGCTGGCTTTTGCTAACGGTTTAGCAGAAACATTAACCGCACAGGGGTTAAGCTCTGATCACGCTGTTGTCACCAACTTTGCGACACCGCGCCGCTTAGCCGCGCATATTTCTGATGTGGTGAGCAAAGCCGCAGATGAGCAAGTAGCGCAAAAATTGATGCCTGTTAACGTCGGCTTGGATGCTCACGGTCAAGCCACCCCAGCTTTACTTAAGCGGTTGAACAGCATGGGATTAGACGCCTCAGCCGTAGCTAGCTTAAGAACAGAGCATGATGGAAAAACAGACAACTTATTTTTAGACATCAATAAAACAGGGCTAACCTTAACTGAAGGTCTGCAAAGAGCGCTAGATGAAGCGTTGAGCAAACTACCTATTCCTAAAGTCATGACCTACCAAATTAACGATGGCTGGGAAACGGTCAACTTTGTGCGTCCTGCCCATGGTTTAGTCGCCTTACATGGTGACCAAATTGTCCCCGTCAGCACGCTCGGTTTAACAGCGAGCAATACAACAACAGGACATCGTTTTGAATCTCCAAAATCCGTCATCACGCTCAATCATGCAGATTGCTACGAAGAGCAATTAAAAACTGAAGGGGCTGTGATTGCGAGCTTTGAAGCGCGCAAAGCTAATATCGCCGCCCAATTAAAAGCAGCAGCAGATCAGCAAGGGTTAACAGCCGTTGACGATGATGCGTTATTAGACGAAGTAACGGCATTGGTCGAATTGCCAAATGTCTTGCTCGGTCAATATGAAACTGCGTTTTTAGCTGTCCCGCAAGAGTGTTTAGTTTTGACGATGAAGGCCAATCAAAAATACTTCCCGCTATTGGATAAAAATGGCAAATTAACTAATCAATTCCTCATTGTTGCTAATATTAGTCCAGCAGACCCTAGCGCTGTGATTGGCGGTAATGAGCGCGTGGTGCGCCCACGTTTAGCCGATGCAAAATTCTTTTTTGATCAAGACCGTAAAAAGACCTTAGACAGTCGTATCGCCAGCTTAGATAAGGTGGTTTACCATAATAAGCTCGGCTCGCAAGGAGAGCGTAACCAGCGTGTGGTGAAACTTGCTGGCGCAATAGCAACGCAATTAGGCGACGCCACATTAGTCAATCAAGCACAACAAGCTGCACGCTTATCAAAAGCCGATTTGGTCACCGACATGGTCGGCGAGTTTCCTGAGTTACAAGGCATTATGGGGCGTTATTATGCGCAACATGAAGGCTTAGATGATGCGGTGGCTTTTGCCATTGAAGATCATTACAAACCTCGTTTTGCGGGCGATGAATTACCACGTAACCAAGTTGGGATTTGTGTTGCCTTAGCCGATAAATTAGAAACGCTGGTTGGCCTGTTTAGTATAGGCGAAAAACCAACAGGTGATAAGGATCCCTTTGCATTGCGTCGTCAAGCGTTGGGTATTCTGCGCATGTTAATAGATGCAAAACTGGCTTTGCCTTTTGATGCCCTCATCCAATTAGCCTTGCAACAATTTGAGGGCGATAATGAAGTATTAGCTGCAATCAAAGCCTTCTGTTTTGACCGCCTAAGCGTTAACCTGCGTGACCAAGGAGCAAGTGCGCAAGAAGTCGATGCCGTGCTGTCATTAGACCCCTTATTACTGCGCGAGATACCGCAACGCCTTGCTGCGGTGCAAACCTTTGCCACCTTAGCAGAAGCGCCAGCTTTAGCAGCCGCCAACAAACGTGTTGGCAATATCTTACGTAAAGTAGAAGGCGAAGTAGCCGCAAAGATTGATGAAAATTTGTTACAAGAATCGACAGAAAAGGCCTTGACTGCAGCCTTGCATAAAGCCAAAGCAAAGGCTGATCAGCTATTCGAAGCGGGTGATTACACCGCTTCACTCCAAGCTCTAGCGACATTAAGAGCGCCAATTGATGCGTTCTTTGATAATGTAATGGTGAATGCAGACGACCCCGCGTTAAAAGCAAATCGCTTAGGTTTATTAGCCATGCTCTATCAAGCCATGAATCGTGTGGCCGATCTATCTAAACTTGCGAGTTAGCTTCCGCGATGAAACTAGTGATTTTAGACAGAGATGGTGTGATTAATAAAGACAGCGACAACTTTATTAAAAGTCCAGCCGAGTGGATACCCATTGCAGGTAGCTTAGAGGCGATTGCCTTGCTTAATCAACATGGCTTCCGTGTGGTGGTCGCTACCAATCAATCTGGTGTCGCGCGAGGTTTATTTGATATGGTGACACTCAATGCCATTCACGACAAGATGCACCACGCTGTGGCACAAGTGGGCGGCCATATTGAAGCCATTTTTTATTGTCCACATGCCGCTGCCGATCATTGTGAATGCAGAAAACCAAAAAGCCAAATGATAGAAGATATCGGCCATCGGTTTTCGGTCGATTTAAAAAACGTACCTGCTGTTGGTGATGCGCTACGTGATTTACAAGCGTTCGCCAATGCAGGTTGTCAGCCCATGCTAGTCAAAACAGGCAAAGGAAAAAAAACCTTAGCCGCAGGCGGCATGCCAGAAAATACGATGGTTTTCACGCATTTGGCTGATGCGGTGAATCATATTATTGAACAATTCTAACGCCTACTCATGATTGTCATTCGCTCGTTTATTTTTAATCTTGGCTTGTGGCTTTTCACCATTCCTTTTACCTTAATTGGGCTGCTCACTTTCCCGCTACCGCCACAAAAACGTTATCAATTTTTAAGCCGCTGGGCACATTGCATGTTATGGTGGTTAAAAGTTAGTTGCGGTTTAAGCTTTGAGGTAAAAGGTCGTGAAAACATTCCAAACACACCCAGTCTGATCCTTTGTAAACATCAGTCTGCTTGGGAAACGTTAGCATTACAACTGATCTTTCCACCACAAGTCTGGGTCATGAAACGCACTTTGTTAATGATCCCTTTTTTCGGCTGGGCACTAGCACTAACTTCTCCAATCGCCATTAATCGCTCCGCGGGTCGTGAGGCATTAAAACAACTCGTCACGCAAGGCAAAGACCGTTTAGCGAAAAAGTTTTGGGTGGTCATCTTTCCTGAAGGAACTAGAACAGCACCTGGCACACGTGGTAAATACCATATCGGCGGCGCATGGTTGGCCACACACACCCAAACTCAGGTGGTACCAGTGGCACATAATGCAGGTGAGTTTTGGCAAAAAAATTCTATGCTTAAACGACCAGGCATGATACAAGTCAGTATCGGCAGACCTATCCCATCGGCAGGGTTAAAACCTGAGGCACTGAATCAGCAAGTAGAGGATTGGATTGAAGCCGAGATGCAAGCGCTTTCTGCCTAGTCATGACCAAAAAAACCATTCAACTGGGTAATGGCGAAATCCTTACCTACCAGCTAGAACGCAGAGCGCGACGCACGGTTGGCTTGAAAATTACCGATGATGGCTTAGTCGTTCATGCGCCGAAATACCTACTTGAGTTTCAATTAAAAAACTTAATTCTAAAAAAGTCTGATTGGATATCAAACAAACTCGCAACGCGCAAACTAAATCAAAAGCCGCCTATTACTTGGCAAGATGGGGAAACCATCCCTTTGCTCGGTTTGGACATGACGCTTTATATCGTCAGCGATTCGAAAAAACAGCCGCCACAGTTTAATCACGACAGCTTAACGATTGTTTTACCGCAACCGGAGGACGAGGAAGTCGTCAAAAAAACCGTCATCCAATGGTATAAAAAACAAGCACTCACAGACTTTGGTCGGCGTATCGCATTGTTTGCCGCAAAACTAGGCGTTACTACTCCACCATTTAAACTATCAAATGCACGATCCCGATGGGGCAGTTGCACGAGTCAAGGTGATATTCGCCTCAATTGGCGCTTAATTCAAGCACCACCATCTATTATCAATTATGTGGTTTGTCACGAGTTAGCTCATCTAAAGGAAATGAACCACTCAGCCCAATACTGGGCTATAGTCGAAGGTATTTACCCTCATTACAAAGCGGCAGAAAAAGAACTAAAACAATTATCTGCCGTGCTCCACCGCATGTAGGCTACAGCTGCCTAATTGGGATTATAAAAGCCGCTGAATGTCACTTGCAATATCCGCTGGCGCTTGCCCATGACTCAAATATACTCTCGCCTTACCTTGCTGATCAAATAGATACATCCCAGCACTGTGGTCAATGGCATAATCATTTTCACTTTTTCCTGGCACCTTTGCAGAGTAGATTTTAAAATTCTTTAAAGTATCTGCTACGGCTTCAACACTGCCTGTCAAACCAATAAAACGTGCATCAAAAGATGGTACAAATTTAGCTAACACCGCTTGCGTATCTCGCTCAGGGTCAACAGTGACAAACAACACTTGCACTTGATCAGCTTGTTCGCCTAATATCTTCATTGTGTTTTTTAAATCCAACATGGTGGTTGGACAGACATCTGGACAGTGGGTGAAGCCAAAAAACAAAACAACGACCTTACCTTTAAAGTCGGCCATCGTACGAGGATGACCATTGTGATCAGTCAAGGCCAATGGGTTTGGAAAATCAGCACCAGTAATATCTGTACCAACTAAACTCTTCTGATTTTGACAGCCAACTAATAACCCCAGCATCACAATCAGTATTAAATGACGTGTTAGCCGAAAAACTGATGAAAACATCACAAAAACTCCAATAAAAAACAATATTTGATTTTAACATGCTGAGAAAATCCTAGGCTTTAGTTTACAATAGTACCTTTGTGAATAATTGAAAGTAGCAACATGGCAATACCAAGCTCTATGTCTGACCGTGATGGCCTTATTTGGTACGATGGCAAATTAGTTAACTGGCGTGATGCCACAACGCATGTGTTAACCCACACTTTGCATTACGGTCTGGGAGTATTTGAAGGCGTTCGTGCTTACCAAACAGAAAAAGGGACCGCCATTTTTCGTTTAAAAGAGCATACCGACCGGTTGTTCAATAGTGCGCATATTTTGGGCATGAAAATGCCGTACGATAAAGCGACCTTGATGGAAGCGCAAAAAACTGCAGTCCGCGAGAATCATTTAGCGTCTGCTTACATGCGCCCGATGGCTTTTTATGGCGCTGAAGCAATGGGTATTTCTGCAAAAACATTATCCACCCATGTGATTGTTGCTGCTTGGAGCTGGGGTGCTTATATGGGCGATGACGCATTAACGAATGGCATTCGCGTGAAAACATCATCATTCTCACGCCATCATGTCAATATCACCATGTGTAAAGCCAAAGCCAATGGCAACTATATGAACAGCATTTTAGCCCACCAAGAAGCCCAACAAGATGGTTATCAAGAGGCCTTATTGTTAGATGTAGATGGCTTTGTGGCTGAAGGCTCGGGTGAGAACATTTTCATCATTCGTAAAGGTAAAATGTACACGCCAGACCTTACGAGTGCTTTGGAAGGCATTACGCGCGACACTATTGTGCAATTAGCAAATGAAATTGGTTTAGAAGTGATTGAAAAACGCATTACCCGCGATGAAGTTTACACAGCTGATGAAGCTTTCTTTACAGGAACGGCTGCAGAAGTAACACCGATTCGCGAATTAGACAACCGTGCCATTGGCACCGGTACTCGCGGACCCATTACCGAGCAATTACAAAGCATGTATTTCGATGTTGTTAAAGGTAAATCGACCAAACATGCTGATTGGTTAACATTGGTTTAAAGCGATATTGAAGTTCAAACACCTAATCTGAAATAAACTCAAAGGATTAATGATGTCTGATATTAAAGCATTTGAAGTCACCGCTAAACAACTGCCACTACACTGCCCAACTAAAGAAGTGGCACTTTGGGCATCACATCCACGCGTTTTTTTAGATATTACTAAAACTGGCGCAGTCGCATGTCCTTATTGCGGCACAAAGTACACATTAAAAGCAGATGAAATGGTTGCGCCTCACTAAACTTGCGTTAACCATCATCCATTAAACGCACTGCCAAACGACCTTGGTCGTTAAAACAGGCTTCGCATCCTATTTTGTTCCTCGAATCCATCCTCTGCAATGCCAGCTGTTTTAGGTCAGCATTCTAGCTTGAGCATGATTGGCTGCAAAGCCAACAAAATGGCCAAGGTCTTTGGAAAAACGATGCCGACTAAAATCTGATGCCCTCCACGCGCACACTATTTTATGAAATGATGCGCAAGTCGTACTTGGTGGTTTGGACAAAGCTTCTTTGCTATCAATCAACGATACAGCAATGACTCTAGCTTTGAAACAATTGAATTCACGCGCTTTTCAGGCGTCAATTGAAGCGTTTAACCAACGCCCTTAGCACATATTAACGGGACAAAATAGGCCGAATAATCACATCCAAATGACCGCATAGCTGACGGATAACATCATCCCCATTGGGAGTCACATGATTCGTCCAAATTGAAACATCAGGCCTAGCATCTGAACGCGTTAATAAATCCTTTGCTTCTAAAGTTGCCTGCAAGTGTTTAGCCACCGCTGCACCCGTATCAATTATGGTCACGCCATCACCAACAACCGCTTGAATCAGCTTTCTCACAAAAGGATAATGGGTACAACCCAGTACAATCGTATCCGCACCAGCGGCTAGCAAGGGCGCGCAATACTGGCTGATTAAGGCTTTGGTACTCTCATTATTAATCTCACCGCGCTCTATACACTCCACCAAACCAACACAGCCTTGCGTATAGACTTGAATATCTTGACCATAATTAGCCAATAAAGCGGCAAATTGCGCACTCTTGAGCGTACCCACTGTTGCAAGCACACCAACAACCCCATTTTTCGTCGCTAGCGATGCTGGTTTTACTGCGGGCTCCATCGCGATAATTGGAATATTCAAAAATGCATATTGATCTCTTAAATCTTGTGCAGCAGCGGCGGTCGCAGTATTACACGCAATCACCAGTGCTTTTACACCTTTTGATAATAAAAATTTTGCCATTGAAAACACGCGACGTTGAATTTGCTTAGGTGTTTTACTACCATAGGGCGCATGCAAACTATCAGCAAAATACATCAGGTTTTCATGTGGCAATAAAGCATGAATATGCTGTAAAACAGAAAGCCCACCCACACCTGAGTCCATTACCCCAATTGAGTTAGCTTGTATATTAGTGTGCTTAATTTGCTGTAAATGGTTATGCATGATTTATAATGTCCTATTATATTAGAAACGTAAATAATGGGTAATCGATTAAGTAAGATTTATACACGAACAGGTGACGATGGCACGACAGGCCTAGCTGACGGCACGCGCGTTGATAAAAATAGTCTGCGTGTACACGCTATGGGCGATGTAGATGAACTCAACGCAGTGATTGGACTGTTACTCACAGAGCCAACCTCTGACAAGATCATGCATTGTTTAACAGCGGTACAACATGATTTATTCAATCTCGGCGCTGAAATTTGCATGCCGAACGTCAGCTTAATTAAAACTGAACGTATTAAGGCATTAGAATCAACATTGGATGAATGGAATGAAAGCTTAGCGCCACTTGAGGAATTTATATTGCCAGGGGGTAGCCGTGCAGCGGCTTATGGGCATATGGCGAGAACCGTCTGTAGGCGTGCTGAACGCACCATGCATGCGTTAGATGCAGCCGAACCCCTAACCCAAGGTGCTTTACAATACATTAACCGCCTTTCAGACTTATTGTTTGTTTTATGCCGCATGTTAAACGAAGAGGCTGGCGTCCCAGATGTGTTATGGAACAATGAAAGCAGTCAAAATAGTGACCCAAGTAAATAAATGATTAAAAAATTTCTGAACAAAGTGTTTAAAAAGCGCGAGCAAACCACCGATGCCATCCATTTAGCTGACAACAACTTGCCAGACGCTGCCAAAAAAATTGTAGCTAAAAAACATAAAATCAACCCTGATTTAATCAGCGATGCTGCACTCAACACCTGCGAAGGCTTACATAAAGCGGGCTTTGAAGCTTACATTGTAGGTGGCGCAGTGCGTGATTTACTTTTGGATGTAAAACCAAAAGATTTTGACATTGCTACCAATGCGGAACCCGAAGCAGTGAATAAAATCTTCCGCCGATCGCGCATTATTGGTAGACGTTTCCGTCTAGTCCATGTGATGTGGGGCAGAGAAACCATCGAAGTATCAACCTTCCGCGGACATCATCATAATAAGGGTGATGCTAAAACCAACGATAGCGGCCGTATCTTACGTGACAATATTTTTGGTAGCCTTGAAGATGACGCAGTACGACGGGACTTTACGGCCAATGCGCTTTACTACAACCCAAAAACACAAGAAATATTAGACTTTCATCATGGTGTTGCTGATGTCAAAGCACGGATATTGCGGATGATTGGCGACCCTGTGACGCGCTATCAAGAAGACCCTGTGCGGATGTTACGTGCAGTCAGATTATCAGCAAAATTGGGCTTGACCATTGAAGAATCGACTGAAAAGCCTATTTCAAAACTAGCTGATTTATTGCAAGACGTACCGCCTAGTCGCCTATTTGACGAAATGTTAAAGCTATTTTTATCTGGCCATGCCATTGAAACTATTAATATCTTGCGAGCACAACACCTACATCACGGCCTACTGCCTTTGTTAGATGTTGTGCTCGAACAACCACTTGGTGAAAAGTTTGTAATGTTGGCGCTGAAAAACACAGATGACCGCATCATGCAAGGCAAGTCATCCAACCCCAGCTTTTTATTCGCAACACTTTTGTGGCACGAAGTCTTAAAAGCATGGGAACACCATCAAAAACAGTCGCCTATGATGCCTGCTTTGCACCATGCAATGGACGAAATCATTCAGATTCAAGCAAAAAAACTCGCTATTCACCATCGCTTTGTAGCCACCATGAAAGAAATCTGGTCGATGCAACCGCGTTTTGAACAACGCGCAGGTAAACGTCCATTTAGCTTACTCACACATCCACGTTATCGTGCAGGTTACGACTTTATGTTGTTGCGTTGTGAGTCGGGTGAGATGCCTACGGAAATTGGTGAGTGGTGGACGCTATTTGCCCATGCCAATACAGAGCAACGTACGGCCATGTTACTACCCGATTCCACACCTAAAAAACGGCGCAAGCGTAAACCAAAACCAAAATCAACAACAGCACAGGAAAATAGCAGTGTATAAAGCGTATATCGCATTAGGCAGCAATTTATATGACCCTGCCACACAGGTAACAAACGCTTTTGCCGCGCTAGATAAAATACCAAGAACGAAAGTCGTAAAACGTTCTAGCCTTTATCAATCAACCCCAGTTGGTTACGACAATCAACCAGACTTCATCAATGCCGTTGCACAAGTGCAAACCGAGGCAAATCCAGAAGCCTTGTTAAAAGCATTACTAGACATTGAACATGACTTTGGCCGCGAACGCCCTTTTGCAAATGCGCCACGCATTCTGGATTTAGACTTGCTGCAGTATGAAGATGTCGAATGTAAAACAGATTTCCTCACTTTGCCACATCCACGTATGCATCTGCGTGGCTTTGTCTTATTACCACTTGCGGAGATTGCCCCTGACTTAACCATTCGCTATGTTGATGTGACGGCAAACGCTTGTAATGTTGTAGAATTAGCACAAGCGTTTCAACACCAAGGCATTGCAAAACTGAGTAAGCATTCTGTATGAATATTTTCAACAAATTCCCATTTATCGTCATAGAGGGTCCAATTGGAAGCGGCAAAACGACGTTAGCTCGCATGCTATCCGAGAAATTTTCAACACAACTACTGACAGAAAAAGCTGAAGAGAATCCTTTTCTGGCACGCTTTTATGACGACCCAAAACGCTATGCTTTACAAACACAAATCTTTTTCTTATTTCAGCGCGCGCGCCAAATTGCTGATATCAATCAAATCGACATGTTTTCGCAGCCGATTACCGCCGATTTCTTTTTAGAAAAAGATCCGCTCTTTGCACGTTTGAATTTAAATAATGAAGAGTACGCCCTCTATCATCAAATTTTTCAGCATTTGCAATTAGAATCCCCAAAGCCTGATTTAGTGGTTTATTTACAAACACCTATCAGTGCCTTAACAGACCGTATTGCTGAGCGTAATATTCAATATGAAATGAACATGCCAAACCAATATTTAGAGCGTTTGGCCAGCGCTTACAGTGAATACTTTCATAGCTACGATCAAGCGCCTGTGCTCATCGTCAACAATGAAAAACTAAACATCATTAAAGATGCGTCTGCACTCAATCTTTTAGTTGAGCGTATTGACCATTTCCAAGGTCGTCGTGAGTACTTTAATCCTAATTTCGAATAACAGCACGAATTAACATCATGCAAGAAAATCCAATGAAGACTCTTAATAAGCTAACCGCAGCTGGTGAAAAAATCACCATGCTCACTTGTTATGATGCAACCTTTGCTAAACTCATGGAGCTTGAAGGGGTTGATGTGATATTGGTTGGCGATTCACTCGGCATGGTACTACAAGGCGCTGATAACACGCTGAATGTGAGTATGCACCATATGACTTATCACACCAAAAGTGTGGCAGCAGGTGCGCCCAATACCCTTATTGTTGCAGATATGCCTTTAGGTAGTTACGAGCATGACAACGAGGCTGCGCTGAAAAATGCGCAATGGTTGATTAAGTCTGGCGCGAGCATGGTGAAATTTGAAGGCGGGGGTGACCGCGTAGAAACAGCGCGTTATTTAGTCTCACATGGCGTCCCTGTTTGCGCCCATTTGGGCTTTACACCGCAATCAGTGAATCAATTGGGCGGTTATAAAATTCAAGGTAAAACAGCCGTCTCGGCGCAAAAAATTATTAACGATGCCAAAGCAATGGATCAAGCTGGAGTCAGCATGCTTGTATTAGAAATGGTGCCAGCCGCGCTAGCTGAAAAAATCACTAATCTCATCAAGGTGCCTACTATTGGCATAGGCGCAGGTGTGCATTGCAGTGGTCAAGTATTGGTATTGCAAGATTTGCTCGGCATTTACACTGGTCCTGCAAATAAATCGCCGAATGATTTCAAATCACCCCGTTTTGTGCGCAACTTTTTACAGGAAAATAACAGCATTCAAGAAGCCATTGCTGCCTATATAACCGCGGTGAAAGATCAGTCCTTTCCTGCTCAAGAGCATAGTTACTAGTGCAAGTTATTCATACTCGGCTGGCGTTAAGCGCTGCGTTAAAGGCACAGGGCAAAATTGCTTTTGTGCCCACCATGGGTAATTTGCATGCTGGCCATCTCGCCCTTGTCCAACTGGCAAAACAACATGCAGACTGCGTTGTGGTTAGCATTTTTGTCAATCCCTTGCAATTCGATTCCAATCAAGACTTAGCAAAATACCCGCGCACCCTAGAAGCCGATTGTGCGCAGCTTGCAAGCATAGGCACAAACATCGTTTTTGCACCAAGTGTCGTTGAAATGTATCCTGGTCTTGATGACACTTCACTCAATCAAACCATGATGGTGACACCACCACCGATTGCGGATGATTTATGTGGCGCGACTCGATTAGGTCATTTTGCAGGCGTTGCAACTGTGGTCGCTAAACTATTTAACCTAGTGCAACCTGATGTTGCGGTATTTGGGAAAAAAGATTTTCAACAATTATTCATTATTCGTGAACTGGTTAAACAACTGAATTTCCCCATCGACATACTTGCGGGCGACATTGTACGTGATACCAATGGACTCGCACTCAGCTCGCGTAATGGACACCTCACCACAGCAGAAAAAAACCAAGCGATACAGCTTAATCAAGCACTTAATCAAGCCGTTACTTGTGCACAGCGCAGCAACGCTGACTTTGCCAAAATTGAACATCAAACTACAACAACCTTAAGTAACCAAGGTTGGAAAGTTGATTATATTACGATTCGTTCCGCTCAAACACTCGCTCCAGCACAAGATACTGATTTCCAATTCGTCATACTAGGCGCCGCAACATTAGCGAATATACGCTTAATTGACAATATTGAGTTTTGCGCTAAACCTTTGAATTGATTACAATGCTACCTTTGTAAGATTGAATGGTTATACTTGATGCAAAGAACGATGCTTAAATCCAAGCTACACCGCGTTACCGTTACGCATAGTGAATTACATTATGAAGGTAGCTGCGCGATTGATGAAGCCTTGCTAGAAGCCGCTGATATTCGTGAATACGAAAGAATTGACATTTACAATGTCACCAATGGCGAACGTTTTAGCACCTATGCCATCCGCGCAGAAAGACATTCTGGTATCATTTCTACTAATGGTGCAGCAGCACACAAAGCAGCACCTGGCGACATTGTTATTATCGCGACCTATGCACAATATAGTGCCGTAGCATTAAAAACTTACCAACCCGAACTCGTTTATGTGGATAGTCACAACCGCATCAAAGCACGCAAAAATACAATTCCAGCGCAAGCTGCTTAACCCACTCTTAAAGGTAATCATTTGTCAGACTTAATCGCAATGAAAGATGCGGTCGTAAACGCAATCGAAGATATCAAAGGTTTTGATATTACTGTTTTGGATGTCACAAAACTCACCTCAATGACCAACTACATGATTGTTTGCAGTGCAAACTCATCTCGTCAAACCAAAGCCATCGCAGACAATATTTACGTTGAGCTAAAAGCAAAAGGTTACCATCCCCGTGGAATGGAGGGCGAAAAAGACGGTGAGTGGGTATTAGTCGATTTAGACGATATTGTTGTGCACATCATGATTCCAACGACGCGCGCCTACTACAACCTTGAGCAACTATGGGGCGGTGATGGCAAGCACGTGACTGTCGATAAGCGCCATTCCGCTTCCTGACCTTCTTGGCTATCGCACACTTTCTATGAAACTCAAAATCATCTCAGTCGGGCATAAAATGCCAAGCTGGGTTGAGGCTGCTTGTGTCGAATATACAAAACGCATGCCGCGAGAACTCAGTGTTGACATCATGGAAATCAAGCCAGACAAACGCTCTGATGGTAAAAAAAACCCTGCGGTACAAGCTGCAGAAGCTGAGCGTATTCTAAAGGCTGCTCAAAAAGATTATCTGATTGCTTGCGATGAAAATGGCCAAGAAAAAACAACCCTAGCATTAGCCACAATGATGACCTCATGGCAAACAATGGGTAGAGATGTGAGCATTGTCGTCGGCGGCGCAGATGGCTTAGACCCGTCGCTGATTCAACAAGCAGACTTTTGCTGGTCACTTTCCAAGCTGACGTTACCCCATGCATTTGTCCGCGTATTACTGACTGAGCAACTCTATCGAGCATATACAGTCATACAAAATCATCCTTATCATCGCGAGTAATTGGTTCAAACATGCAATATCATCATTCCCTTGTGTGGTTTCGTCGCGACCTGCGTGATTTTGACCATGCTGCGCTCTATCATGCACTCAAAACATCTCAACAGGTTCACTGTGTGTTTGTATTTGATACTGAGATTTTAGACGCTTTGCAAAATAAGTCCGATAGACGCGTCGAGTTTATATGGGAAAGTGTTCAAGAGCTCAAACAAGCATTGCAACAACATGGTGGCGATTTATTAGTAAAGCACGGAAAAGCGAGTGAGATTATTCCACAATTAGCACAAGCGCTAAAGGTGGATGCCGTATTTGTTAACCATGACTATGAGCCTAGTGCCATCGCACGGGACGCTAAAGTAAAAACAACTTTAGCGCAGATTGATTTTCACAGTTTTAAAGACCAAGTGATTTTTGAAAAAGACGAAATCCTCAATCTTAGCGGCAAGCCTTATCGCGTCTTTACGCCTTATCGCAATGCGGTGGTCAAGCAGTTAGATGATGATGCTTTAAAAGCCTATCCAGTCGATTGCCATATACAGCATTTAGCTAAAAGCCAACCAAGTGCATTACCTAGCTTACAAGACATCGGCTTTGCGCAGACAAACTTAAAACACATGCACCTTCCAACGGGCATGTCAGGCGGCAAAGCATTATTAGAAGACTTTACCTCACGGATTTCCCAATACAAAACCGCAAGAGATTTTCCTGCAGTTAAAGGCGTGTCCTATTTATCAACCCACTTGCGATTTGGTACTGTTTCGATTCGTCATTTGGCGAGAATAGCCCGCGAAATTGACAATCCAGGTGCCGATGTTTGGCTAAACGAACTCATTTGGCGTGACTTTTATTTCCAGATTTTGCATCACAACCCACAAATCGCAGCAGGCCATACATTTAACCCGCAATTTAACGATTTAAACTTCCCTAATAATCAAGCCTACTTTGATGCTTGGTGCGCAGGTCAAACAGGCTACCCTTTAGTTGATGCGGCCATGTGTCAGATTAACCAAACAGGCTATATGCATAATCGCCTACGCATGATTGTCGCCAGTTTCTTAGTGAAAGACTTACTCATTGACTGGCGCTGGGGTGAGCGTTACTTTGCTGAGCACCTCATTGATTTTGATTTCAGCGCCAACAATGGCGGCTGGCAATGGGCCGCATCAACAGGCTGTGATGCGCAACCATGGTTCCGCATATTCAATCCAATCACCCAAAGCCAACGATTTGACTTACAGGGAAAGTTTATTCGAAAATATATACCCGCACTCAATCATTGCAACGACAAAGAAATTCATCAACCTTGGCAAATGTCAGCCGCACAACAAAAAAATCGTCAACTATGGATTGGCAAGGATTATCCAGCTCCGATTGTTGACCATGCTAGCCAACGCCTTTTGGCGCTGGATTTGTATAAAACCGCCAGCAACTCAGATTAAACTCAGCGAACCAATATGGATTCAGGTCAGAAGCCAAAACATGCTCCTAACTGTTGCTTTTTTACAACATTTTGCTCGTAGCAAAATTCAAGCACAATTTAATTGATAGACAGTAGGCGCACTATTAAGGATAATGCGGCATTAATGGTGAAAAATTACAATCAATAAACACCCGTCCACCAAACTATCGGATAGCGAATTATATATGGCATTAAACTGGTTTAAACGACTACTCAGCTATGTTGTGATCTTCACGTTAACAGGCTGTGCAAGTTTAGAAAATAGAGACCCACTAGAAAAATTAAACCGTGGTGTTTATAAATTTAACGACGTTGCGGATAACGCGGTAATCAAACCTGTCGCTCAACTTTATAAAGCCGTAACCCCTTCACCGATTCGCAAAGGCGTTAATAACTTTTTTAACAACTTAAAATCGATTACCACCGTATTGAATGATCTTCTTCAACTAAAATTTGAACATGCATTTACAGATGCAGGTCGCTTTGTCATCAATAGCACTTTTGGTTTAGCTGGCCTGATTGATGTCGCTAGCATGACTAACATGCCCATTCACCATGAAGATTTTGGACAAACATTAGGTCACTGGGGTGTCGGTAGTGGCGCTTATTTAGTTTTGCCTTTTATCGGACCAAGTACCGTTAGAGATATCACAGGCTTAACTTTTGATACGGTGACAAGCGACCCGATTACTTATACCCACAATATTGGTCAAATTAGATTGCACAATCAATTACGCTTAGCCCAATTTGTGAATATACGTACTGAGTTACTCGGTAGTAAAGAGATCATCGACGATGCATCTTTAGACCCATATGCCTTTATGCGAGATGCTTACCTTCAACGCCGCGCGAGTTTGATTCAAGATGGGTTGGCACCCCAAGCGCTGATTGAAGACGCTTTTGAACCTGCAGATTAAGGCATCTGGTTTAAGCCAAAGAGACAATCATCATTGATTTACCATTAAAAAGCCTCTTGATAGAGGCTTTTTAATTTTATCCCTGAGCAGATTTAACCTGCGGCAACTGTCATCCGCTCGATCAATATAGAACCAATCTGCTTTGCACTAAGTGGAATAGCATCATTGCCAATGGCAATAATTTGATTCAACATATCCTTCATATTACTGGCTATGGTAATTTCCTCTACTGGATAAGCAATCACACCATTTTCGACCCAAAATCCTGCTGCACCGCGTGAATAATCGCCAGTGACCATGTTCAAGCCATGCCCCAGCAACTCAGTCACCACCAAGCCAGTTCCCATTTCAAGCACTAATTGAGCAAATGACTGCCCTGTGTCCTTTACGACTAAATTATGGGCACCTCCGGCATTGCCTGTCGACTGCATCCCCAGCTTTCTAGCTGAGTAACTCGACAACATGTAACCTTGCAAGATACCATTTTCGACTAACATACGTGGCTGAGTAATAACGCCTTCTTGATCGAAGGGACAGCTGGCTAATCCTTTTTCCACGTGTGGTAATTCTTCAACATTAAAAATAGCTGATGTCACTTGCTTACCTAAACGATCCAGTAAAAAAGAAGACTTTCGGTATAAATTGCCACCCGAAACCGCGCTGACTAAGGATGAAAGTATAGCGCCAGCCAATGGCGCCTCAAATAATACTGGATATTGACCCGTTTTAATTGCCCTCGTCCCCAAGCGCCTGACGGTTCGCTCGCCAGCTATTTGACCGACAATGGCTGGCGTCAATAAATCTTTAGCCTCTCTTGCATTGGTATACCAATAATCTCGCTGCATCGCACCAGCCTCTGTGGCAATCACTGAGCAACTGATACTATGTCTAGAACTTGGATATGCGCCTAAAAACCCATGCGTATTGGCGTAGACAAAGTGCCCCTCACTGGTCGAGACACTGGCTCCTTCTGAATTAGAAATCCGCCGAGGATCGACTGCTAAAGCAGCCGCTTCACATTGTTTAGCAATATCAGCAGCCGCTTCAACACTCACATCCCATGGGTGATACAAGTTTAAATCACGCACGTTATGCGCCATTAATTGCGCATCTGCTAAACCACAAAAAGAGTCCTCTGCAGTAAATTTTGCAATATTACAAGCCGCTTCAACAGTTGCCTGAATAGCTTGAGGGCTAAAGTCAGATGTGCTGGCATAGCCTTTTTTGTGCCCAAAAAACACCGTTAACGAAATGCCTTTATCCCGGTTATATTCGATATTCTCTGTTTCGCCTTTGCGCACAGAAACCGTCTGACCGATGCCAAAACTCACATCAACTTCGGCAGCGGATGCACCCGCTTGTTTAGCCAATTTAAGCGCATCTTCACTTATTTGTTTTAAAGAATCTTGATTCATCATGTCTCAATTATTACAGCAATGCGTTATAGTAAACCACTAAAACTGTTATCATACCGTGCATCGGTGGTATCTAAAGCAAAGTCTGTAAAAAACATGCAAGAAAATGATCTCGAACAAGAATATATTAGTAAAACCAAACGCAAAGCGGAAGCGGACGCGCAGCAAATGGTGGGCAAGAAACTTATCGCCCTAACGAATGCACAAATCAAAAAGATGCCACTAGAAGAACGTTTATTTGATGCAGTCATGGAAGCCAAGCGCTTAACAGCAAACGGAGCCATTCGCCGTCAATTACAATACATTGGCCGTCTCATGCGTGATACTGATATCGCGCCTATCGAAGAACAGCTTGCGCGCTGGGAAGGCAAGAACAACGAAGAAAACGCCCGTTTCCACGCTTTAGAACGCTGGCGCGATCGACTGATTGAAGAGTCCAGCGCACCGCAATCTGAGGTATTACAAGATTTCTTATCCAAATATCCACATGCAGATATTCAGCAAATTCGCACATTATCGCGTAATGCGCAAAAAGAAAAAGAAACCAACAAGCCGCCAAAAAACACCAGAGAGCTGTTCAAACTTTTACGCACAATAGATGAAACAGCGCATCATGCATCAAATGAAAGCTAAATTCATGTATAAACCAATTACCCTACTGCTGATTGCAGTTTTATTCTCTAGCATTGCCGCCGCCGCAGAACCAGGCCATACACCAGCCCTCAACCTCACTAGCCATTGGGTAGGCTTTGCTTCCATCCTCTTATTTTTTATTGCTTATCTATTTGTGATGGCTGAAGAGTTTATTCACCTACGCAAATCAAAGCCTGTCATGTTGGCCGCGGGCATCATCTGGGGATTAATCGCATGGCACTACCATTCACACGGGATCCCCCATGTGGTAGAAATCGCCATACGGCATAATTTATTAGAATATGCCGAGCTGATGTTGTTTCTATTAGTCGCGATGACCTATATCAACGCGATGGAAGAGCGCCATGTTTTCGAAGCCCTACGCACTTGGCTCATACGCCAAGGCTTAAGCTACCGTGCTTTATTTTGGGTAACAGGCGCGCTTGCATTTGTGATTTCACCCATTGCAGACAACTTAACAACAGCACTACTCATGGGTGCTGTCGTCATGGCCGTCGGCGGCAACAATAAACAGTTCGTCTTACTCGGCTGCATTAATTTAGTCGTTGCGGCGAACGCAGGCGGTGCTTTTAGCCCATTTGGTGACATTACGACCTTAATGGTTTGGCAAAAAAATGTCGTCGCCAGTAATGGTGCCATTACTTTCTGGACCTTCTTTTCTCTAGCAGTGCCTGCATTAGTTAATTGGTTGGTGCCCGCAGCCATCATGCACTTTGCTGTTCCAAATGAAAAACCAAAAGGCAACAGCATCCAATTACCAATGAAACGTGGTGCAAGCATTATTGTTGCGCTCTTTTTAGTCACCATCGCCACTGCCGTAAGCTTTCATAGCGTGCTGGAATTGCCACCAGTGATTGGCATGCTTACAGGATTAAGCTTCTTACAACTGTTCTCCTATTACCTGATGCTTGCTGGCGAGCAAACAAAATTTGGCAATCAAGCTGAAGACCTTAGCAACCCAGTGCCATACAATATCTTTGCAAAAATAGCCCGCGCTGAGTGGGATACCCTATTCTTCTTTTATGGCGTCATTATGTGTGTTGGTGGCTTAGGCTTTATCGGCTACTTAAGTGCATTATCACAGACCATATACATTGGATGGGGCGCAACACAGGCCAATATTGCCGTAGGCGTCATTTCATCAATCATTGATAATATTCCAGTCATGTTTGCTGTGTTAAGCATGATGCCTGATATGTCCATCGGTCAATGGATGCTTGTTACATTAACAGCGGGTGTGGGAGGCTCACTGCTTTCCATCGGTTCAGCTGCTGGCGTGGCGCTCATGGGGCAAGCAAGAAGCAGTTACACCTTCTTTGGCCATCTCAAATGGTTACCAGTGATTGCCTTAGGATACGCGGCAAGCATAGCCGCGCACCTCTTTTTGAACAGTCACTTATTTAACTAAGCAACTGTACTTATTGCGCCCTAAGCATGGCTTGAGCTGTCGCGCTAACATCATCGCGTGTGTAAGTAATCTTAACTTCTTTACCTTTGTTTTTCACCACGGCCTGCGAAAGCTGTGCAGGTGTTTGCACAGAAGCGCCTGCAATACTTAACAATACATCCCCACGTTTCAAGCCTGCTTTAAACGCAGCAGAACCCTTAATAACGGCCAGCACTTTTAAACCATCATCTTCTACAAAAGCGCCACTGTTTTTATCCTTATGCTTTAACTTAATCACATGTAAGCCAAGCAATGGCATCGGCAACTTGGCCCAATAACTCGCATAATATTTGTAAACCTCTTCGACTTTCATTGATTCAGCATCAACTTCGCCTGTGGTCTTTGCTGCCTCTTTAATCATATCTAGCTTTGAAAAAGGCGACTGCTTAGCGGCATACTTACTATAAACCAACACAACATCTGCTTTGATTGACATTGCATGCTCTAATGCTAGATGTGGCGCAATACTGCCAGACTCAAAACCACTACTACCCATCATGTCATAACCATCTTCCAGCATGGCGATGTTGTCATCATCAAAATGATTGCTCACATACATTTTAGTGTCTGGATGTGCTTGTAAGGACTTTAACCCCCCATTATTTTGCTCTTTATAATGCGTCTGATATAGGTTATCAGCGGCTTGAACGGCTTGAATACTCAACGCCAGCAAAGCCACACCCATCATTTTTTTTATCATAGTTTCTAGTCCTTCAAAAATTGTCGTTATAATCTAACCTCCCCTATTGACACAATATTGAACAAACAATTCATATGCAAGAAAAAATAATTAAAATTGGCTTAGTCTCTATTAGTGACAGAGCGACTCAAGGCGTTTATGACGACCAAGGAATTCCTAGTTTAGAGACGTGGCTAAAGAAGGCATTAAAAACTGCGTTCACGCTGGAAAAACGCTTAATTGCAGACGAGCAAGCGACAATTGAAAAAACGCTGATTGATTTAGTTGATGACCAAAACTGCCACTTAATACTCACCACTGGCGGCACAGGGCCAGCAATCCGCGACGTTACGCCCGAGGCCACCCTAGCTGTTGCTGACAAAGTCATGCCTGGCTTTGGCGAGCAAATGCGCCAAATTAGCTTAAATTTTGTGCCGACCGCCATCTTATCGCGTCAAGTCGCGGTCATTCGTCAACAATGTCTCATCATTAATTTACCAGGGCAGCCCAAAGCAATTGCACAAACATTAGAAGGCTTAAAAGATGATGCTGGCAACACCAGCGTACACGGCATTTTTGCCGCAGTACCTTATTGTTTGGATTTAATTGGTGCGCCTCTTATTGAAACAAATGCACCTATTGTTGCTGCCTTTCGCCCCAAGAGGAAATAAGACGTTTATGCCCGTTTACTTCACTCTTGCGGCCAACTGTTATGCCCGTATGACGACTGCAACTGGTGTATTGTTACCTGTCTTGACCGTCCATCAAACGCTACGGAACTTAAAAAGTCGCCATGTTATCTGAATTCCAGCTTATTAAAGGCTACTTCGACCGCCCCACTGCACACACGACATTAGGCATAGGCGATGATGCGGCGCTTATTCACGTTTCGGATGGCCACACCTTAGCCATATCGACTGATATGTCGCTAGCAGACACGCATTTTTTTGCCAACGCCAACCCTTATGATATCGGCTGGAAAGCACTGGCAGTCAATATTTCAGACATGGCGGCAATGGGCGCTAATCCCAAGTGGGCAACGCTGGCCATTGCCTTACCTGACGTTAATCCAGCTTGGCTACAGGCTTTTTCTCGCGGTTTTTTTGACTGTGCAACGCAATTTAATGTGGATTTAATCGGCGGTGACACCACACGCGGCCCATTAAACATCAGCATCACCATCATGGGTGAAGTACCAACAGGCAAAGCACTCAAACGAACGCAGGCACAATTAGGCGATGACATTTGGGTTAGTGGTGAGCTCGGAAACGCTAATTTGGGATTGATGCACTTACAACAAAAGCTGACGCTAGATGAAAAAACGCTTGCCACTTGCTTAGCTGCCCTCCATCAACCACAACCACGCGTCATGCTTGGCTGCGCCTTAACCAACATTGCACATAGCTGTATTGACATTTCTGACGGCGTACTTGCCGATTTAAGTCATATCCTACAGGCATCAAATGTAACCCACTCAATGGGAGCAGCCCTGCAATTAGAAGACCTGCCTTGCAGTGCAAACAGCAAAATGCACCTCAAAGAAACCCATATGCAACACGCAATTTTAGCGGGCGGTGATGATTATGAACTTTGCTTTACCGCCGCCCCTCATCAACGCACAGCGATTGGCGCATTGGCGCAACAACTGTCCATCAAACTTACCCGCATTGGTCAAACCAATGCAACAGGCAAGCTCACTGTGACCCTAGAAAACAAAGCGCTTAATCTACAATCCATGGGATACCAACATTTCTAATCCAAGCCATGTCAAAACAACCTAACACGCAATTCTTACTGGCCCACCCTGCACATTTCATAGCCCTAGGCTTTGGAAGTGGTCTTACCCCCAAAGCACCTGGCACTTTTGGCACCATCATTGGATTGCCCTTATATTACTTAATTAGTCCTTACAGCATGACCCTGCAATTATGCATCATTACCATCAGCTTTTTGATTGGCATTTACCTGTGTGCCTTAACGGGTAAAGCCTTGGGCGATAGCGACCACGGCAGTATTGTTTGGGATGAAATCGTGGCGATGATGTTGGTACTGACCATCACACCCAAAGCGTGGCCATGGTGGTTGCTCGCTTTTGGCTTGTTTCGACTATTTGATATCTGGAAACCCTTCCCGATTAGACAATGCGATGCCAAACTCAAAGGCGGCTTTGGCGTTATGTTGGATGACTTACTCGCCGCTTTCTACGCAATGTTCATTATGTGGGGGCTGTTATGGATGACTTAATCAAGCTTAGTACGCAAATCGGCGACCTATTAAAAGCAAAGCGTTACACACTCGCTTTAGCAGAATCTTGCACGGGTGGTTTGGCTTCAGCCACCATCACCGATATCGCAGGCAGTTCTGCTTGGTTTGAAAATGGCTTTATTACCTATAGCAATGCAGCAAAACAATCCATGCTCGGCGTTTCGGAAGCGACTTTAAACCAATATGGCGCAGTGAGCGAACAAACCGCAAGCGAAATGGTCGCAGGCGCCCTCAACCATAGTCAGGCTAATCTTGCTGCTAGCATTACTGGCATTGCTGGGCCAGCAGGCGGTTCGGCCGACAAACCTGTCGGCACTGTTTGCTTTGCCTATGCCATTAAAAACCAGCCAGTTACCACCATCACCCATCATTTCACAGGCAATCGGCAAGCCATCCGCCATCAATCTGTGATTCAATTACTAAACGGATTAATCGCCTTAATACAATCGCAATAACGGTCGAAGCGACAGCACATTAACCAGCACTTTTTACACAAGGAAAACAGCACATCGCATCAGCTTAACGCTTACTTTTAATAGCAAACTGTGAAATAATTACAAGTTAATTAACGTCGCACTTACAAAGGTAAAAAGCACATGGATGATAACAAAAGCAAAGCACTGGCAGCCGCTCTATCTCAAATTGAAAAACAATTTGGAAAAGGTTCTATCATGCGAATGGGAGATAACGAAGTAGATGTTGACATCCAATCAATATCTACTGGCTCCTTAGGCCTAGATATTGCATTGGGCATCGGTGGTCTACCGCGTGGACGTGTGGTGGAAATCTACGGTCCAGAATCTTCTGGCAAAACAACACTAACCTTATCCGTCATCGCTCAAATGCAAAAAGCTGGCGGCACCGCTGCTTTTATTGATGCAGAGCATGCCCTAGACCCACAATATGCGGCAAAACTTGGCGTCAATGTGCCTGATTTACTCATCTCACAACCAGATACAGGCGAACAAGCCCTAGAAATTGCCGATATGCTAGTCCGTTCTGGCTCTGTCGACATAGTGGTAGTTGACTCTGTCGCCGCCTTAACGCCACGCGCTGAAATTGAAGGCGAAATGGGTGACTCACACATGGGTTTACAAGCACGCTTAATGAGCCAAGCCCTACGTAAACTCACAGGCAACATCAAACGCACCAACACATTGGTTATTTTCATTAACCAAATCCGCATGAAAATCGGTGTAATGTTTGGCAACCCAGAAACAACAACAGGCGGCAACGCCCTTAAATTCTACTCATCTGTGCGTTTGGATATTCGCCGCACGGGTGCGATTAAACGCGGAGACGAAGTCGTCGGCGCAGAAACGCGCGTTAAAATCATCAAAAACAAAGTGGCACCCCCTTTTAAACAAGCTGAATTTGATATTCTGTATGGCGAAGGCATTTCACGTGAAGGTGAAATAATTGAGCTTGGTGTCAATCTTAAATTTGTTGAGAAAGCGGGTTCTTGGTATAGCTACAATGGTGAAAAAATTGGACAAGGCAAAGACAATGCGCGTCAGTTTTTAAAAGAAAACCCAGCGATTGCCAATGAAATTGATGCAAAAATACGAGGCAACTCAAAAGTATTGCTTGAAGAAATGATTGCCCCACGCGAAGAAGGTGACGACTAATCTGAAAAATGCCCCTGTAAAATCCTTGCGGCAACGTGCGCTTGAGTATTTAGGCAAACGTGAATATTCGGTCATGGAGTTGGGGCAAAAACTAAAAGCTTATGCAGATGAAAGCGATGATATTGCCGTGCTACTAGCTGATTTTCAAGCCCGTGGTTGGCTTTCTGATGCGCGGTTCACCGAACAAATCATCCAAGCCAGAAAAGTAAAATTTGGCAGTGCAAAAGTAGCAAATGAATTAAGAGAAAAAGGCGTTGCAGACGCGTTAATTGCACAAGCCGTTTCTGAAATTAAAAACCATGAACTAGAACATGCGACCGAAGTTTGGCGCAAGAAATTTAAACAAGTAGCAACGGACCGTAATGAATGGGCAAAACAAGCGCGATTCTTACAAAGCCGAGGTTTTGGATTCGACACCATTAAAAAAGTACTGAGCAAACAAGATAATGACGATTAAATTAAGTAATAAGCCCAGCAGCAATGAGATTAGAAAAGCCTTTCTAGACTTTTTTGTTTCCAAAGGCCACACGCAGATCGCATCAAGCTCACTCGTCCCGCATGATGACCCTACGCTACTGTTTACCAACGCTGGGATGAATCAGTTCAAAGACGTATTTTTAGGCTTTGATAAACGCGCATATAAGCGAGCAACCACCAGTCAAAAATGTGTTCGTGCTGGCGGCAAACACAATGACTTAGAAAATGTGGGCTACACCGCTCGTCATCACACCTTCTTTGAAATGCTCGGCAACTTCAGTTTTGGTGACTACTTTAAACGCGACGCCATCAAATACGCTTGGGAATTACTCACCGAAGTTTACCAACTACCAACGGAGAAGTTGCTCGTCACCGTCTATGCCGAAGATGATGAAGCTTATGACATCTGGCTAAAAGAAATTGGTGTGCCTGCCGAAAAAATCATCCGCATTGGCGACAACAAGGGCGCACGTTACGCCTCGGATAACTTTTGGATGATGGGAGATACTGGACCTTGCGGCCCTTGCTCTGAAATTTTTTATGACCATGGCGCTCATATTGCAGGTGGCCCTCCAGGCAGTCCAGAAGAAGATGGCGACCGCTTTATCGAAATCTGGAACAATGTTTTTATGCAATACAACCGCGACGATGCAGGTGTGATGCATCCACTACCAAAACCATCGGTTGACACTGGTATGGGCTTGGAGCGCATCTCTGCCATCTTACAAGGCGTGCATGCAAACTACGAAATTGACTGTTTTACCAAACTCATTGCAGCCGCATCGCGCGAAACCAAAACAACCGATTTAGATAATCCTAGCCTAAAAGTATTAGCCGACCACATCCGTGCATGTTCATTTTTAATCGCAGATGGCGTAATCCCTGGCAATGAAGGGCGTGGTTATGTGCTGCGCCGCATCATTCGCCGCGCAATCCGTCATGGTTACAAACTAGGTGCGCGCAAAGCATTTTTCTACCTAATGCTAGCAGATTTAGTCGCTGAAATGGGTCAAGCTTATCCTGAACTAGTCAGCGAGCAAAAGCGGATAGCAGCAACCCTCAAACAAGAAGAAGAACGCTTTTTTGAAACAATAGAAAACGGCATGTCTATCCTAGAAGCCGAACTCAAAGCAACCAAAGGCATTTTTAATGGTGAAACAGCATTCAAACTGCACGATACATATGGCTTCCCACTGGATTTAACAGCTGACATTTGTCGTGAACGTGGTGTTGCTGTCGATACAGCTGGCTTTGATGCTGCAATGGCCCGTCAAAAACAACAAGCCCGCTCAGCAGGCAAATTCAAAATGGCGACCAATCTAGAATATGATGGCATCGCCACCACTTTTCACGGTTATGAGCACTTAGCAACCAACAGCACCATCACAGCATTATACAAAGATAGCATTGCCGTCAATCAACTGGCTGAAGGTGACCAAGGTGTGGTTATTTTAGATAACACGCCTTTTTATGCAGAATCCGGCGGTCAAATTGGCGACTCAGGCGAGCTTAAAGCAAGCGCTGGCTTATTTGCTGTTGAAGACACACAAAAAGTGCAAGCCAGCGTGTTTGGTCACCATGGCATTGTCAAAACAGGGACATTAAAAGTGGGTGACACGTTAAGCGCTCAAGTCAATATACCAGCGCGTACCGCCACAATGCGCAACCACTCAGCAACCCACTTGATGCACAAAGCACTTCGTGAAGTATTGGGCGAGCACGTGCAACAAAAAGGCAGTTTAGTCGATACCGAAAAAACCCGGTTTGACTTTGTCCATCATGCCCCCATGACCAACGAACAAATTCGCCAAGTTGAGCGCATCGTCAATACAGAAATTTTTGACAATCGTGCAACGCAAGCACGTGTCATGAACATTGAAGCGGCAAAAGAGACTGGGGCCATGATGTTATTTGGCGAGAAGTACGGCGAAGAAGTACGAGTATTAGACATCGGCTCATCCATCGAGCTTTGCGGCGGCACCCACGTTCAGCGCACTGGTGACATTGGATTATTTAGCATCGTCGCAGAAGGCGGTGTAGCTTCAGGCGTTCGTCGTGTTGAAGCGGTAACCGCCCTAAATGCGCTAGAATATATGCAAAATATGGAAACCACCTTAGGTGGCGTAGCGGGGACATTAAAAGTCCTTAATGCAGAAGTTCCAACCCGCGTAAATAGCATCTTAGAGCAGCTAAAAAGCTTAGAACGTGAACTCGCATCAGCAAAAGGTAAACTAGCCTCTTCACAAGGTGATGATTTAGCCACACAAGCAGTCGAGATTAACGGTATCCAAGTGTTGGCCGCCACCCTAGAAGGTGCCGATGCCAACACCTTACGCGAAACCATGGACAAACTAAAAGATAAACTGCCATCAGCAGCCATTGTCCTAGCCAGTGTCAATGATGGCAAAGTCAGCATCGCAGCGGGCATCAGCAAAAACTTAATTCCCGCCTTAAAAGCAGGCGAACTCGTCAACCACGTTGCCTCGCAGGTCGGCGGCAAAGGTGGCGGCAAACCAGATATGGCCATGGCTGGAGGCTCTGACGCCAGTCAATTACCACAAGCATTAGCCAGCGTACACGACTGGATTAAACAAAAAACATCACACTAACAGAAATTGAACACACAAAAATCATGGCATTAATCGTACAAAAATATGGTGGCACATCGGTCGCAAATGCAGACCGCATTCGCAGCCTAGCAAACCGCGTTGGGCGCTTTAAGCAAAAAGGGCATCAAATTGTCGTAGTTGTTTCCGCGATGTCAGGTGAAACCAATCGCTTAATAGCGCTCGCCCAAGAAATCACGCCAAACCCTAACCCGCGCGAACTCGATGTCATTGTATCCACTGGCGAGCAAGTGACCATCGGCATGACCTGTCTCGCCTTACAAGAACTAGGCTACAAAGCGAAAAGTTACACTGGCTCACAAGTCAAAATCTTGACCGACGAATCGCATGGTAAAGCCCGCATCATCAATATTGATGGTCACAATATGCAAAAAGATTTAGCTGAAGGATATATCGTTGTCGTCGCAGGCTTTCAAGGCTGCGATGCGCAAGGCAATATTACAACATTAGGCCGTGGCGGCTCTGACACCACTGGGGTTGCCTTAGCTGCAGCACTCAAAGCTGATGAATGTCAAATCTACACCGATGTTGATGGCGTCTACACCACCGACCCACGCATCGTCCCAGAAGCAAGGCGCCTAGACAAAATTACCTTTGAAGAAATGTTAGAGCTCGCCTCCCAAGGCAGCAAAGTGCTACAAACACGCTCAGTCGAGTTTGCTGGCAAATATAAAGTAAAATTACGTGTCCTTTCAAGCTTCCAAGACGAAGGCGAAGGCACACTGATTACATTCGAAGAAGACAGCAAGGACAACAACATGGAAAACCCACTCATTTCTGGCATCGCGTTTAACCGTGATGAAGCAAAAGTAATCATATTAGGCGTACCCGACACCCCAGGCATTGCTTATCAAATCTTAGGCCCAATTGCGGATGCCAACATTGATGTGGATATGATTATTCAAAACCAAGGCGCTGATGGCACCACAGACTTTACCTTTACCGTTCACAAAAACGAAATGAGCAAAGCACTCGCCATCCTTCGCGACAAAGTACAAGCAAAGATACACGCGCGTGAGATAAAAGGTGACGACAACATTGCTAAAGTCTCAATCGTTGGTGTGGGGATGCGTTCACACGTTGGCATCGCAAGTCAGATGTTCAGAACACTCTCTGAAGAAGGCATCAACATACAAATGATCTCAACCAGCGAAATCAAAATTGCAGTTGTCATCGAAGAAAAGTATATGGAACCAGCCGTACGCGTACTCCATCAAGCATTTGAGCTCGAAACTGCCTAGCATTCAACTCAACTTTGCATTTTTTCATTGATTTTAATACGGGTTTCGCGTAATATCGCGCCCTTGTAAAGTACTAAATAAGCTGTAAAACGGAGAGCTGGCCGAGTGGTCGAAGGCACTTCCCTGCTAAGGAAGCATACGGGGT
>JAFMCM010000001.1 GCA_017857755.1 Methylophilaceae bacterium | reverse complement strand
TTCACGATTAATGAGTTTTTCAATTTCTTTTAAGTATTTTAGCTCTTCACGGTCGACCAATGATATTGGCGCACCTGATGCGCCTGCCCGACCTGTACGGCCAATGCGGTGGACGTAATCTTCTGCAACGTTTGGCAGTTCAAAGTTGACGACTTGCGGAAGTTGGTCAATATCTAAGCCACGGGCTGCAATATCGGTGGCAACCAAAACGCGGGTTGTTCCAGCTTTAAATTCGGCTAAAGCGCGCGTGCGTGCGCCTTGGCTTTTATTACCATGAATCGCCATGGCAGAAATGTCGCTTTTGACTAATTTTTCTGTGAGACGATTGGCGCCGTGTTTGGTGCGGGTAAATACTAAGACTTGTTGCCAATTGTTGGCTTTAATCAAGTGGGCTACTAAGTCGCGCTTGTGTGCCTGTGGCACCATGTGTACGGTTTGTTCTACCATTTCAGAGGCTGTGTTGCGTTTGGCGACTTCGATAAAACCTGGGTTGTTTAATAGGTTGTCGGCTAAGCGTTTAATTTCATCAGCAAATGTGGCTGAAAAGAGCAGGTTTTGGCGCTGTTTGGGTAATCTAGCCAGAATCTTTTTAATATCGTGAATGAAGCCCATGTCTAACATGCGGTCGGCTTCGTCTAGTACCAGTATCTCGATGCCAGATAAATCCACTTTTCCTTGGTTAGCTAAGTCTAATAATCGGCCTGGGGTGGCGACAAGAATATCAATCAATCGACCGAGACGGTTAATTTGCGGATTAATGCTGACACCGCCAAATACCACCATGGATTTTAAGGTTAAGTGTTTACCATAGGTTTCAACGGATTCAGCAATTTGAGCTGCTAATTCACGCGTGGGTGTGAGGATTAAACAGCGCGGTTTTCCTTTTGCGATTTTTTGTGCTGGCTTTTGTGAGAGTAAATGCAAAATAGGGAGGGTAAATCCAGCTGTTTTACCTGTGCCTGTTTGCGCCCCAGCTAATAAATCACCACCTTGTAAAACCAGTGGAATTGCTTTTGTTTGGATAGGGGTTGGTGTGGTGTAGCCAGCATCGCTGATGGCTTGAAGAATGGGCGCTGATAAGCCTAATTCTTTGAAATCGCCTGCAGGTTGACTGTCAGGGGTTGTTGTTTCTGTATGCATTGTTTTGTTTTTTCCTACGACGGCCAATTACTTTTAGTAATACCAATCGAGGCAGACGAATATAAGGATTATTGGATGACTGGATGCCAAGCATTGTGCTGGGCATGTTTCAGTTTGTTATTCCATTTTATTGAATTGCCGCTGTGCTGATTGGTGGTGCACAGGGTAGGCTTATTATACGGGTATCGACTGGAAAAGCGAATGATTTTTCATGCGATTGAATGGGTATTGACTGGATGTGGGGTAATGTGGTTTTGCTGGGTGTTGTTAGTGAGTGGCTAGCACGAGTTGGCTAATCACTATGTAGCGTGTGAGTTTGCCTATGGTCACCAATAATATAAACCAATATAGTGGCACTCTTAAGATGCCAGCAATCACCGTTAATGGGTCGCCAATCAATGGCACCCATGCGAATAATAGTGACATTAAGCCATACTTGCTAAAGTGTTGTTCAGCGCGCAGTAGCGCTGTTTCTGATGTTTTAAACCAGCGGTTAACCAGTTTGAGGCCTGTTTGTGTGCGAGTCCAATAACCAAGTGCGTAATTGGTGAGTGAGCCTAATACATTGGCTGTGGTTGCAATGGCAACCACCAAGCTAGGTGCAGCGCCAGAAAGTAATAAAGCGCTTAATACTAGTTCGGAGCTAAGCGGCAAAATCGTCGCCGCCAGAAAGGATGCGATGAAAAGGCCAATATAGCCATATTCAATCCAATCGTGCATGAAGATGATACGGTGCTGGATGGCGTTGGTGCTTGCTTGTTAAAATGGGGTTTCGCATGTTCACTTGTGTTTGTTGCTTAAGGCTTGCATATCGTCATCATTGAGCCAGCGCCACTCACCAACTTTTAAGTCTTGTGGTAATTTAAGCTCACCAATCTGAATCCGTTTTAAGCCTTCGACCCGGTTACTGATGGCGGCGACCATGCGTTTGACTTGGTGGTATTTGCCTTCTGCTAGCGTCATATGAATGATTTTGTCGGTAATTCTGATGCAGGTAAGCGCGGCTATGGGTGACGCTTCATCAATAAGTTGAACGCCGCTGAGAAGATGGTTGAGTTGTTCGTCATTGATGGGATGCTTGCAGGTGACTTCGTAAACTTTGGGCACTTTGTGTTTAGGCGCGCTCATTTTGTGAATAAACTGACCATCATCCGAAATGAGGATTAAGCCAGTGGTGTCTTCGTCCAATCTGCCGATGCATTGCACGCCGCGCTCGACTAATGGGTGTGGTAATAGACTGTAAATAGTCGGGTGGTGTTGCGTTTTGTGTGAACATTCGTAGTTGCTGGGTTTGTGCATCATCAGATAGGACTTTTCTTTGTAGTCCCATGCTTCGCCTTTGACCGTGAATTGTAGGTCTGCTAATGCAAAGATGGCGCTGGGGTCGTCGCACATTTCACCATTGACGGTGATTTCTTCATTTAGAATCATGATGCGGCATAGTTTGCGTGCGCCAAAGCCTTGGTTGTGTAAGATGCGTTCTAGATTATTTTTACTTGCTGCTTTTGCCACTTTAGTCCTATCCGTATTGTCTGTATGGATGGCATTTTAGCCATGTATGAGGGTGTAAATATAAGGTAATGCCACTGCGCTGAGTACCCCGTTTAAACCCATGGCCATGCTGGCAAAAATGCCAGCTTGTTCGTTGACGCTAAAGGCGCGAGTAATGCCTAAGCCGTGGGCGCCGACGCCGATGGCGGTGCCTCTTATCCACCATGGCCGGATTTTAAATAAATCGAGAATATAAGGCGCTAAGATGGCGCCTAAGATGCCTGTAATGACGGTGAAGACGGCGGTGAGGGTGGGTGAGATTTGTATGCGCTCAGCGATGCCCATGGCAATGGGTGCGGTCACCGATTTGGTATACATGCTGTCGATGATGCGTTCGCCAGCGTGCATGCTTTTGGCAATCATGACGGCGCTAGCAATGGAGGCGATACTGCCTGCGATTAAGGCAATCAAGATGGGTATGATTTTGCCGCGCATTTGCGCAAAGCCGCGGTAGATGGGTACGGCTAGTGCGACGGTGGCGGTGCCTAATAAAAAGTGTACAAATTTCGCCCCTTCAAAGTATTGGGCGTAAGCTTCTTTGGGTGAGTTGCCAAAGCCAAATTGTGAAATAACAATGGCAATCAGTACGATAGCAATGGCGGCAGGATTTAAAAGTGGGTTGCGGTTAAAGCGGACGTATAACAGATAGCCAAATTGATAGGTGGCTAGCGTTAATACGAGTGCAAATAGCGGGTCGCCTGACAGGTAGACCCAAATTTCGGAGATTGGTAGTCGGTTATTCATTTTTTTCTCCTTGGGCGTTAGTTGCGGTATTTGACTTGGTTTTTGTTTGTTTTGAAGGTTTGTTTGACGAACGGTTGGTTTTGTTCTTGAGTTGCTTTTTTTTCTGTATTGCTAGATGTCTGTCTTCATCTAATCTTTTCATTTCATGCCGATAGGCTTTGGTGTTGGTAAAAGTCGGTTCGTGAAAGCTAAATAATTTCAGTACAAGCGCTGTCACTGCAATCGTTAGGATGACGCTGACAGTTAGGGCTGTCCCGACGGCTAATGCATGCGTTTTTAATTCTGGTAAAAATAGAATGACGCCAACGGACGCGGGTACAAACAATAAAGCAAGGTGTTGACGAAAGGTGTCGGCCACTTTGCCGAGTTCAGGGTTGACTTCACCTTTAATCGCCAAGAAGGCGACCAGTAGGATTAAGCCAATCACGGGTCCAGGTATTTGAGGTAATAAAAATTTTGAGGCTAGCTCGCCAAGCCCTTGCCAAATCAGTATTTGTACTAAACCTTCAATCATGTGTACTCACTTATGTAAACCTTTTGTAAATCTTTGTTGCGGTATCGATATTGTAAAGCCATTAGTGATGGATGACGATGGCTAATAAATATTTAGCTTCAGATATTGCATCAGTTAAAATGGGTGCTTATTTAATCAGAAACCTTGCTATGAGTTTTAAACATATTATTTCGCGGGATAACGCCGTTTTTAAGCAGCTGAAAAAGTTGGCCGACCACAAAAGAGCGCGTACGCAAGCAGGCAAAACGCTGTTAGACGGCGTGCATTTGATTGAAAATTATGTACAAGCTTTTGCTGAGCCTGAGTTGTTGATTATTCCTGAGGGTAACAGTACGCAGGAGGCCACGGCTTTAATGCAGCATTTAGGGGATGTGGATACGGTTATGTTTCCTACTTTAATGTTTGCTGAGTTAACCCCTGTTGCGAGTAGTGCTGGCCTTTTGGCTTTGGTTAAAACGCCTAGTATTGCGCTGCCTGAGGTGGTTGATTTTGCGTTGATATTAGAGGATATTCAAGACCCAGGCAATTTGGGCAGTATGTTAAGAACGGCTTTAGGTGCTGGTGTGGATGCGGTATATTTGTCTAAAGGATGTACAGATGCATGGTCACCGAAGTGCTTACGGGGTGGGCAAAGTGCGCAGTTTTATTTGCCTGTGATTGAGGGTGTGGATGTGGTGGAAACGTTAACGCAGTTTTCAGGGAATAGTTACGCGACGACCTTGGCGGGCGATTCGATTTATCAACAAGATTTAAGTCAAGCCACGGCTTTTGTTATTGGTAATGAAGGTGCTGGGCTGAGCCGCGATGTTATTCAAGCGGCGACACAGCAAGTATGTATCCCGATGCAGGCGCCTTTGGAATCATTGAATGCTGCAGCGGCCGCTGCAATTTGTTTATTTGAGCGCAAACGCCAGTGTCGTCTTATTTAACACGGGGCTGATTGGCGCAAGTTAGTGCAAGGCATCGCTGTCTTTGATGACTGTTTTTTTAGTAAACAGGGTAGCGGCGTCCACTGGGTCGAACAGATATTGTTTTTGACAAAAATCACAGTTAATCTCGATTTTTTCTTGTTCTGCCAGAATCGATTCGACTTCTGCTTTGCCTAACATTTGCAACATTCCAGCTACTTTTTCATGAGAACACTGGCAGAAAAATTGTACTGGTTTCGCTTCAAATAAGCGCACATCTTCTTCATGAAAAAGGGTGCGCAAGATGTCTTGGGTGGATGTGGTGAGCAGTTCTTGTTCTGTGATTGTATCGGCCAAGGTGCAAATGCGATTCCAAGCATCTGTGTCAATTAACGCCTTTTCGGGTAGTTTTTGAATCATCATGCCAGCGGCGCTATTGCCATCACAACTAAGCCATAATTTGGTGTCAATTTGTTGTGAGCGGGCCATGTAGTTTTCTAACATTTCTGCGATTGTGTTGCCTTCAATGGGTACTATGCCTTGATAGGGTGTATTGTTTTTGGTGTCTAATGTGATGATGCAATGTCCCTCTTTGATTAAGGTGAGGAAGTGGGCATCGTCGGCAATATCGCCTTCCCATTTTGCTGTTGCACGTAGTTTTAGGTCTGAGCTGCACTCAACCACTAATAGTTTTAGTTGACCTTTGGTTTGTATTTGCAACACCAAAGCGCCTTGCATTTTTAGCGTGGAAATCAGTAGCGTGCTGGCTGCCATTAATTCGCCCAAGGCTTTTTGAATGACCATAGGCAATTGTTGATGGGTTAAGGCTGATTGAATCGTTTGATTTAAATGAATTATATTGCCAAAAATTGGCATTAACTCAAATGTAAACTGGCTCAGATGGTCGTTTTTGCGCATAGGCTATATGGTATCATTAAGGATGATTCTGCGTACAAAAAAGCCCACATTAATGTGGGCTTTTGTCGTTTTAACGATTGTTTGTTAAAAGCTGTAGTTCAGCGTTGCTCTGCCAGAAATGGGCGCGCCTGGTAGCACGTTATTGTTGTTGTGTGAGTTGAGCGCATAGGCTTTGTTGCTTAAGTTTTCGATATTCAATTGCAGGCTTGCTCGCTCGCTCAGTTTTGCAAAGATGGCGGCATCGAAGCGTGTGTAACCTGGCAATAGGGTGCTGTTGCCCACTTGTGGAATAGCAGCATACATGGAAGAGCGGCCAATCACGCCGATTGCAACTGCCCAAGTTTGATTAATTTGATATTTGTTCCATACCGAATAAGTATGGTCAGGTGTTTCAGCTAATGCCGTGCCTTTTGTTACTGTGATTGCAGCGGCGCTGCCTTGGTCTTTGGTGATTTCACCATCTTGATAGGTGTAGGCAGCAATGACCGACCATTTGTTGGTTACATTGCCAGCGAGGCTTAATTCTAGTCCTTTGGTTTCTTGACCATCAATTAAGACAGTTGCGCCTGCTTGGTTGGGGTCGTTGGCAATGAGATTTTCGCGCTCAAGGAGATAGGCAGCGGCGGTGAATGATAAGTCAGGATTAATCTCCCATTTTGCGCCAATTTCTTTATTGATAAACTTTTCTGGTTCAAATAAAGCTGGATTGTTTTCATTGCCTCTAAATCCAGTGAGTTGGTCGCCTGCTCTTGGCGCATAAGATAGGCTGTAGCTGGTATAGAAAGACATATTATGGCTGGGTTTAAAGATGAGTCCAATGCGTGGAGACCAAAAAGTATCGGTTACATCCACTTTTAAGCTTGATCGATTGTTGGTGTAATCGGTATTAAAAATATCACGTCTCAGTCCAGCAATCACTTGCCATTGGGATGAGAGCGTTATTTGATCTTGTAAATAGATGGCGCGACTACTGATGTCGGTATCTTGATTTCTTGCTAGTGTGGTAAATGCGCCAGTTGTGATGGGATTGCTGGCAGCAATATTATTGACATCTGGCATGGTATAGCGTTGGTTTTCATTGGTTTGTTCCATGATCTCTGCGCCCACTAACAATTGATGTTTGATGTGCGCTGTTGTAAATGGAATTGTGATATCGGTTTGATTAATCCAGTTTTCGCGATTGGTGATATCGCTATAACCGCTTAATTTAAGTAAGCCGTTAGTCACTGCTGAGTTGGCATAGATATTGTCATAAAACTTATTGTAATTGGCGTAACGCGTGTTGTTTTTTAATTTTACTTTGTTGGCGAAGGTGTGCTCAATGATGGCGTTAAACGCCGAGGTTTCGGATTCATTGACGCTTAAGGCGGCGTTGCCAAAAAATTGATTTTCATGGTCAATATTAAAAGGTCTTCTGTTTTCACCAGTAGTATTGGCGGCGGATGGAATGCCGCGATCACCGATGCGTTTGTCTTTAAAGTATTCTGTTGAAAGATAAATATTGGTGTTTTCATCAGGGGCAATAGTGATGGTTGGATTGAGACCAAAGCGTTCTAAGTTAACGCCATCGCGGTAAGAGTCAGCATCTTCATAGACCGTATTGACCCTAAAGGCAATTTGATCGCTTAGGCCAGTGCCATAGTCGCCAGAAACCCGTCTTTGATCCCAAGCACCATAGGTGATGCGCATGTCTTTGACGGTGTCCCAGCCAGCTTTTTTGGTCACACGATTGAGTACACCGCCTGCGCCACCACGCCCAAAGATCATGCCGTTTGGCCCTTTTAAGACTTCGACGCGGTCGGTATTATATAAGTCACGATAGACTTGAACGTCATCGCGTAAGCCATCAATAAATAAATCACTGGTTGTTTGATTGCCTCTAAAGACTACGGCATCTCGATTGCCTTCACCGTTGGATGCTGTGACACCAGGCACATAGCGAATTGTATCCGCAATGCTCATGATAGATTGATCTTTAATGACCTCTTGTGTGATGACGGTCACGGCTTGTGGCACATCGATTAGTGGCGTGTCTGTCTTGGTTGAACTGGTGGATTTTGCTGCTTTGTAGCCTTTTACAGGCTTGGTATCACTGGTGCGTTGACTAATGACTTCTACTGTTTCTAAGGCAATGTCTTCAGCAGCGCTAACGGAGTTTGATAATGCCATGCTTGTGATAGCAGAGAGTTGTAATGCGTGGATAACTGCTTTCTTAAGTGGGAATAGGGCTTTATTTTTGCCATTCAAGAGTGGCTTTTTGTTGCGCTGAAACATTGGGTGTTGGTCCTAAAGTGAAGTAATTGACTTAATTGTAATCTTAATGAGAATAATTATCAATACCGTTACGAAGTTATTTGATGCTTTAGGTTCGTTTTGTTAACCCATTATTTGCAGGTTGGGAGATCAGGTTCGGTCGCTATTTGCCCATGCTTGGATCGCCCAAGCCCAACACGCGCTAATTGATGCGCTAGCTAGGTGTTTTGGCGGGCGCAAGTGCAAAAAAACTAAGGCTTGATATAACTGTTGGCTAATATCCTCAAGCGGGAGTGCTGCTGCCTGTGTTTGTTTGCTGAGTTTTTGACCTAGTGCATTATTCACAATGGGAATATGAGCATAACTAGGGTGTGAATATCCTAGTGCGTCTTGTAGTGCGATTTGTCTAGCCGTTGAGCTGAGTAAGTCTGCACCGCGAACAACATGGGTAATGCCTTGCGCGGCATCATCAACTACTACAGCAAGCTGATAGGCAAATAAACCATCAGCGCGTTTAACGATAAAATCGCCGATTTCGGTTGCCATATTTTGGGTTTGTATACCTAAAAACCGATCATTAAAAGTAACGGGTTGCGACGCCGATTTAAAACGCCAAGCCAGCGGACTATTGGCTTTGATGGGCTGTCTTAAGCAGGTTTGGGGATAAATAGGACCTTCCAATCCAGTTTGGGTCGCGATCTCTGAAATCGCTTTTCGCGAACAGGTGCAAGGATAGACGGTCGTTTGTAATTTTAGCTGGTCTAGTGCTGCTTGGTAAACAGCGTGGCGCTTGCTTTGATAAATAATGTCACCATCCCAACTAAAGCCATACGATTGTAAGGTATGGAAAATGGCATCGGTCGCTCCTGCAACAGTTCTCGGGGTATCAAGATCTTCTATGCGCAATCGCCAGTGGCCGTGGTTTGCTCTGGCATCGCAATAGCTGGCAACAGCGGCTACTAGGGAGCCGAAATGTAATGGACCAGTCGGGGAAGGGGCGAATCGTCCTATATAAGGCATCAACTTGATTAATACTCTGGTTGTAAATAAGGTGGAATATCCCAGCTTGTTAAGTGTTTGCCCAGCAGTTCGATATGGCATGCTAAACGAGTACGGCCGTCTGGACTGACTTCAAACTCATAGATACGAAGGATTTGAATATGACCGTGACTATTGCGGGCCAAACTGATTTTTTTGCAAGCGACGGTTTCATCAAGCAATTGTAAATGGTATCTGCTGGCTAATTCTCTACCAGTGAAGATCGCAATTTCGCGTTTAGAAATGGTGTCTATCCAAAACCAAGCCATGAGCAACACAATCAGGAGTAATAAGTTTTCTAGCATCATTTTCTAACAGTTAGTTTCAGTAAAAGTGGCTAAACAGCGGTCACCCATTGCCTTATATAATTTGATTTGGTGTGCAAATGTTTTTATTACAAAATCAGCGCAACAAGCTTACGAAGTTTATATGAAATTAATAAAAAGCAAAGGTTTTGTCGCTGAAACTTTTGGATTTTAATGATTTTTTACCAGCGTGATCACGGCTATTGGCAACCAGCAATTAGGCGTGGCCTACCTCTCGGCTATTGTTGCATGATTTGAAAGCGAGCAATGCTGATGACTGTCCTGTTGAGCCGTAGCGACGGGTTAACTTGAATGATGGGTCTCACAAGGAAAACCGCTTTTTGTTCTTGATGGTTGGGTATCTGTGCTTGTATTTTTTGACTGGTGATTCCCGCGTTGTTTGTTTAGTTGTGTCAAGCGAAAGGTTTAAACAGTCTTAACTCAATCGGCAAAAAAGGTATAATTCAATGCGCTGCATATGTATAAGCTCTTATAATATTGCTTTAGAAGATTAGGCTCAAGCAATCATATCAGGTAATAATTTTATTCTTATTTTTTTAAGTCAAAAAAATAATAGCAAATATAATGAAATCAATTAGGGGAGTTAAATGGAACAGTTAATCTCAGCAAACGATACGTTGTTTGTACTGTTAGGCGCGATTATGGTGTTGGCCATGCATTCAGGATTTGCTTTTTTGGAGTTGGGAACAGTCCGACATAAAAATCAAGTTAATGCTTTAGTGAAAATTATGGTCGATTTTTCTATTTCGACTATTGCGTATTTCTTTATCGGTTACAGTGTTGCCTATGGCGTAAGCTTTTTTAGTGGTGCTGATGTGCTTGCAGCCAAAAATGGTTACGAGTTAGTTAAATTCTTTTTCTTGTTAACCTTCGCAGCGGCCATTCCTGCGATTGTTTCAGGTGGGATTGCCGAGCGCGCAAAATTTAATCCACAAATTGCAGCGACTTTTATCTTGGTTGGCTTTGTTTACCCTTTCTTTGAGGGGATCGCTTGGAACGGCCATTACGGTATTCAAGCCATGTTAACCACTCAGTTTGGTTTTGCTTTTCATGATTTTGCTGGCTCTGTTGTTGTGCATGCCATGGGGGGGTGGATTGGTTTGATGGCAGTGGTTTTACTGGGTGCTCGAACAGGACGCTATGGTAAAGATGGGCAACTTTATGCGCATCCACCTTCAAGCATTCCCTTTTTAGCTTTGGGTGCTTGGATTTTGACGGTAGGTTGGTTTGGCTTTAATGTGATGTCGGCTCAAGCCATACAAGGTATTTCAGGTTTGGTGGCGGTTAACTCCTTAATGGCTTTGGTCGGTGGTACCTTAGCAGCGGTTGTATTGGGTAAAAATGACCCAGGTTTTGTACATAATGGGCCTCTGGCTGGCTTGGTTGCTGTGTGTGCTGGCTCTGATGTGATGCATCCACTTGGTGCTCTTGTGACAGGCTTGGTTGCTGGTGCTTTGTTTGTATGGGCGTTTATGATGACGCAGAATCGTTTAAAAATTGATGACGTACTTGGTGTATGGCCGCTACATGGGTTATGTGGCGCATGGGGTGGTTTGGCAGCTGGCATTTTTGGATGTCAAGCTTTAGGCGGTATTGGTGGTGTGAGTTTTATGTCGCAACTCGTTGGTACTTGCTTGGCGATTATGGTTGCTTTAGTCGGTGGTTTTGTAGTTTATGCAACGCTTAAGAGACTTGTTGGTATTCGGTTAACGGCAGAAGAAGAGTTTGAAGGCGCAGATTTAACTATCCATAAAATTAGCTCAACCGCGCAAGATTAATCATCAGCCAGATTCGGTTTAGACTAACCGCCTGCAGAAACATCTTTCTTGTTTCGCTAGGCGGTTTTTTTTGAGCGCAACGCTAGTCGTTGAAATTTTTTTATAGCCAGCGCGTACTCAAGGCTGGTGTTGTCACTTCAGTAGTTGGGTTACTGATGGGCGAAAGCCATTCAAAAAGGGCATGTTGGTCTGCTGATTATATTTTTGATTTTTAATGAACCGCTTTATGGCGTCATGTTAAACTGGTCTTTATGTCTTTATTTCATGTGATTATCCCTGCGGCTGGTATTGGCACAAGAATGGAAAATGTGTTGCCAAAACAATATTTACCACTAGCTGGGGAACCGATTATTACGCATATTGTTGAAACTTTTTTGGCCAATGAAAGCATTGCTAGTATTCACTTGGCCTTGAGTCCAGAAGATGAATTTTGGCGTGATTTAGCATTGACGGTCGAAGGCCGTGTCCATATTCATGCTACTGGTGGTGACAGTCGTGCTGAAACGGTATTGAACACCTTGGCGGCTATGTCAGTTGCGGCGGATGATTGGGTGTTAGTCCATGATGCAGCGCGGCCTGGGCTGACGCAGGATGCGCTCAACCGGCTCTTGCAAGCCCTAGCGAATGATGCGGTTGGTGGCTTACTTGCCTTGCCAGTGGCTGATACCATTAAAAAATCCAATGAAATGAATGTCGTTAACGAAACAGTTTCTAGACAAAACTTATGGCAAGCACAGACCCCGCAGATGTTTCGTTATGCCATGCTCAAGCAAGCGCTAGCGGAATATGATGGGTTGCCAACAGATGAAGCTGAGGCGATTGAGGCTTTAGGTTTTAGTCCGAAGCTGGTGCATGGCGAATGGCGCAATTTAAAGGTCACTTACCCTGAGGATTTGACTGTATTAGAAATGATTTTTACCTATGCAGCACATCAATCACAGGAGCAACATTAATGCGAATTGGTCATGGCTTTGATGTACATCGCTTAGTTAAAGGACGCCCATGTATTATTGGTGGCGTGACGATTGCGTATGATAAAGGTTTAGACGGACATTCCGATGCGGATGTTTTGTTGCATGCTATTTGTGATGCATTACTCGGTGCAGCGGCTTTGGGTGATATTGGAAAGCATTTTCCGCCCTCAGACCATCGTTACAAAGATATTGATTCACGGCATTTGTTAAGAGCAGTTGTGGCTTTGTTGACGAGTCAAGCATACAAAGTAAGTAATATCGATGCAACCGTGATTTGTGAGGCACCAAAACTGGGTCCGCATATTGCCCAAATGTGCGCTAATATCGCGCAAGATTGTGACGTCGAAGCGAATCAAGTTAACATTAAAGCGACCACCACAGAGAAGCTAGGCTTTACTGGTCGCGGTGAAGGCATTGCGGCTGAAGCCGTTTGTTTGATTGTAGCGCACTAGTTTTATATGTTATCTACACTCTTTAGATGGTTTGAGACACTGGTGCATCCTTTTCCCAAGGGCGCGATTCAACCTCCACCAAAACGCTTCTGGACCTTTGTATGGACTTGTAGTGAGGGTATGCGTCCTTTTTTGATTAGCATGACGATATTGACAGCGCTTTTAGGGGTATTTGAAGCGTTGCTATTTGCTATGATGGGGAGGGTAGTGGATTGGCTTGGTGATACGCCGCCCGCTTTGTTTTGGAATTTGGAGCGAGCTACTTTGCTCATGCTTGCTGTTATTCTGCTGGCCAGTACTGCATTGCTCGCCTTGCAAACGTTGCTTAAGCACCAATCGTTGGCTGGTAATTTCCCAATGCGCATGCGCTGGAACTTCCATCGCTTAATGCTGCAACAAAGCATGGGGTTTTATCAAGATGAGTTTGCTGGCCGCGTTTCTGCCAAAGTGATGCAAACCGCATTAGCGGTTCGCGACGTTTGGTTTATTGTTTCAGAAATCATGGTTTTTGTGACGATCTATTTTGCTACGATGATTGCCATCGTCGGTAATTTTAACTTATTGATTATGATTCCTTTTTTATCATGGTTAACGCTCTATGCTGGGGCACTGTACTACTTTGTGCCCAGATTAAGTAAAGTGTCGCAGCAACAAGCCGATGCGCGCTCGCTGATGACGGGACGGATTACGGATGCTTATACCAATATTAGTACGGTTAAATTATTCTCGCATGCTGGGCGCGAAGCAGATTATGCGCAAGGCGCAATGACCGAGTTTTTGGGGACTGTGCATCAGCAAATGCGTTTGGTCAGTAGTATTGAAACCATCAATCATTTATTAAATATGGTGCTGATTATCAGTAGTGGTGGTTTTGGTTTGTGGTTATGGACACAAGGGCAAATGAGTGTTGGCGGTATTGCGGCGATTGCGGCAATGTGTTTGCGGTTAAACGGGATCTCACATTGGGTGATGTGGGAGCTTACTTCGCTTTATGAGCAAATTGGTACAGTGCAAGATGGTATCAACACCTTGGCGATGTCACATAATATTGTCGATCACCCCGATGCAAAGCCGTTGGTCGTCACACAAGGTCATGTGCAATTTCATCAAGTTAGTTTTGCTTATTCAGCACAACAACAAGTTTTGAACCATTTTCAGTTGGATATTAAACCGGGTGAGAAAGTCGGTTTGGTTGGCCGTTCTGGTGCGGGAAAATCAACAGCGGTCAATTTGCTGTTAAGGTTCTATGAAGTGCAGCAAGGTGAAATTTTAATAGATGATCAGAATGTCCAAGCGGTGACGCAAAACAGTCTACGTGCGTACATTGGCATGGTGACGCAAGACACGTCTTTATTGCATAGAAGTGTGCGTGACAATATTGCCTATGGTCGTCCATGTGCGACAGAGTCTGAAATTATCGCTGCGGCAAAAAGAGCTGAAGCACATGAATTTATTTTGCAACTACGGGATGCTAAAGGTCGGCAAGGTTACGATGCACACGTCGGTGAGCGTGGTGTTAAGCTGTCGGGTGGGCAACGTCAACGTATTGCCATTGCACGCGTGATGCTCAAAGATGCGCCTATCTTATTATTAGATGAGGCCACCAGTGCCTTAGATAGCGAAGTTGAAGCGGTGATTCAAGAGAGTTTATATAGCTTAATGCAGGGCAAAACAGTGGTTGCGATTGCACATCGATTATCAACTATTGCCGCAATGGATAAACTGATTGTGTTAGATCAAGGCCGTATTGTGGAAGAGGGTAGTCATATTGCATTGCTGGCTAAGAAAGGACTCTATGCAAGTTTTTGGGCTCATCAAAGTGGTGGTTTTTTAGGCGAAGATTAATCTTTTTATGCCATTAGTCTGCTGTAGACAGTTGAATGGATGATCGGCATGATTTCATCACAGGCTGATGACGTATGATGATTCACCCTCAAGGTGAAGGCGTGTGTGATAAATGGCGGCTAAGCTTTTAGCAACACAATGACCGCACCGCTGCCACCATCTTCTTGCTTGGCTTGCGCATAGGCAATGACTTCATCTTTTTGCATTAGCCAACCGCGCAATTTGTGTTTAAGAATCGGTTCTTTATTGCGCGAACCTAAGCCTTTGCCATGCACAATCCGCACACAGCGAATACCTCTTTTTTTACAATCTGAAATAAAGAATGACACATAGGCACGCGCTTCATCACTGATTAAGCCATGTAGATCGATATGTTTTTGAATCACCCAGTGACCTCGTCTGAGTTTATTTAAGATAACTGGTGAGTGGCCCTCACGGATATACAGCAATTCTTCGCCAGTTTCTAATTCGTAGGACGGAATATAGTGATCACTGAGTGAGTCAAGCAGTGCCTGGTGTTCATCTTGCTGAAATTGCTTTGGAATCGGCTTTGGTTTTTTGATGGGTTGCTGTGCGATACGTTGGGTTGCTAGCGGCTTTACATCTGCAACAGCCCTTCTAAACAGATTTAGTTGATCTGCGTCACTGTCGATGGGCGTGGAGTTAATGAGCGCGATTAATGCTTCATCTTCTTGCTCGGTCGTGCCATCAGGGCGGTAGGCAGGCGTGTAAGGGTCAATTGGTTTTTTTACTAATTCTAGTTGATCATCGCGATCAACTAGGCGAGGTATCGGTTTGGGTTTATTCGTTTGCTGTAGCGAAACGCGGTCGGACTGAATCAGGCGAACGTCTGCCACTGCTTGCTTAAACAGCTTTAGTTCATCGTCGATGTCGTCTTTCTTGCTCATGGGCTTCATAATATGGCAAAACCTGGTTTAGTACAAAATGGTACGCGACTAGCCGAGTTTGTTATCCGCAATATGGTAGGTAGGATCTTCTAATACGTTTACTTCCACCATGCCTTTTGCATTGTCTAAAATCTCTAAGCAATCAGGGCTTAAGTGTTTGAGATGTAGGGTTTTACCTGCGGCGACATACTTAGCGGCAAGAGAGTCAATGGCCTCTAACGCAGAGTGGTCAACTACCTTGGCATCTTTAAAGTCGATGATTACTTCTTTAGGGTCGTCTTTTGGATGGAACAAATGTTGGAAGGCTGAGATAGAGGCAAAGAACAATGAGCCTTTTAGTACATAAGTTTTGGTGCCTGTTCCATCAATTGTTGTTTCTACACGAATGTCTTTAGCATGTTCCCATGCAAAAGTAAGTGCGGAGAGAATCACGCCTACAACTACGGCAATCGCTAAATCTGCAAATACAGTAATCACTGCCACTAAAATGCCGACAAAAATATCAGGCTTAGGTACTTTGCCGAATAAACGAAAGCTACCCCATTCAAATGTCTTTTCAGAGACCACAAACATGACGCCAATTAATGCGGCCAGTGGGATCATCTCGATCCATTTTGAGGCAAATAAGATAAATGATAGTAAAAATATTGCAGTGGCAAGACCAGAAAGCCGTTTAAGCGCACCATTATTAATATTAATCATACTTTGACCAATCATGGCACATCCGCCCATGCCACCAAACAAACCCGTTACGATATTGGCAAAACCTTGTGCAAGTGATTCTCGGTTGGGTTTACCACGCGTTTCGGTCATGTCATCAATCAAGTTAAGGGTAAGCAAGGTTTCAATTAGACCAACCGCCGCTAAAATCAGCGAATAAGGCAGGATGATAGATAGTGTTTCTAAATTCCAAGGTACTTGTGGCAGATGGAAGCTCGGTAAGCCGCCCGCGATAGAACCTAAATCTCCCACCGTTTTAGTATCAATCCCTAAGCTAATGACACTCATTGAAACCACTAAAATCGCTGCGAGCGTTGATGGAATGGCTTTGGTTAACTTTGGTAACAAGTAAATAATCGCCATGGTAATGGCAATCAGCACCGCCATCACCCCCAGCGCTTCGCTATCCATCCATTGTGTTGTGCCATCTGCCGCAGTGATTTTAAAGTGACCAAACTGCGCAATAAAGATTACCATGGCTAAACCGTTTACAAAACCAAGCATGACTGGATGCGGCACCATGCGGATAAACTTGCCTAATTTGGCGACGCCAAACAGTATTTGGAACAAACCCATTAGCACAATCGTCGCAAATAAATACGCCACACCATGTTGCACAACTAAGGCCACCATGACAACTGCTAAAGCACCTGTCGCGCCAGAAATCATACCAGGGCGACCGCCCATGGCAGATGTGATGAGACAAATCATAAATGCCGCATAAAGGCCAGTTAATGGCGAGACATGGGCAATTAATGCAAAAGCAATTGCCTCAGGCACCATGGCCAACGCAACGGTTAATCCGCTGAGTAAGTTGGTTTTAATTTCGTGGTTGCTGTAGTTAAACATTGAAGTTCCTAACAAAAACGGTCAATCCAAAGCATCATCTGAAGGCCATTTAAGCAAGCGCATGCGTTGCTGGTCGCTGATCTTTTTTATGATACTTTGGTAATGGGGATTGCGTATGATGAATCCTGAGAGGTTGGCATTATTGCACATTTGGCATTCGCCACAAAATGGTGAGCAGATTAAAAACGCTCCAGTTCATGTTGTCTTAGAGCGTTTATTGTTTGTTAAAGTTATTCTAAACTTGTTAGATAGCGCTCTGCATCCAACGCAGCCATGCAGCCTGTACCCGCGCTGGTGACTGCTTGACGGTAAATGTGGTCTTGTACATCGCCAGCGGCAAAAACGCCCGCTATGCTGGTGGCGGTAAAGTTGCCTTGACGACCAGTTTGAGTGACGATGTAGCCACCTTCCATTTCCAGTTGGCCTTCAAAGATATCGGTATTCGGTTTGTGACCAATGGCAATAAAGACGCCTTTTAATTCAATTTCTTTGGTTGATTCATCTTTACTGCTTTTTAAACGCATCCCAGTGACACCCATATGATCACCTAATACTTCATCTAGTGTTTGGAAGGTTTCTAGTACAACCTTACCCTCTTTAACGCGTTCCATTAATTTATCGACCAAAATCGCTTCAGCTTTGAAGGTGTCACGTCTATGTACCAAGGTGACTTTGTTGGCGATGTTAGCCAAGTAGAGTGCTTCTTCAACAGCGGTATTGCCGCCGCCGATTACCGCCACATCTTGCCCTTTGTAAAAAAAGCCGTCGCAAGTAGCGCAGGCGGAAACACCTTTACCTGAAAATGCCTCTTCACTCGGTATGCCAAGGTATTTAGCTGAGGCGCCAGTGGCAATAATGAGTGAATCACAGGTGTATTCGCCAGAGTCGCCTACTAAACGAATCGGTTTTTCTTTTAGATGGGTGGTGTGAATATGATCAAAAATCATTTCTGTATTAAAGCGAGCGGCATGTTTTTCAAAACGCGCCATCAGCTCTGGACCCATGACACCGTCTGCATCAGCTGGCCAGTTATCCACTTCTGTTGTCGTCATGAGTTGACCACCTTGCGCTATGCCAGTGATTAGCACTGGGTTAAGGTTGGCACGTGCGGCATATACTGCAGCAGAGTAGCCTGCTGGGCCAGAACCTAATATGAGTAACTTTGCGTGTTTGGTCGACATTTGATGACTTTCTTAAAATTGGGGTTGATATTGGTATTATAGTGACGCAGTGCGCTTATTTAAAGAGCAAGCAGCAATAAACTCTTTTTAAAATAGCTTTGTTGTCATTTTTGATTGTTTGTATAGATGTCATTTGTCCATTGTTGTTTATTATTGTTCATTATTAGGCTGGTCATGATGGTGATGGTCGATTTAGATGCGTTCAACCTGAGTAGGTTTTGTTATAATCATGATGCATTTATCCTTATTTCATTGAAGGTATTAACAGATTGTTTTTTAAAAAAAATTCCTCAGCCGATACGGCGAAAGTAGAAAAAAAAGTTGAAGCACCTAAAAGCGCCAAGCAGCTGCATCATATGCGGCTAATTCGTGAGGCGTGGTGGTTGTCTTTGGTCTTAATTGGGTTATATCTTGCCGTCATTCTTGGTTCTTATCATTCTGAAGATCCGTCATGGTTTTATCTGTCTAGTACGGATCGCTTGGTACAAAATGCAGGCGGCAAAGTAGGCTCTATCTTGTCTGATATTTTGTTGAATGTCTTTGGTTTTTCGGCTTGGTGGTTGGTCATACTTGCTTTTTTTACCATTTGGTTAATGTATCAACAAATTGAAACCGAAGAGAAAGAGCGCCCATTTTTAGCAGTGAATATGATTGGTTTTGGGCTGTTGCTGATTGCATCTAGCGCCTTGGAAGCAGGCCATTTAATCAGTTTTCCAGCCACTTTGCCTGATGCGGCTGGCGGTATTCTTGGGCAATCTGTTGATGGCTTGTTGCGCAGTATGTTCGCTTTTGCTGGGTCAACCATGGTGTTGTTGTTGCTTTTTGCAGTCGGTTTTAGTCTGTTCACGGGATGGTCTTGGATAATGATGACAGAGAAGCTCGGTGCTGCTTTAATCTTGACTTATGAGTGGGTTGATGCCAAATATCATGATTGGCAAGACCGTAGAGTAGGTAAAGTTGTAGAACAAAAGCGTGCTGAGTTTGTGATGAACGAGCGTAAACGGACGGAAGATCGGTCGCCGATTGAAATCAGGCCAGCTGAAATTGAGGTGGTCAAAAGCGATCGAGTGTTGAAGGAGAAGCAAGTGCCACTCTTTGAGTCGGATGAGCATTTGCCACCTCTGCATTTGTTGGACCAGGCTAACAATAAAGTGGAGTTGCCATCAGGTGAGACCCTGGAGTTCACCTCTCGCTTAATCGAACGTAAGCTCGCGGATTTTGGAATTGAAGTTAATGTGTTATCGGCACAGCCTGGTCCTGTGATTACTCGATATGAGTTAAATCCTGCGCCAGGTGTCAAAGGCAGTCAAATTACCAACCTAGCTAGAGATTTGGCTCGCGCGCTATCCGTGATGAGTGTGCGTGTGGTCGAAACGATTCCTGGAAAAAGTTATATGGGGTTGGAGATACCTAACCCTAAACGTCAAATTGTGTTTTTGACGGAAATTTTAGGGAGTAAAGTTTACGCGGATATGCATTCAAAACTGGCGATTGCGCTGGGTAAAGATATTGCTGGCTTACCAGTGGTGGCTGATTTGGGCAAGATGCCACATGTATTAGTAGCGGGTACGACTGGGTCTGGTAAATCAGTGGCGATTAATGCGTTAATTTTAAGTTTGCTTTACAAGGCCGATGCCAGCGAAGTGCGGATGATTTTAATTGATCCTAAAATGTTAGAGCTGTCGGTATATGAGGGCATTCCACATTTGCTGGCACCAGTGGTGACGGATATGCGTCAAGCAGCCAATGCGCTGAACTGGTGTGTGGCAGAAATGGAGCGCCGCTACAAGCTGATGTCTATGGTTGGTGTGCGGAATCTAGCGGGTTTTAATCAAAAAATTAAGGAAGCAGAAAAAGCAGGTGAGAAAATTCCACATCCGTTTAGCCTCACACCAGATGATCCTGAGCCTCTACAGGAGCTGCCGATGATCGTAGTGGTGATTGATGAGTTGGCTGACTTGATGATGGTGGTTGGTAAAAAGGTAGAAGAGCTGATTGCTCGCTTAGCACAAAAAGCACGCGCTTGCGGAATTCATCTTGTTTTAGCGACTCAGCGGCCGTCGGTAGATGTGATTACTGGTTTGATTAAAGCCAATGTGCCTACTCGTGTTTCATTTCAAGTATCAAGTAAGATCGATTCGCGCACGATCCTCGATCAAATGGGCGCTGAAACGCTACTAGGGCAGGGTGATATGTTGTATATGCCACCTGGGTCAGGTTACCCGCAACGCGTGCATGGTGCTTTTGTTAGTGATAAAGAGGTGCATGCGGTGGTTAATCACCTAAAAGCGCAGGGCGAACCCAACTATATTGAAGGTATTCTTACCAATGAAACTGAAGGTGGTGCGGAAACCGGTGAGTATAGTGATGGTGGCGGAGAAAAAGACGAGTTATATGATGAAGCGGTGTCCATTGTGCTTAAGAGCCGACGTGCATCCATTTCATCGGTACAACGTCAGTTGCGCATCGGTTATAACCGTGCTGCGCGATTAATTGAGGACATGGAGCGTGCTGGCTTGGTTTCTGAAATGCAAAGCAATGGTAGTCGCGAGGTGTTGGTTAAAAATGATGATTAGTCAAAAAAGGAATCAATCAAACAAATGAAGCATCAACTATTAGGACTTGTTCTTGGCTTTTTTGTGACAACCCAGGCGTGGGCTGATGGAGTGGCAGCTTTAAATGCTTTTTATCGCAATACGAATTCGATGCGTGCGGCTTTTCACCAAACGGTCAAAGATGCGCAAGGCAATATTGTGCAGGAAGTCGAAGGCAAAATGCAGCTTGATAGGCCGAATAAATTTAGATGGGATTACAATAAGCCCTACGAACAACAGATTATCAGTGATGGTAAAGATGTTTTTTTGTTGGATACTGAGTTGGAGCAGGTGACGATTCGAAGCCTAGATCAAGCGGTGGGTATGACGCCAGCTGCATTACTTGCGGGTGGTGATGGCGTTGATCAAAATTTTAATCTTAAAAACATTAAACGCCCAATGTTAGAAAGTGGTGTTGAATGGGTGCAAGCGCTACCCAAAGAAGAGAACGGTGGTTTTGAGCGCATTTATATCGGTTTTAAAGAGGGTGAATTGCGTTACATGGAAATGGTGGATAGCTTTAAGCACACCACTGCAATTGCTTTTAAGCATGTAGAACGTAATCCTCGTCTGCGGTTAGAAACCTTTTTGTTTAAAATGCCAGCAGGTGTGGATGTTGTTGGTGAGTAAGTCAAATTTGCTGATTGTCACTTGCCTCAATTACAATGTGCTTTTATTTTTGATAGGTTAAGCGGTGAACAGCTTATTTGAAGCGACTACCCCAGATGCGCCCTTAGCTGAATTATTGCGGCCTAAAACGCTTGCAGAAGTTGTTGGTCAGTCCCATTTGTTAGGGCCTAACAAGCCGCTTAGATTGGCTTTTGAATCTGGAAAGTTGCCCTCTATGATTTTATGGGGGCCGCCTGGGGTTGGTAAAACGACCTTAGCTCGCTTAATTGCCAATACAGCTGAAGCAGCTTTTATTCCGATTTCTGCCGTTCTTTCTGGTATTAAGGATATTCGTGAGGCCGTGGAACGTGCAGAGCATACCTTACAACAGGCTGGGCGTAAAACGATTTTGTTTGTGGATGAAGTGCATCGCTTTAATAAAGGTCAGCAAGATGCCTTCTTACCTTTTGTTGAAAGCGGTTTGATTACTTTTATTGGGGCGACGACTGAGAACCCCTCTTTTGAAGTCAATAGTGCGTTATTAAGCCGAGCGCAAGTGTTTGTGTTGAGTGCGCTATCTGAGCCAGAGTTGGCGGAATTATTAGAGCGGGCGAGATTATTAGTCGCTGCAGATATTGCCTTAACACCAGCGGTGTTGGAGCAAGTGTTAAGTTATGCTGATGGAGATGCAAGGCGATTATTAAATTTTGCCGAGAGTCTGTTTAATGCCGCGCAAGGGGCTAGTGTTGGTGAAATTGATGAAGCTTTTCTACAAACGACGATGGCGAGCAAAATGCGTCGCTTTGATAAAGGCGGTGAAGCCTTTTATGATCAAATCTCGGCGTTACATAAATCAGTGCGCGGTTCTAATCCAGATGCCGCTTTGTATTGGTTTTTACGCATGATAGACGGTGGTGCAGACCCTTTGTATTTAGGCAGGCGCATCGTGCGGATGGCGGTCGAAGATATTGGGATTGCCGACCCGCGGGCGCAGACGATGGCGCTAGAAGCTTGTCAAATCTATGAACGATTGGGCTCTCCTGAGGGGGAGTTAGCTTTGTCTAATGCGGTTATTTATCTTGCTGTGGCCGCGAAAAGCAACGCCGCTTATCATGCCTATAATCAAGCCAAAGCGTTTGTAGGCCAAGACAAGTCACGACCAGTGCCTTTGCATTTACGCAATGCGCCAACCAAGCTGATGAAGGCTTTAGATTATGGTAAAGCCTATCGTTATGCGCATCATGAGCCAGATGCTTATGCCGCTGGTGAAGATTATTTCCCTGATGATTTAGAGCCAATCACGTTTTATCAGCCCACACCACGCGGTTTGGAAGGTAAAATATCAGAAAAACTAAAACACTTGAAAGCCTTGGATGAAGCGGCATTCAATCAAAAAGAAAGTAAAGCGAAAAAGTAAATGCTAGATATACAAACACTTCGAAATGACTTAGATGCTGTTGTTACACAATTGAAAAGTCGTCAGTTTGACTTTGATACAGCCACTTTTTCCGCATTGGAGGCTGAGCGAAAAGCAGTTCAAACGCGGACACAAGCGTTACAAGCCAAACGCAATAGCAGTTCTAAGCAAATTGGGATTGCCAAGGCTAAAGGTGAAGATGCGAGTGCAATTATGCAGGAGGTGGCGGGTTTGGGTGAGCAGCTTAAAGCGGATGAAATACGTTTATCCGAGATTCAAGCAGCGTTACAAAACCTATTGTTGCATTTACCCAATATCCCACATCCTAGTGTGCCTGTTGGTGTTTCTGAACAGGAGAATATCGAGGTGCGACAAGTTGGTGTACCTCGCTCATTTGATTTTGACATTAAAGACCATACAGATGTGGGAGTACCCTTAGGCTTGGATTTTGATACAGGCACTCAATTGTCTGGTGCGCGTTTTACCTTAATGCGTGGTCAAGTTGCTAAGTTGCACCGTGCATTAGCGCAATTTATGCTGGATACGCAAGAAAAACATGGTTATGAGGAGTGCTATACCCCTTATATGGTCAATGCTGACGCATTGATTGGCACTGGACAGTTGCCTAAGTTTGAGGCGGATTTATTTTCTCTTCAGCATAATGATAGCCAGTTGTATTTGATTCCAACCTCAGAAGTCACGTTAACCAATACCGTGCGTGATGCAATAGTGGCTGTAGATGATTTGCCAATAAAACTCACTGCACATACGCCTTGTTTTCGTTCGGAGGCTGGTTCTTACGGACGTGATACAAAAGGCATGATTCGCCAGCATCAATTCGATAAAGTGGAAATGGTGCAAATTGTGCACCCAGAAACTAGTTATGCTGCTTTAGACGAAATGGTAGGCCATGCAGAGCATATTCTTAAAGCACTTGAGTTGCCATATCGTGTGATGTCTTTGTGTACTGGCGATATGGGCTTTGGTGCTGCAAAGACCTACGATTTAGAAGTTTGGTTACCAGCACAAAATACTTACCGTGAAATTTCATCTATATCTAATTGTGAAGCGTTTCAAGCCCGCCGCCTAAAAGCACGTTTTAAAAACGCTGAGGGTAAAACTGAATTCGTGCACACCTTAAACGGTTCTGGTTTAGCAGTAGGTCGTACTTTAGTTGCGGTATTAGAGAATTATCAGAATGCTGATGGCAGTGTCACGATTCCAGCTGTGTTACAAGCTTATATGGGTGGCAGAACTAGCATTACGCGCTGATGCACTAAGCAAAAGTGTTGTTGGGTCAGTAGCAGAAGAGCGGCTTAATCATTGCTAGCAATTTTATATGGATTCATATCAATACTGTCGTGAGCTGGTTCAAAACGCGACAGGATATTGTAGTAGCTACGGATGGATTCGACATAAATAATTGGTTGCGCACATTGGCAATAACCATACTTTGCGCTGGTGTAGTACTCTGGGTCGTTTAATTTCAGCAAGGCTTTTTTTACATCAACCCAAGAGTTTGGGTTGAGGCCCAGTCGTTGAGCCAGTACGCGCGCATCTTCAACATGAGCATAACCAATGTTATAAGCAGCCAGCGCCATATAAGTACGATCGGGTTCTGGTATTCTGGATGGGACTGTGTTTATCATTAAGTTCAGATACTTGGCGCCTGCTGGGATACTTTGGGCAGGGTCAAGTCGATTGCTAACACCCATGCGATCAGAAGTGGCCTCAGTTAGCATCATTAATCCACGGACATTGGTGGGTGATGTATTAAACGTATCCCAGTGTGACTCTTGATAGCTCAGCGCAGCAAGCATGCGCCAATCGATACCTGTGATTTCTTGTGCTTCTTTAAATAGTTTTATGTACGGTGGTAAGCGGGTATGTCTACGGGCTAAAAAGGTGTTAATGTCCAACGGTTTTAGACGTTTACTATTACCGTGATAGCGGTCAATTAAATTTCGTAATGTGCCATCTTTTTTTATTTGGTTAAAAAAAGCATTGGCTTGGCGTAATAGTTCTGGCTTGTGTCCCTTGGCAAATCCCCATGCGATATGCTCTGGCTGACCGAATGGAAACGCTACATTTAGATTGGGGTTGAAATTCTTTAACACAGAAACTAAATGGTCATCGGCAATGGTGTACTCAATCTGTCCATCAGCTACTTTCTCTAAAATATTTTCTGAATGAGCTGCTTCTAGTGCCAACCACTTGAGCTGGGGATTTTTCTTCTTATACGTTTTTAATCGTTCGACAAAACTGCTGGATGCGGGTACGACAATTTTTTTGCCAACCAAGCGTTTAATTTGTTTTGCTGGATTGCTTGTTACGTCTTTATTATAAATGACTTGTTGTTGTACGGTGTGATAAGGCGTTGAGAAGTCAATGACTTTTTGACGAGCTTTGGTCACCGTTAAATCGGCGGCTGCAATATCTGCTTGATTGGTTTTAAGCGCTTCAATGACTTTTTGAATGCTATCTACAACGATAAATTCAATTTGTTTTTTATTGCCCAGATAGGCAGAAAAGGCAACTGCTAAGTCATATTCTAAGCCTGAAAACTCTTTATCACTGTTAATGTAGTAGGTATTGGGGCTGTTAATGGTGACAAAAGTAATGACGTTTGCATCGCGCTTAAAAGTGCCGACAGACTTTTTATCGTTATTGGAAGCATCTTGATTGCTACAAGCCAAAAGGAGGCAGAGTAAGCCAGCCAAAAAAATACTGTTGAGCAAGCGATTCAGTCTAAACATGAGGGTTGAATGGTAACGAAAAAACTATTGCCATTTTTCTTCTATATTGCCGTCATCTGAGATAAACACAGCGTTGGCAAGTTGGTGAAAAATGCCGTGTTCAATGATGCCAGGAATATTATTAAGTAACTGGTTCAAATTTTCTCCAGATGTTGTGGGTTCAAAAGTCATGTCGAGAATTAGGCTTCCATAGGCACTAATAGACAAGCCATCCTTTGCTGCGTTCGGTCTTAATTCGCCACGACCACCTACTTTTTCAATGCTATTTTTAACCGATTGCCATGCAAGTGGCATGACTTCAATCGGAATGGCGAAATTTGTGCCAATACGATTGACCAATTTACTTTTATCAGCCACTACAAAAAATTGTTGAGCAGCTTTGGCTAGCAGCTTTTCCATGACGAGGTCATAGCCACGACCTTTTAATAAAGTTAAGTCAGGTGTGATTTCATCTGCGCCATCAACATATAAATCAATGGCGCTGACCTGCTGCAAAGAAATGACATTTAGGCCCAAGCTTTGCGCTTTAATCATGCTGATATTAGAACTAGAAACAGTGGTGACTTTTAGGTGTTCTTCTAACTGTCTTCTGGCTAACGCTTCAATAAAAAAGTTTGCCGTGGAGCCTGTTCCTAAGCCAACAAGCATATCGTCTTTTACATAACTTGCAGCATGGTTTGCTATCTGTTGCTTATCATTCATAGCACGAAACCTTTCATGGATTGAAATCATCAGTTGAAATCAAAGTGGTAAAGCTGCTACGGTTTATCATTGATTTGTGTTCAATTTTCAATTGACTTTAAAGTTGAGTCTTTGATAAGAGTATAATAGGCAAAATTCATCGCTAAACCAAGTCATTTTAATTCTCATTTATGCAGTTAACACCTCCACCTATTGGTCAGTCCGCACGTTTTACTTATGCAGCTAATGGTTTAGACAGCCTATCACTGGCAACATTGGCTTGTCGCTTAAAAACAACAAAAGAACCACTGGTGGTATTAACTGCTAATGCGTTTGAAGCGCAACGATTATTTGAAGAAATACCCTATTTTGCACCTGATTTAAGTTTGCACTTATTGCCCGATTGGGAAACGTTGCCTTATGATGTGTTTTCTCCGCATCCTGATTTAATCTCAGAGCGCTTATCAACGCTTTATCAAATTAGTCAAAATAATTTTGACATTGTGATTGTGCCTATTGCGACAGCATTATTGCAAATGCCTCCAGTCTCTTATTTGGCTGGACATACGTTTATGCTTAACAAAGGGCAAAAATTAGATCTTGAAGCCTTAAGGAATCAGTGCGCACAAGCGGGTTATCACCATGTCTCTCAGGTTATCAGCCCAGGCGAGTTTAGTGTGCGCGGAGGCTTGGTCGATTTGTTTCCAATGGGTGGGGTATTGCCATATCGGATTGATTTATTCGATGATGAAATAGAAACCATACGTACTTTTGACGTAGATACACAGCGTAGTTTGTATCCTGTTCCTGAAATTCGATTACTTCCAGCGCGTGAGTTCCCACTTGATCAAGACGGAATTGAGCTGTTTAGAAGTCAGTTTCGTGAACGATTTGAAGGTGACCCGCAGCGCGCTAAAATTTATAAAGATGTTAGTAAGGGTAACGCTACTGGTGGTATTGAATGGTATTTGCCATTATTTTTTACTGAAACAGCGACTATTTTTGATTATCTGCCCAAACAAGCGGTAGTGTGTGCGCATGGTGATTTGGATAAAGCGGCACAAACCTTTTGGTATGAGGCCAACTCGCGTTATAAGCTACTGGCTTATGACGCTGAGCGTCCAGTGTTAACACCAGAAGTCTTGCTCACCAAAGTAGATGCTTTTTTCACTAAAACCCGACAATTTCCACTGATTAACGTCAAGTTTGACAGTAAAAAGCTTTTGCCAGCGGTGGACGTGGATAGACGTGCAGACCAACCATTACATAAGCTGCAAGCCTACATTAAAAAGTCGAAATTGCGGATTTTGATTGTCGCTGAAAGCTTGGGACGCCGTGAAACCATTGTGCATTTATTCGCCGAGCATGGCTTAATCATTCCAGTTTGTGAAACATGGGCTGAATTTGAAGCAAGTGATGCACCAGTTATGCTGGGTGTTTCTCGTTTGCATACTGGCTTTGTCAGCGATGTTGCGGTGATTACGGAAGCTGAGCTTTACGCCTCTACTGTGCGTCAGCAACGCCGCCGTGTTAAGGAAAAAGCGCGTAATACTGAAGGGATGCTCAAAGATTTATCGGAGCTGCGCATTAATGACCCAGTGGTACACGAGCAACATGGTGTTGGACGTTACCGAGGTTTGCAAAATTTAGACTTTGGTGAGGGGGAGACGGAATTCTTGCTGCTGGAATATCACGGGGACGATAAGTTATATGTACCTGTGTCTCAATTATTTCTAATTTCTCGTTATTCTGGTGGGCCGCCTGAAAGTGCACCTCTACATCGCTTAGGCAGTGGTCAATGGGAAAAAGCTAAGAAAAAAGCACTCAAACAAATTCGCGATACGGCTGCTGAGCTACTCAATTTATATGCGCAGCGCGCAGCGCGTAAAGGCCATGTGTTTAAGCTGAGTTTGAAAGATTACGATGCTTTCTGTGAAGGCTTTCCATTTGAGGAAACGCCAGACCAGCTATCGGCAATTGAGGCAGTGATAGGTGATATGCAATCAGGCCGACCCATGGATAGATTGGTCTGTGGTGATGTGGGGTTTGGTAAAACAGAGGTTGCCTTACGTGCGGCATTTGTTGCGGTCATGGGTGGTCGACAAGTCTCGGTGTTGGTGCCAACTACTTTGTTGGTTGAACAACATTATCAAAATTTCTGCGACCGTTTTGCCGATTGGCCAATTAAGATTGCTGAAATTTCACGTTTTAGAACCAAAAAAGAACAAGCAGAAGCCTTAAAAGGTTTGGCTGATGGCACGATTGATATTGTGATTGGTACGCATCGACTGATTCAGAAAGATGTGAAATTTAAGAATTTAGGTTTAGCTATCTTAGATGAGGAGCATCGTTTTGGTGTCCGTCAAAAAGAGCAAATGAAAGCGCTTCGCGCAGAAGTGGATGTGCTCACCTTAACAGCGACACCGATACCACGGACTTTAAGCATGGCGATGGAAGGTTTGCGTGAATTTTCAGTTATTTCAACACCGCCTCAAAAACGATTATCAATTAAAACGTTTCATACTGATTATTCGGACGGCATCATTCGCGAAGCGGTGATGCGTGAGTTTAAACGGGGTGGGCAGGTGTATTTCTTGCACAATGAAGTCGATACGATTTTTGTGCAAAAAGAAAAGCTTGAAAAAATCCTGCCAGAAGCAAGAATAGCGATTGCTCATGGCCAGTTGCGTGAGCGTGAACTGGAATATGTGATGCGTGATTTTTATCAGCAGCGTTGCAATATATTGCTTTGTACTACTATTATTGAAACAGGTATTGATGTGCCAACCGCTAATACGATTATCATGAATAAGGCAGATATGTTTGGCCTTGCTCAATTGCATCAGCTGCGTGGTCGTGTGGGACGTAGTCATCATCAAGCTTATGCGTATTTGCTAACTGACCCGCATCGAAAAATCACACCACAGGCGCAAAAGCGCTTAGACGCCATTCAGCTATTAGAAGACCTTGGCGCAGGCTTTCATCTTGCGATGCATGATTTAGAGATTCGTGGTGCAGGGGAGTTGCTTGGTGATAGTCAGAGTGGTGAAATGCAGGAGATTGGATTTAGTCTGTATTCTGATATGCTTAATCATGCTGTGAAACAACTTAAAGCTGGTCATGAGCCTGATTTAGATGCGCCGCTCGGGGTTACAACTGAGATTAACTTGCATACGCCTGCATTGTTACCAAGCGATTACTGTCCTGACATTCATGAGCGACTGGTGATTTATAAGCGCTTAGCTAACTGTGAAGACGATGAAGTTTTAGACGAAATGCAAGAAGAGTTGATTGATCGTTTTGGCTTACTTCCTGAAACAGGAGAAGCTTTGATTGCATGTCATCGATTACGAATTAGCGCAAAACCCTTGGGTATTATCAAAATTGATGCATCGGACGCCGCTATTCAATTGCAGTTTAATCCTAAGGCGGATATTGACCCGCTTAAGTTGATTCATTTATTACAACGGGATAAAAGATGTCGCATGAATGGTCCAGAAAAGTTACGTATCTCAGTTGAGTTAGGTCATATTAACCATCGCGTTGAGCTGATAAAAGATATTTTAAAAGAGTTTGTTTAACAAAATAGCGATGATGATTAAGGCGATGGTTGCCCAGCCTATCCTGTCGACATATTTTTTTAAGTTGGCTTCCATGCTGGCGCCACCCCATTTCATGAGTCCAGCCACCATAAAAAATCGCAATCCTCTACCGATGAGCGAGGCCAGGGTGAAGGGTAATATAGGCATGACTAAAGCGCCAGCGGCAATCGTGAATATTTTGTAAGGAATGGGTGAAAATCCAGCGAGAAAGATTGCCCAAACACCCCATTGGCTGAACCAAGCCTCTGCATTTAAGAAGGCGTCCCAATAGTGCGCGTTCGATTGCAAGTAAGGCGTAATGAGCTCAAATGCAGTTGCGCCAATTGCATAGCCAAGCAAGCCGCCAATAAGGGAGCTTACTGTTGTTAAGAATGCAAATCGCCAAGCCTTTTCTGGATTGGCAAGGCACATAGGTGCTAGCATTACATCAGGCGGAACAGGAAAAAAAGCAGATTCAGCAAAACTTAACAGACCTAAATACCACGGCGCATTTGGATTTTTTGACCAGCGCATGACGCGCTCGTAAAGATGGGAAAATAGTTTCATTAATCGACTTGCTCTTAGCTAATGAGGTTAGTTATGCTGGGATTTCAACTACGATTTTACACCATTGCTAACCAGTTGTGATGTGAATGCTTTCTGTAGCTGTGTTATATTAACATGCGTTAATTTTAGGAGTATTGCAATGGATCACATGATGAAAAGTTTAGCGGCTTTTGGGTTGAATGAGCTTTGGATTATTAAAATAGTCGGTGTTTCTATTGCGACCTTATTACTGCATTTTATTGTTGCTTTTGTTTTTAGGAAATTGATTAAAGCTTCAAAGATGACAAGCAGTTTTTGGGACGATACTTTTGTAGTTTCCGCATCCAAACCATTACCAATGGTGATATGGATTGTGGGTATTTCAATTGTGTTGAAAGTCATTGGTAATCAAACAGAGAGTGAATTTTTTGAGCTGACCCCCATTATCAGAGATGCTGCGATTGCCATTGCGTTTGCTTGGTTTTTCTGGCGCTTAATCACTGAAGCTAGTTATCGTTACTTGGTTCAACAGCAATCGCGAGGCGAGACTGTTGATCGGACGACGATTGATGCGCTTTCAAAATTAGGACATTTAATTGTTTTTGTTGGGACTATGTTGACCTTAATGCAAACACTGGGGTTTAGTGTTTCTGGTTTGTTAGCGGCTGGTGGAATTGGTGGTATTGCGATTGGTTTTGCCGCAAAAGATATTTTGGCTAACTTTTTTGGTGGATTAACCATTTACACTGACAGGCCATTTATCGTGGGAGATTGGATACGCTCTCCTGATAAAGATATTGAGGGTACAGTTGAGAAAATTAGTTGGCGCTATACCCAAATCCGCCGTTTTAATAAAAATCCCATTTATGTTCCAAACTCTATTTTTACCACGATTGTGGTTGAGAATCCTTCGCGTATGACCAATCGGCGCATTAAAGAAACAATCGGCATTCGGTATCAAGACATCCATTTGATGGCAGGTATTGTGACCGAGGTTAAAGCCATGCTACAAAATCATGCGGATATTGATACGTCTAAAACATTAATTGTCAGTTTCAATGCCTTTAATGCTTCATCGGTAGATTTCTTTATTTACACCTTTTCGCACACCACGGTTTGGGAGGCGTTTCATGTAGTTAAACAAGATGTCTTATTGAAAATTGCAGCTATTATTCATCAGCATGGCGCTGAGATTGCCTTTCCAACACAGACCTTGCATATTAGTCGCGAAGATTCTCCTCATTAAGCTGTAGCAGGACAGTGAATCTATGTGCTAATCAAGCTTAATCAGTCTGCCGATGCTTACAAAGAAAATGGCTTTTTGTATTGGGTGGTCTTGATGTTTAAATAAAGCCGCATATGCATCTAATTGTGCTTGATATTGCATGGCAGTTGAGACTAAGTCGGCTTCTGCTATGTCAGGATTAAGCGCAATTGATTTGTAATCAATCACCCAACGGACCCCTTCATCAACAAAGGTACGGTCGATTATTTTTTTCTCAACCGATTGTGCAATAATGGCGCAAATTTCGAGTTCGCTTGTTGCATTTGTTCTTGCTTGCAAAACCCACTGACCTTGTTTGCTTTGTATTGTGGTGAGTAATAAATCGCGCACGCGTTTTGCGGCTGCTTGGCTGATATTGTTAGCATAAGCTTTTTGCTTAAACCAGCGTTGCATCGCACTTTCTAAACGATTGATACGCGCGGCAGTCCAGCTTTGTATCTCACTACTGGCGATTAGCTCTAAATATAAATGCGTTAAAGTGCCGATATCTGCATCTAAAACAGCATGATTGTCTTGCTTTTTCTCGTTGCTAAAAGTATTGCTTGATTTAAATTGGACAAAAATACTGGGAGTCTTTACTTCATTTAAGCGGATAAGCTGCGGTTTAAAATTGGCTAAATTAGCTAATCTTTCCCTTTGAGTACCAGCGTTTGGGATGGGGGCGTTCGGTTTAATCGCATTTTCTGCATTAAACTGTTCATGAACAATTGGCCACACCATATCTAAAAAGGTATGCTTGGGGGCATTAATTTCACCAGCTTTATTAACGTTAGCCGCTCCGAGTAAATGTAAACAACGTTCAGCTCGGGTGGCCGCGACATACAACACACGCGCGTCTTCCAATGCAGCACGTTCTTTTTCTAACATTTTTAAATAGTCATACGGGGTGACGCAATCAGCAGACTTGCTTGCACTCCCTTTGGGTATAAAAGGTGCAACGACTAAGCCTAGTTCATCAATCTCATGGGCAGTGTGTTCTGGTGTGAGCTGCTCCCAAAGTAATAATGGCTGTTCACTACCGCCTGTTTTGCGATCTAGGCCAGGTAAAATCACCGTGTCAAACTCCAAGCCTTTGGATTTATGAATGGTCATTAGTTGTAGTGTGTCGTCGGCTCTTGCGTCGGGCGCGGCATATAGCTTCTCCACCTCTGATGCAAGCTGTTGCAGTGAAAATTGGCCAGTATTTTCTAACTGTTGAATCCAAGTAAAAAAGGCTTGAACATCCCTTACATCAGCAGCGTCCCATAGGCACGCGGCTCCACCCAGCATCAACCATATGCCATGTAGCCAGCGGCTCTCAGACATGCGTCCTTTTGAAGCTAAAGCTTCTGTCAACACATCGCGTACATGCAATAAACGTTGCTGACCGTCTTCGCTTAAGCTTTGCACTCGATCTTCATTTTGCATCAACTCCATGACGGTGCTTGATCGATCATTAGCAACCAATGCGTGTAAGTCTGCCAATGTCAATCCACACCATGGTGCTCGTAAAATGGCTAACCAATGCACACGGTCAGCACGTTGATGCAGTGCGTAACTAAGCGACAATAAATCTTGCACGATTTGACGATTTACTAGCTCTTCAATTTCAACTGCTTGAAAGCTTAAGGTAGGGTGGTTGCGTCGTATTTCAGTCACTAAAGCAGTTAGATGACTACGTGCACGCACTAAAACTGCAATTTTTGCCGATGATTGATGTGCTCTCGTTTTTTGAATAATCTCAATAATCGTATTTGCTTCTAACTGACGAATATCTGTTACTGGTCCATCTTCATTATTTTCTTCGTCATTAGCATTTATTTTTTCATTCAACATGGCATGTACGCTAACCCCTGCAAAAGGCTCGCCCGCTTTGGTTGCAACAAAAGGGCGGTACCGAATAGCGCCACGTTTAATACTGTCTTCTTGTGGAAAAATGTGCTCAAAAGCATGATTGATCCACTCCACGACAGGCGGAGTCGAGCGATTGTTGCGCCATAATTTCAATGATTTTAGTGCAATATTGCCAATGCCATTTTGGGCTACATGTAAAAATAGTCCAACATTCGCTTTACGGAAGCGATAGATAGATTGCATTGGGTCGCCAACACAAAAGAGCGTGCGCCCATCTTCTTTTTGCCAGCCGCGTGTCAGTGCTTGAATTAATTGGATTTGTGATGGGCTGGTATCTTGAAACTCATCTACTAATAAGTGTTGAATGCGATAATCCAATTTCAGCGCTAAGTCAGTCGTGTTGCCTGTCATATCCTGCAAAGCTAATAGTGAACGTTGCGAGATTTCAACAAAATCTACTTCACCATGAGCTTGAAAAACTAACCACAATTCACCAACAGCAATGTGGAGTAATTTTGCTAGTGTGGCAATCATTTGCCACGTGTTGCCATCTTGCTCAGGGCTCGGTAGACAGCGTAAGCGAGCAATTTTTTCTACCGCACCATTGGTTTGATGGAGCGAATCAATGATGGCTAATAATGCGTCTTTATAGGGTTTCGTTTCAGCAGTGGTAGGCAAGCCTATGTTTTTATCTAGGCGTTTTCGTAAATGACCATCTTTTGTTAACAGGAGGTCAGATAGTGCTTGCCATTGAGGCAAATGCCTTGTGTCCGCCTTGAGTGTTTCATGCCAATCTAATAATCGGTGTATGGTATTGTTTTCGGTTAGTTGACTGGCGGCAAAGCGTGCGATTGGCATTAATTCTTGCTGATAATGTGCCGATAGCAAATCTGATGCTATTTGAATATCCGTACTAACCATGCTAGCTAATGCTGCTTCAGCGTCCTCTGCAGTGTGTGCGTTTTGCGTATAAAGCAACCATTGGTCACGCTTGGCTAACATATCAGCTAATAATTGGGTTAGTTTGTAAGTGTCGTTGTCAAAGTAGTGCAACGCATCGTGCACGATGCCGCCATATTGAGCATCCTCAAGTTGCTCAATCGCGCGTATAGCGGCTTCTTCATAATGCGGTCTTGGGTCATCACGCACACTTGGCTGTGTGCCAAAACGACTTAGCAATGGCATTTGTCGAGCTAAGTTGGCGCTGAGAGAGTCAATGGTATAAATTCGTAAACGCGAAGGTGTATCGAGCAGATGCCAGTTGCGTGCTGCCGAGCGTGCTAATACGCTTTTACCCAATTCAAATGTGACTTGTTTATGCGATTGTGCGGGCAGGACGCCATCAGCTGCCATTTGCAAACTATCCATAATGCGGGATTTCATTTCTGAAGCCGCTTTATTAGTAAAAGTGATGGCAATGATTTCTTCAGGTGAATCAACAGTTTGTAATAATTTCAAAAACCGTTGCGTCAGTAATTCCGTTTTGCCAGCACCTGCTGGCGCTTCTACGATAAACGAATCATGCGTCAGCGCTTGCTCACGACTTAGGCGATCTTCTTGCAGTAATGTTGCCGACAATGTGATGTTTTCCTGCTTCATGCTTTACCTTGCATTAATTGTTGTCGTTCATACTGTAACTGTCGCTCAGGTAGGCGTAGTAATGGGATGACATCACAATAGGCCAACTCTTTTTCAAGCGCGAAAGTTACTGCTGCATCTCCGTTTTTTAAGCTAATAGCGGTTGCAGTAATCCGCTTTTTCCAATGTTGAATGATGCTTTTCCAATCAGGAAAACGCGCTTCATCAAAAGCGTTTCGACCATAGCGATGATCAAAAACAGTGGCTCCTTGGATGAGATTTTCCGCCGCTGCAATCCCAACAAAGGCATTATCTGCAGGCCGCACTTTGGCATAACACACTGCACCGATTTCGCTATCTTTATCCTGTAGCACAAAGGCGGCATAAATGGGTAGTTGCGGCTCGGTAATATTGTCTTGCCCCCAGTTTTTATAATCTAATTGTTGTCCTGTTTTATAATCAATGACGACTAATCGATTGTCATCTAATTGGTCGATACGGTCTATCACGAGCTTAATGGTGATGCCTTCAATTTCAATCTTGTATTCCTGCTCACAAGCCTGCACGCTAAAACCTTGAGGACGAAGCATTTCCACTTCGATTAGCCAAGCAAAGACTAGCTTAGTTAAGCGTGCCGCTTCTAACCGTAAAAAAGTGTCTGAAAGCACACCATTACGCGCATGATTAAAGCTGGCGAGCACATCTTCTGCAATTGTAAACAAGTTGGTTTTTAAGGTGTCTGGAATAATATCTTGCCACTGTGCTTGGCTACGGCCAGTCCAAAACTGGGCTAAAACCGCATGAACCAAATTGCCGCGCTCCATTACATCTAAACCATTAACTGGTTCGCCGAGTTTTCTCGCATTTAGACGATATTGATAAAACGCCCATGCAGGACAAATCGCTTGCGCTTTTAGTAGGCCTGTTCCACCACCAATATGTTCGCCTGCGTTGACTGCTGGCGCTAGGGAATCGTCTAACCATTGCCATTCTTTGGTTGCCGCTTGCGCTAGTGTTTCTGCAAGGGTTTGGCTGACGGCTGGTGCTGTTGCTAGTGTTGGAATGCCGTGCATTAATGGGCTGACGCGTAGCGCCCGTTCACCTTCTTTTTCTGCACTTGAAAAGGTTACTTGTTTGGCACTTTTGATTAAGCGTTGGTGTATGGATAAGGCAAATGTAGCTTGCACTTCACTGCTGGCGTTAGGGGTTTTTGCATGTCGCTGAAGATGGGAGGGCAGCAAGGCGTTATGGCGTGCAATCGGCGGCCAAACGTGGTCATTCATACCCATTACCCAAATTCCGTCCAAAGGTTCAGCGCTTGCTTCTAACATGCCCATGATTTGGATGGCAGGCTGTGTTTTGCGCTCAGGCTGAAAAATCTGATTTTTACACAGTTGCGTCAAGCGTTTAATCGCCTCACCCGCACTCATATTCGTTGTTAATGGCGCTAAGCTAGCCAATTCTTGTAAGACTTTTTTAAACGATTCTACTGCTTGGTGTTCATGACTCGAAATAACACGCTCGCCTGGCCAATGGGTTTTGTCTAGCGCAGCCATAAAGATTTCAGCCCATTGTGCAGGGCTTTCAAAGCGCCCGTGGTCTTGAGCTACACCGATTAGTGCTTTGCTGTCAGCTAGTAAACCAGTTAGCGCTAAGGCATGTTCACCCTCACATGCATGGTGTATAAAGCGCATAAACTGATGTGAAGTTAAACTTAATGGACAATCTTGGCGCATGCGTGCATCGAGTTTGGCACGCGCGTCACTTTCACTAATGCTCTTAGACCAATAAGCACTATGTAACAAAGAAGCAATCTCACTTTGAAGCACGGTTTGTTTTTGCCAAGCAAAACGCAGTAAATTTAGTGCTGAGCTAATGATGGGTAAGCTGGATAAGGCGATTCCTAAACTGAAGTCATAACAGCGCAAGCGCTCAGCGTTGGCTGGCGCGGCAGTTTCGGGGTGAAATACATCATCGAGTAATGCGGACAGCATCGGCCTTAATGTTTCTAATGCAGGTACCACAATAGCTAGTTTGGCATGCGCATGTTTTGCTAGTTGATGCTGTGCCCAAGCCACGGCGGCGCGACACTCGGTTTCTTGATCGCTGAGGCTGATGTGCACCAGTTGTTGCGGTTGTGGCCAGGTAAGGAGGTGCTTGCTAACGATAACACCACGATTTTCCAAAACCTGGATTAATTTTTGCAAATGCGGATGAATGCGATCAAAACCAGCCAGTTGAATCTGAGTGGGCAATTGCCCCGCATCCTTTTGCAAACAACTGATTTGCCAAGCCTCATAACGCACACGATCTAATACGTTACTTTGCTTGCAGCGCTGTTGAAATTGCTCACGCCATGCTAAAAACTGTAAGGTTTCTTCTGTGGCCTCTTCGGGGGTTAACGGTAAACGCCACTCGGTTAATAAACGATGGGCTTCCATCGCCGCGCTGGCTAAACCCGACGTGTCAAATAACGTAGCAGCGGCATTATTTTTAAGTGAAGCTTGTATGCTTTGTTCCCATAACAATCCTTCTTGGCTGGGGCTTAAAGCGTGTATGGGTATTGTGTTCGCATCTATCTCACCCATCAAAATAGCCGTTTCTATGGTGTTGTCTAACCATTCAGCAAGCGTGATGATTGATGGCATTTCCCATTGTGTTTCGCCACGTTCAATATGCGCTCGCTGTTGGACCATCTGCAAGCTACGCGCAAGGCGACTTGTCGCGCAAAGGATGAGTTGTTTAGGTTGTATAAGGGACATGGCATTATTCTAAACGACAGCGTGATAATCGCTAGTACTTATCGCGAATAATCAACTTAAACAAGTGATGGCCAACCGCGAATCGACATAATGCGCAAAGCAAAAAATCTGATTTAAGCATCGTATCGTGACACTCATTGCTGGCCATTTATCCATAAGGCTCTCTTTGCAGTATCAAATTTACTGCCAGATTATCAAAGTGATTAATGAGGACTGTCAAGCATGCGTTGCTGTATTGTGTTTTAGTTGGTGTACTTACTAAACTAAAACACATACCTTAAACACGACAGCAGGTGAGTAAAACTAAGCAGCACGATCCTCGTACCTAAGCAACCAAAACCAGCAAACTGGTTAAGGTGATAAAAATCACTGTCCAACTTCAGGTGGCAACCACTAATAAAAAGGCCAACATCTAAAACAATTAACAATAAAAATGAAAGCCCTTGTATTGTTGCTGACTGGTTAAGCCTATTTTTGATTGATGTAAGTACCACCTAAATCACCTTTCAAAACAGTCATGCGCTACTAAGAATCTAGCCTGCTTGAACTTCCAGAAATAATCATAAACGGTATTTATTTGTTATATAAAACAGATGGTTGTATAAAGCGGATTTGTCTTAGCTAAACAAATCCGCTCGCGTTAAGTTAAAAGCTGGTGAATTTCATGATGAACACGAGAATTCAAACGCAATACCTTAAAACCAAAAATGCTTTCCAATTTCTGGCATCACATACCAATCTATCGAATCAGTTAAAGTCGTGACAGCAAGGGCGCAGCTTGAAGGAGCGCACCACTTTAACAAAACCAGTGAGGTGGCGTTAAGAGTGGGTATGGCCATGCCGATAATGACTAAATTAATACGAGCTTAGCTGGTACCCGTTTCAGCTTGGTCAATGTGATTAATCAGAACGTTTGGTGCGTATTCTTGCTTGGTTGTAGTCACCCTATGTTCTAAACAAGGTATTAGCATTTCAATGCGCTAGTTAAAAAGGTACACTCTAGCTGTTTTCCATGGCTTTGTATTAAAGAAAGAAATGCCGTTATATCCAATCATCTTAGATGAATAGATGGATGAAAGATTAAATTAAAGGTGATGAGATGAAAGTTTTAGTTGTTGGTGGTGCGGGTTACATTGGTTCACATATGGTCAAGATGTTGCTTTCAGAAGGGCATGAAGTGCTGACATTTGATAATTTATCAAGTGGGCATCGTGATGCGGTGCTTGGCGGTGCGTTTGTTCACGGTGATCTTGCTGACGTTTCAACACTCGACTTTACATTTTCAAGTTATCAGCCTGATGCAGTGTTGCATTTTGCCTCTTTTATTCAAGTGGGGGAGTCAGTTAATAGACCAGATTTATATTATCGCAATAATGTCACCAACACGCTTAATGTATTAGATGCCATGGTCAAGCATGGCATTAAGCGCTTTATCTTCTCATCTACAGCAGCGATTTTTGGTGAGCCTGATTATGTGCCGATTGATGAGCAGCATCGAACATCACCATTGAACCCTTATGGCCAATCTAAGCTAATGATTGAAAAAATACTGCAAGATTATGATAAAGCATTTGGTTTAAAGTCTATTTGTCTGCGTTACTTTAATGCTGCAGGTGCTGACCCTGATGGACAGTTGGGTGAGCGTCACGACCCTGAAACGCATTTGATACCGCTTATCCTACAGGCTGTTTCTGGTAGAAGAGCAAATATCAATGTATTTGGTCGAGATTACTGCACGCCTGATGGCACTTGCGTGCGTGACTACATTCATGTTGTTGATTTGTGTTCAGCCCATTTGTTGGCCTTAGATTATCTAGTGAAGAACGGTAAAAGTAACCGCTTTAATTTAGGTAATGGCGCTGGTTTTTCAGTGCAAGAGGTGATTCGTGCGGTAGAACGCGTGACAGGAAAAGTAGTGAAAGTCGTTGATGGGCCACGTCGTGAGGGCGACCCTGCAAGCCTTGTGGCGGATGCAACAAAAGCACGTCATACCTTGGGTTGGGCACCAAGTTTCACACAGCTTGACACCATCGTGGCACATGCTTGGCAATGGGAATTAAAACAGGTAGGCATCGGATAGATTATAATGATCAGTCAATGCGTTAGAATGCGTTAATCAAATGGCAGTTGCTGTCATTAATGATGAGACAACCTGGATAAATGCTGATCTGTGTTATTAATCGAACCCACTAATTTTATATCGCTAGATACTGTTTTGTGATCATGTGCTGGCTAGGATAAAGACCCACAAAGCAGTACTCAAAAACTCCGCTCATAGAAAAGATATTGATGGCTGTCACTGACGAAAAGAATTATATAACCCCTGAAGGCTTTGCTGCGTTGCAAGCTGAGTTTCATGCGCTTTATAAAGTAGAACGGCCTACCGTGGTTAAAACCGTTACTTGGGCTGCTAGTAATGGTGATCGCAGTGAGAATGGTGATTATATCTATGGTAAACGGCGTTTGCGCCAAATTGATAGTCGCTGCCGACATTTGATGAAGCGCATGGATTTTGCTGTGATTGTGGATAGTAAAGAGCAGCAGCATCTTGAAAAAGTGTTTTTTGGTGCTTGGGTGACACTTTTTAATTTGGTCGACGATAGTGAACACACCTATCGCATTGTAGGTAAGGATGAAATTGACCCAAATAAAGGTTATATCTCGTGGGTATCACCACTAGCGAAAGCCATCCGTGGTAAAAGCATTGGCGATGTTATAACCGTTCAAACGCCCAAAGGCGATGGCGAGTTTCAAGTCATTGATGTTCGCTATTCATGAGTGTGTGTTAAGTGATCGATGCGATTAGGCATGGTAAAGGGTGTAAGCACCGATTAGGATAAAGCCTATACCAGCAGTAATGTGTAGATGTTTTTCATTGATATACGATGTCAGGACGGAACCCGCTAATACGCCTAGAGCAGTGGCTACAATCAGCGCAAGCGAGGCTGCGAAAAAAACAGTTAGCGTACTCACTTCCTTATCGGCGGCGAATAGCATGGTTGCTAATTGTGTCTTGTCGCCTAGTTCTGCAATGAATACAGAAGCAAAAATCGTTGCAAATATTTTCCAATCCATGGTCACCCTTTCTTAATCGCTTCCAGTGCTTCAATAAAATTTTCTACATCAGACTCACATCCGCCACAGCCAGTGTTCACGCCTGTTTTTCGTGAAATCGCTTCAAGATTATACCCTTGTTCCACAAGATCATAAATCTTGCCGCGAGTCGTACCCGTGCATTCACACATGACCTCTTCTGCCAGCGGTGAGTCTTCATTATTTTCAATGTGTTCCAACATGATCATATCCAACCAATCTGTAACTTGTTGATTTGCAGGTGCTTTCATTTCGTCGTTCATACCGATGCGGATAGCAATAATCGCTGAAGCGAGTACGCCTAAATCATCTGTAATACCCGCAACTGTTAACATTAAGAAAGGTCTCGTTAATAAAGGTTTTTGCCTATGTCAGCGATTAACGTAAAAATTCAATGCTAGGATAGACGGAATAGGCAATTGATTCAAGGCTAGTGCACCATGTGTTTTGTTTAAGCGTGTTGATTACTAGTGCTTGAATTATGGTCAATATAAGGTTATCCTAACATCAATGAAGAGATGGATATGTGTTTTATTAATCGCTTGGTTGCCAGTTTTTATGGTGACAGCTGATGCAATGGGCATGCAAATGCGCTTGCAACAATCTCATCATGTTGTGCAACAACCTAATCAGTCATGCCATCATGCACCCGCAAAACAGACAAAAAATAAAACCAGCCTTTGCATTCTTTGTGGTTTTTGTGCGTTGGCAATCGCCATTGCGCCGTTAGACTTTACTCCGAGTTTTGATGCTTTCTTATTAACATCTACCAACCCAATCTTTGTGGACGTAATCTTTACATCTAACAATCTGGCTCCTGACTTAAGACCACCAATATTCAGTTAAATATTCAGGACAGGTCCGTCCATTTTTTAATTGTATGATTGGAGGTATTATGAAAAAGCAACTGTTCGTTGCGTCTTTGTTGATTGTATTCTCTTTTCCGTCTTATGCAGCAGCATTAATGGGTTTTGCTGGCAGTTCGATGCTGATGACGGAAATAGGTGAATATAATCAAGAATTGATGGTCAATTATGCACCGACTGTGCATCATGCTTTTGGTGTTGAAGTCATGCGCATGTCACCTAAAGGCTCGTCCGCTACGACGATGACGGGTCTTAATTATACTGGTTTACTTAAGCGCTGGAATTTGCCTGCTGCACAAGCTAATATTTGGGTGATGGGCAGTATTGGTGAGGCTAAAGGTCAATTTAATGGGTTTAGTTATAGCCCTAGCATACAGTTTGATTATGAAACGACGCGATTGTATTTTCTAGCTAAAACTAGAATGGTGCGTGCGCCTGGCATGAATAATGATGTTGCTGCTATTCAGGCTGGATTCTCATTTTTTGAAACCGATTTTGATGAAACACAGCCTTGGTTTGTGCTTGAAGCCAAAACGACGCGCAACATGCAACCGAGCATGCAGGTGACACCAGCTTTGCGTTTGATTAATAAAAATTACTTTTTAGAGCTTGGAATGACGAATCCGTTTAATCGCGGTGAACGAGCGCCTAGGCTTAATCTAATGTTAACGTATTAAATATAAGGGATAAATGATGAAAAAATTGATGATAGTAATCTTTCTTTTAACAGCTTTTTTGCAAGCTTCAGTCGGATTTGCCGCTAGTATTAAGGCGGAAGTGAATGGCATGGTATGTGCTTTTTGCGCAAAGGGGATTGAAAAGAAATTAAATGCAATGCCTGAAGCTAAAGGTGCATTTGTGAATTTAAAGCGGCGTATTGTTGTTTTAGAGCTAAAAGAGCAACAAGATGTCCCATTAACAACCTTTGAACAGGTGATTACTGATGCTGGATATACGATAAGCAAAGTGCAGAAGGTTGAGCAATCGATTGAAGCGATTAAAACAGAGATGAAAGCGAATCCATAGTGGCTGATTTGAATATTACAAGTATTCAAACAGCTAAACGCGCTAATTTATTATCCCTATTAACCAGTAGCTCTACCTTAATCTGTTGTGCTTTGCCTGCGACGCTTGTGGCGATTGGTTCAGTCGCAACATTAACGAGTTTATTGAGTACATTTCCGCAGTTGATCTGGGTCAGTGAACATAAGGAGATTGTTTTTGGTTTGGCGGCGATGATGTTGCTATTGGCTGGGTATTTGCAGTGGCAAGCTCGTCATGCGCCGTGCCCAGCTGATCCCGTGTTGGCTCAAGTTTGCATTAAAACACGAAAACAGGCGCTATTTATCTATTGGATATCAGTAATGATCTTCTTGATAGGGGCCTTCTTTGCGTTTATTGCACCGTTGCTAATTTAATGAGGGCGCGAACACGTGCAGGTTCAATTAACACAGCTCAAAATTACAGTTAAAAGTCTAGTTGTATTGATATCGACTAAGCTTGATTGTTGAGTAAAGCATGATGACCAATAGTCAAAAGAATTGGGATATTTTCTGTAAGGTTGTCGATAATTTTGGCGATATTGGTGTTTGTTGGCGTTTAGCTAAACAATTGCATCATGAGCATGGCTTGGTGGTTAGATTATTTGTCGATCATTTATCAGTAGTGGCAAAGCTATTAACTGGAATTAGCGACGAAGCTGAACAGGGTTATGACGGGGTCACTATTGTTCGGTGGGATAGTCAGACATTGTTTAATCATTCAGCTGATGTGGTGGTTGAGACATTTGCTTGTGGTCTGCCAACAGCTTATTTAGCGCTGATGCAGGTGCAAAGCGTTTGGGTGAACGTAGACTATTTATCAGCTGAAGCTTGGGTGCCAGAATTTCATGGACGCAATGGCAAGCACCATGACACCAACTTGACACGTTATTTTTACTTTCCTGGATTCAATGAGAAAACAGGAGGATTGCTGCGTGAACAGGATTTAATTAAACGGCGCGATGCCTTTCAAAACCTAGCGTTTAGACAGCGTGATTTCTGGCAACAGATAAATATTCATCAATTTGCTCAAGTTGCTAGTGATGATTTGAAAATATCCTTATTTTCATATGCTGATGCACCAATTTCAACTTTTTTACAAGTGCTGGCAAAGGGTGAAAGGCAGGTGAGTGTTTTTATGCCTTTTCATCAGCATTTACCTCATGATTTGCTTGGACGTCAGGACTTGGCAGTTGGCGATTGTATCAAGTTAGGTCATTTAACCCTGTTTATACTGCCTTTCCTCAGTCAGCAAAATTATGATTTCTTATTGTGGAGCTGTGATGTCAATTTTGTTCGTGGTGAAGATAGCTGGGTAAGAGCGATTTGGGCTGGAAAACCCTTTGTGTGGCAACCTTATTGGCAAGAAGATAACACGCACCTTTTGAAACTGAATGCCTTCTTGGATGGCTTTTATGGCGATGTTGATGCAGCAAAAACAATTTCAACATTACACCAGGCATGGTCTACAAACGCTTTAGAGCCAGTGTATTGGCTAGACTATCTGACCAAGCTCTCAGAAATTGGCCATTGCACACATCAGCGAGCTAATCGTTTGATTCAACAAGATGATTTAGCCAGTAGCTTGATTGCATTTTGTGTGAATTTATCAAATTAGCGTATAATGCTGGCTTTAAAATAATCCCTTATTAAAGTTGGTGTTGAATATATGAAAACAGCTCAAGAACTTCGTATTGGTAATGTTGTAATGGTCGATGGACAGCCATTGGTGTTAGTAAAATCAGAATATAATAAATCTGGTCGTAGTGGTGCAGTCGTTAAAGCAAAGTTTAAAAATCTATTGACTGAAGCGCCAAGTGAAAATGTTTACAATGCTACCGATAAATTCGATATTGTTGTACTAGAGAAAAAAGAAGTCACTTATTCTTACTTTGCAGACCCTAGTTATGTTTTTATGGATGCTGAATACAACCAATACGATGTTGACCCTGAGTTTATGGAAGACGCTTTACCATTTTTAGAAGATGGCATGCCTTGTGATGTGCGTTTCTATGAAGGAAAAGCGATTTCAGTTGAAATGCCAACAACGGTGGTGCGTGAAGTGACTTATACTGAACCAGCAGTCAAAGGTGATACATCAGGTAAAGTCATGAAAGCGGCTAAACTGGCAACAGGTCATGAAGTGCCTGTGCCCTTATTTGTTGCGCAAGGCGATAAAATTGAAATTGATACTCGTACTAACGAATATCGCAATCGGGTATTGAAATAGTAAGGTCAATACAAACAAAGGGTGCAATTAGCACCCTTTTTTAGTTGGTATTTACAGACATGTGATGAGTCTTTTTTGATTTCAAGCCGTATGTGCCAGATGGCATAATGAGGTTTTTGAACGCACCATTTAATCAGATTAACCTGTGCCACCAACGGTCAAGCCATCAATTTTTAAGGTTGGTTGACCCACGCCAACGGGAACGCTTTGGCCTTCTTTACCACAAGTGCCGACGCCACTGTCTAGCGCCATATCATTACCAACCATGCTCACACGGGTTAAGACATCAGGCCCGTTTCCAATAAGGGTTGCACCTTTAACGGGGTAGGTGATTTTACCATCTTCAATCATATATGCCTCAGCCGCACTAAACACAAATTTGCCACTAGTAATATCAACTTGACCACCACCAAAGTTAGCGGCATAAAGGCCTTTTTTAACAGACTTAATAATTTCTTCTGGCGCTTTGTCACCATTTAACATGTAAGTGTTTGTCATACGAGGCATCGGGATATGCGCATAGCTTTCGCGGCGTCCATTGCCTGTTGTGCTTTGCTGCATTAAACGTGCATTTAAGGTGTCTTGAATGTAGCCTCGTAAAATGCCATCTTCGATTAATGTTGTATTTTGGCTTGAGTTGCCTTCATCATCCATACTTAGTGACCCACGTCTGTCAGCTATCGTGCCATCATCAACAATGGTAATGCCTTTAGCTGCTACTTGTTGACCAATCATGCCAGAAAAGGCGGAGCTACCTTTACGGTTAAAATCACCTTCTAAGCCATGGCCAATCGCTTCATGCAGTAGGATCCCTGGCCAGCCTGAGCCGAGTACCACTGTCATATTACCTGCAGGTGCAGCGCGTGCATCAAGATTAACGATTGCTTGGTGGACAGCTTTTTCTGCATATTCTTGTAAGACAGCATCAGTAAAATAACGATAATCAAAGCGTCCACCACCGCCAGATGAGCCTTGTTCTCGTCGTCCATTTTGTTCTGCAATGACTTGAATAGATAGCCGTACAAGCGGGCGCACATCAGCAGCCATCACGCCATCACTACGAGCGACCATCACTACTTCATATTCACCCCCAATAGAGGCCATGACTTGAGTGACGCGTGGGTCTTTTTGTTTTGCAAATTGCTCTAAGCGTTCAAGTAATTGAATTTTTGCTTCGGCAGAAAGCGAGGCAATTGGATCATTTGGTAGGTAAAGTGACTTTGCTTCAAGCGTAATAATATGGCTCGCCGTTTGTTCTGCGCCAATAGCAGCAATGGCTTTGGTCGCTTTTGCTGCTTCTTGTAATGCAGGTAAGTTGATTTCATCTGAGTAGGCAAAAGCCGTTTTTTCTCCACTAATGGCACGAACACCAACGCCTTGGTCAATCGAAAATGCACCTGATTTAACTTGGCCTTCTTCTAATCCCCACGATTCGCTGCGGTTATACTGAAAGTACAAGTCAGCATAATCAACTTGATGTGACATGATTTTACTCAGCACGCTTTGAATGGCTTGGTTATCAAGCCCTGCTGGTTTGAGAAGCGCTTCATGAGCTGTTTCAAAATGGTTGTTTGTTTGCATGCGTTTAGATGGCTTTAATGGTTTTATGTTTGAGAGCGGGTAAGCTTTTGCGTAAGCTGTCTTCGTAATGGGTGTTCACACCTGCTGTGACAATGCCAGAGCCGCGAGGTAAGCGGTCTAAGATAACGCCCCATGGGTCAACAATCATGCTATTGCCATGTGTTTCTCTGCCAGAGCGATGATAGCCGCCTTGCGCTGGCGCGATTACGTAACACAGATTCTCGATTGCTCGCGCTCGCACCAAGGTTTCCCAGTGCGCTTTACCTGTTGTCTCTGTAAACGCTGATGGTACTACAATAATGTCAACTTCACCCATGGCACGATATAACTCTGGAAAGCGCAAGTCGTAGCAGGTCGATAAGCCAATTTTACCGTATGGGGTTTCAACCACGACGACTTGATTGCCAGGTTCGATGGTGTTTTCTTCGTGATAGTGCTCTGCGCCCAAATCTAAACCAAATAAATGGATTTTGTCATAGCGTGCAATTTGTTTACCTTTTTCATCGTAAACTAAACAGCTGTTGCGTACTTTGTTTGGCGAACTACTCACCAAGGGTACAGTGCCTCCGATGAGTATAATTTTATGTTTTTTTGCCATTTTAGATAAAAAGCGTTGTACAGGGCCACTTCCTTCTTCTTCTCTGGCCTTCACTTTGTCTGTTTCATGTTTACCCATTAGGCAAAAATATTCAGGTAAGACGATAATTTGTGCACCTTCATCTGCCGCTAGGTGGATGAGGCGCTCTGCTTCAATTAAGTTAGCAGAAATGCTAGGACTGGAAGCCATTTGGATACCTGCAACCTTAATGATGTTACTGGCCTGTTTCGTCGATTTCTTTGGTGTCATATTTACCTGTTTATTGGATGCTTATTGCGCGTTTAAAGGTGAACTTGAGGTTTGCTTGTCTTGTTGTTGTTTGACGGTGTCTTCTTCCACGGGGTTATCCCATGTGCCCGTTATAGTATATTCGCTTTGGGCGATTTTGTTTAGCGGGTCTTTTAAAAGTTTTTGTGCAATAAAAGCAGCAGCGCCGACGATTGGTCCGCCTGCAAGTGCAGCTAACGATAAGCTATCGCTAATATGGGGCGTCACTTTAATGTTTAATTGTTGTGTTTCCTTGTTTAAATCAATATCACCATGAATTTTAGTCTCAGCTGCTGGACCAGTCATGAAAAAATCGTCACTATGCATTACGCCATTGGTGATTTTAGCGCTGCCACTAATCTCATCGAACGCAAACCCTTCGCTAAATAAATCTCTAAAGTCCAAAGTTAAGCGTCTTGGAAGACTTTGCAAGGTGAGTAATCCGAATAGTCGGCCCACGCCTGGTTTGACTTTAATGATTTGGCCTTTAGCAGCACCCAGCCTAAAGTTGCCATTCAGGCCTTTAGTCTTGAATTGATGTGGACTGCCAGGCCAATTTAGCTGGCCAGAAATGGATGATATACCGCCTTTTACGATATCTGCTTGGCCAAACCGTTTTAGGGTGTTGCCCACGTCATTGGCAGACAAAGAAAAAGTCAGATTAGTGTTCGGACTTCTTGTCCAGTTATGCCAACGACCTTCAGCTAATAAAATGCTATCTGGATTGCTAATCTTCAGTTGGTCAATTACCCAGTCGTTTTTAATTTCGTGCGCATGTACCTCAAGAGCACCAAGGTTTTTTTCGCCTAATTTAAAATCAGCTACTTGAATATTTAAAGCAGGGTATTCTTGATCTAATTGTACGATCTGTTCATCAGCAGGTTGGCTACTGTGCTTATCATACCCATCAGGCAGATGTAGTTTCGTTAGTTTTGCGATTATTTCGCCAGTTACTTCTGTTTTAGATGGGCTTATCCATTCAAGATCACCCTCAATTTCTTGGCTACTCAGATGCATACCTAAATGTTGATTGCTAGGTTTTGACGTTATGATTAGGTCGTTTAAACGTCGATTCATAAAATCTAAAGCTTTAATCGTAATATCAGCACTATTAACGTTAAGGCTTGCACTTTTATTTTTACTTTGCGATTGTTTCGTTAATGCCAACCATTGGTCAGCATTAACATAGTCCAATTTGCCATGTAAAGACAATCCCGAGGAGGATGGCATTTCAGCTGGGATGTTGATGCCAATATCGCCACGATCGATGGTGAACGTATTATCTTGTTCATTTCGCAGAAATATGGCTGATGCGACTTCTTTATACGCCATTTTAATGACATCTTGATTGGCTTGAGATTGTTTCTTTTCAAATCTCAAATAGGCTTTTTCTTCACTGCGTTTTCCAAACGGTGCAGGTAATTGAATAGCCAGACCTTGCAAATTAGACCGAATATCCATATTCATCAATGTTTTTTTAATCGAAATACCAGCAGACCAATTTGTATTGCCACTTAGGGCTATCGTCAACGGGTTAGTGATGAATTGTTGCACGCCTTTTCCAGAAGCTGTTCCGCTTGCATTGATGGTGATAGCCTTACTTTCTGTTGTTTTTAGGGATAGTTGGACTGGACCGCCTAGGGTATTGCCACTGATTTTAGGGGCATAGATGCCTGACGCATCAAAACTTAAGTTTCCATTGATATTGCTTATTTCAGGTAGACCTAGCCTTTGATTTGCATAGATGGCGCCATTGCGTAGCGAATATTCACCACTGTATTCGGAGTTATTTACTTTATTTAAAGGAAGACTTAATTTTAATTTAAGCTTACCATTGCCCGCTGTTTTCAAATCATCTGTAAAGCCAAGCGCCACATCTTTTACTGGGCTGTTGTTGATGAACTGTATGCCTGAACTGATTGGGCCTTCTCCTGTCCCGTCAATATTTAACACTTGTCCTATCGCGCCATTGGTATAGAGTTGAGGAATAATCGCTTTGCCTTGCGTGATGTTGATGTCATATATTTTGCCTGCGTCAGCATTTAGTTCCATGCTGTTACCTACAAATGATAGATTGAGCCCTAAACCTTCAATTTTTGGCCAATCATTGTCGTAAACGAGAATCGCATCACTGATTCTGGCTGTGACTTTAAAGAATCCAAGAGCACTGTCAGGTTGGTTATTTTCATCGATGAACGGGAAATCACCTAAACTGCCTTTAATCATTATTTTTATATTATTGGCTTTGCCAGAGACAATAGCGCTATCAAGCCAGCGAATGGTTTCTTCACCCATGACGGCTGGGTAATAGAAGGGTGCAAATTTTGCATCTCCGTCCTCAAATTGACCAGTCAAGTCGAGATAGCCACCTTTAATTCCGTTAAGGTCATAGTGCCCGTTGAGTTCTCCTTTAATATGTGGGTTGGCAATCGTTATATGATTGGCAGTAATCTTGATTTTTTCTTTATTTTTAGTCCATGAAACTTTGCCTTTGAGCGTGTCTAACGGAACTGGCCAGCGGAGAGTGTCTTTTAAATCTACGCTTGCACCACTGGTGGCTAAAATGACAGTGCCGCTATCTTCGTTTGCTTTTATTTCCCCACTGATGTTGCTAAAACCAGGCATGTTTTGATAGGGGGCGATACTGAGTGATTGAAATGTACTTTCAATAGCATAGCGATTTGGTTGATTGGGGTTGCCTTGTAAGCTGATACTTAGATTGTTCAGTTTGCCTTTTGGATTGAGGGCGTTTAACGCTTCATTCACCTTGGGCGGTAATGCCACTAGCCCTTGTAGTTTATTCAAATAATTTAAGTCAAAACTATCTAGTTCTAAATCCGCTTTCACCCAGGGATGATTGTTTTTGATTGAACGAGAAAAGAATCCAGAACCATTTCTGATATGAAAATCATCGTCAGCATCGAGTTGAATATTGACACCCCTGATGGTGCTTGTTTTCGGTGTTTGTTCCCACGTCAATAAACCAGAGAGTAACTTTGCATTTAAAGGTTGGTCTGCTTGCTTTCGGAGCACTGAAAGGTGATTGAGGCGAACATCTGCTTGCAGTTTCAGTATGTTGCCTCTATCAAAAGAAAGGCTGATCTTGGCTTTGCCCGCGCCGCTTTGTAAATCAATAGGATAGTCCAGCCAAGCTTTCCATGCGGTTAAATCAACCTCTTTGGTGTCTAAGTTTGCTACACCGTGCCATGTATTGATTGCGCTAACATCGCGTCCGAAAAAGTGCCCACTCAGCACAATCGGATATTTTGTACCAGTGGAAGGTGTGGCTTTTATGTTAAATAAATGCTGACCAAAGATTTTACGCCATGCAGGATTGTCCAGCCTGATATCAACCTGGTTTAGTGATAATGGTGGTGCTTTTCTTGAATCATCTTGCCAAACGATTGCGGCATTATTAATCTTGATATGCGCTTGACTTAATAACCAGTTAGCAAATACTGGCTCTCCTTCTCCTGTCATCGGAATGCCAGCGATAAAAAGACTGCCATTTGTATTGCGATGGATTGTTAATTTTGGATCATTGACTGAAAGTTGCGATAAAGTTGGATGCAATAATGGAATGCTAAGCCATGAGATGGTTCCGTTCACATTTTTGAGGTGTAAGGCAGGTTGATTGTCTTTATCATAGATATCAATTGCACGAATTAATACCTTGGGAGATAGGCCATCCCAGCCAGTCACAATATGACCAACTGTTGTTTTGAGGCCAATTTTTTGAGAGATGGTTGTCGCTATAGTATCCTTGTATTGATTAATATTAGGAAAGATCGAAAAACGGATAATGGCGGCGGCGATGACCATCAGCGCAAAGATGGACAATAAAACGATAAGTGCCCAGCGGAATGTTTTTTTCACTATCAGCATGGATTTAACTTAATGGCAGTCATCTAACGGAGATTCTCTTTATATCGATTGCGAACAAGTTTAATTCTACTCCAAATATGATCAACATTTTATCAATTCGTACACACTTTAACCGCTATTATCGATTTAATTTTTACTTGCTAAGCTGTTTTAGTTAAACACTTTATAAATAAAGCGTTGTATTGCTTTAGAATAACGGCTTCTATTGCATTCGGTCGCCATTAACGTTTTGATTCAGTTTAAAAATATAACCATTGCACGTGGCATTAAAGTGCTGATTGAACATGCTTCTCTACAATTACACCCTGGACATAAGGTCGGACTGACAGGGGCGAATGGTGCTGGCAAGTCAAGCTTGTTTGCGATGCTACGTGGTGAACTAGAAGCTGATAAAGGTGACCTTGAAATTCCTGCTGGCTGGGTGATTGGGCATGTAGCGCAAGAAACGCCTGCACTGAGCACCTCGGCCTTACAGTTTGTATTGGAGGGCGATGAAGAGCTGAGTCAAATTGAGCAAGCCTTAGCTGAGGCGGAGGCCAATCCTGATGGCGAGGGGGAGCGCATTGCCTTGCTGCATGGGCGTTTATCTGAGATCGAAGGTTATGCAGCAAAAGCACGCGCTGCGGGGCTATTGAATGGGTTAGGCTTTAGTCAAACGGATTTGCAAAGCGCAGTGTCATCATTCTCAGGCGGTTGGCGTGTGCGCTTGAATTTGGCGCGTGCATTGATGTGCCGCTCTGATTTGTTGCTGTTAGATGAGCCAACGAATCATTTAGATTTAGAAGCCGTGATTTGGCTTGAGAATTGGTTGAAAAGCTATGGTGGTACTTTATTATTGATTTCGCATGATCGAGATTTCTTAGACGCGATTGTGAATCACATTGTACATATTGAACACCAAAGTTTAACTTTATATAACGGTGGCTATAGTGATTTTGAACGACAACGTTCAGAGAAAATGGCCTTGCAACAAGCCATGCATGAGAAACAACAACGCAAGGTAGCACATTTACATAGTTATATTGATCGTTTTAAAGCACAAGCCACCAAAGCCAAGCAAGCCCAAAGCCGCATCAAAGCTTTAGAGCGGATGGAAATGATTAGCGCAGCCCATGTGGATTCACAATTTAACTTTAGTTTTAGAACGCCTTCCAGTGCGCCAGAGCCATTAATGGCGATTAGCGATATGGATGTTGGGTATGCGAATAAACCGATTCTAAAAAATATTTCTTTGACCGTTCGCCCTAAAGAGCGCATCGGTTTGTTAGGTCCAAACGGTGCGGGTAAATCGACATTGATTAAATTATTAGCTGGTGAGTTATCCAGTGATAAAGGTAAACGTACGCTCGGTAAAGATCTGAACATTGGTTATTTTGCACAACATCAATTAGAACAACTGCACGCCGAAGAGTCACCATTACAGCATATGCAGCGCCAAGATAAAGAAGCGACAGAGCAAGCCTTGTTAAATTATTTAGGTGGGTTTGATTTTCGTGGAGACATGGCAAGAACGGCTTGTGAGAGGTTTTCAGGTGGTGAAAAGTCACGATTGGCATTAGCACTATTGATTTGGACCAAGCCAAGTTTGTTGTTGCTAGATGAGCCAACCAACCATCTTGATTTAGAAATGCGCCATGCATTGACCCTAGCACTTCAAGAGTTCGAAGGTGGTGTTGTGTTGATTTCGCACGATCGTGCATTGTTACGCACGACTTGCGACCAGTTTTTATTGGTCGCAAATGGTCAAGCAAGTTTGTTTGATGGTGATTTAGATGATTATTCCGCGTGGGTAAGCGCACAACGTCTTCAAGAAAAAGCTGAAGCTGTCGCTGAAAATGCAACGCCAGAAAAGAAAAATAGCTATGCGCAGAGTAAGCTTGATCGACAAGCTAGAATCACTGCACGCAGGCCGCTAATTAAAGAGTCTGATAAGTTGGAACGTGATATTACTACCTGGCAAAATGAAAAAGCCAGTTGTGATGCACGATTAAATGATACTGATTTATATGAGAACAATGACAAAACGGAACTGCAAACTTTGTTAAAACAACAATCTGCGTTAATGTTAAATATTGAACAAGCAGAAGAGCGCTGGTTGCTTGTGCAGGAACAATTAGAAAAACTGCCAGAAATAACTGGCTAACCCATATCACTATACAATTTCGATAGAAAGCGAACTGATGGAAGAGCTTAAATATTCACAACGTTTAACATTATTGCACGGCATTTGTTTGGCAGAGACTCATGCTGATGGCGCAAAGCCAAGTACAGACTTGGCCGATTATCAAGTCTTAGATGCTGCCTATTATTTAGCAAGCTATATTACTTTTAATGCCATTAGCGCGGCTGGACGTCACCCTAAAGATGAGCTGGCTGAAGATTTTGATATGTTAAGTGTGTATCAGGCCTATGGCTTGCTCACATTTGCTTTTCTAACCACACCATTAATGGCTGAGGATATAAAGCCAGATTATCATGCCGCCCAAGTGACGATTGCCAAAACCCTGTTTTCTGGTATTCCAGATGAGCAAATGATTGAAATCATTAATTCAGGCTTGAATAAAGTGAAATTAATCAGTGATGCTGATGTGGAACATTGGAGTGAGTTCCGTGAAAATTTAGATAAACTGACCATTAGCTTTGTCGTTGCTGGAACGGATGACGAAAGCCCACATCGTAAAGAAGAGGTGTTGACTTTGTTTGGACAGTTGTTGAGTCAATTGTGCGAGGCTTTTGAGGCGGCCTAATGCAACGTCTGGTAAGCAAAAGGCCACATTGCGTGGCCTTTTATTTTATATTAACGAGATTGTCTTTATATCGCTATAGTCCATCAGTGTTGACTATGACGCGTTTTCATATGCAGTTTTAGCCTCATCGTGTTTTTTAATATTCTCAATATTTTCAGTTGCTTGTTTTCTTTGTGTTGGTGTTAATATGCTGAATACTTGTTGATGATGATGTGCTCTAGCTAATACGGCATCACGTTCAATGCTTGCTAATTTATCAGCAATCGTTTTTGCATTTGCTTCAGAGTAATTCTCAGATAATTGCATTAATTCTTTTTTTAGTTGATGTCGTTCTTTTATTTGAGCACGCATTTTTGGTATTTCGCTGTGTCTTAACTCGAACAGTTGATCTTTTTGGGTTTCAGTCAGGTCTATGCCTTTTAAAAAAGATGGACGATGCGGTAGTAGCATGTCTTTGTGATGGTAAACATGCGCTTCTTTTTGTTTGCAGTGATGTGTTTTATGTTCGTGGCTTGATTTTGCCATTGCTACGCTTGCCATTGACAAGCTGAGTACAGTTGCTGCTAATAATGGTTTAAATACTGTTTTCATATGATTGCCTTTCATGTTGTATTTGCAATTATTCGTCTTGATTTAAGACAGTTATAGTTTGATGGTTTTATTGTTAAGTGCTGTTAAGGTGTTGTAAAAGAATGTAAAGATTAGGTGAGATTAAGGGCGGGATGTAAAGTTAGGTAAAGGCAGCTAGGGAGTCCTTGTTGACGATTTATTTAATCGCTATGATTGGGTGCATATTGAATGTAAATGAGACGTTGTGAGTAAATTATTATTAATTGATGACGATGTAGAGCTTGTTGGTATGTTAAGAGAGTTTTTACAACAAGAAGGTTTCGATGTCACCGTTGCTCATGATGGCATTTCCGCTGAGCAATACTTACTGGCGAGTCATTTTGATTTAATGGTGTTAGATGTCATGATGCCCATGCAAGATGGTATTCAGACATTAAAAAATATTCGCGCGAGTAGTGCCATCCCCGTCATCATGCTAACTGCCAAAGGTGATAATAATGACAAAATTATAGGTTTGGAATTAGGTGCAGATGATTATGTGCCCAAACCTTGTACACCACGAGAATTAGTTGCGCGTATTCGCGCTATTTTGAAAAGAGTGCAATCAGGCTTTTCTGCCTTTACGGACGCAACAGAGCTGGTTATCGGTGATTTCATCATCAATTCTGCTCAGCGGATTGCTACTTTTCAAACAAATCGCTTAGATTTAACGAGTACCGAATTTAATCTATTAGAAGCTTTGGCGCGTCATGCAGGTCAGGTTGTTTTAAAAGAAGAACTTTCCTTACAAGCTTTAGGTAGGCCGCTAGCGAAATTTGATCGCAGTATCGATGTGCATATCAGCAGTCTCAGGCAGAAGATTACACAGTGCTCAGCAAATCCGAATTTAATCCAAACGGTATACCGCAAAGGGTATCAGTTGATTAGCGCATAATCATGGGAAGACTATTCTGGAAGTTTTTCCTTTTCTTGTTTATTGCGCAGTTAACGACGGCCTTGGCTGTCGGTGCTTTTATTCAATTAAATGCAAATGACAAAGCCAGACGCGAGCGTATTGATTTATCACCTGTGTCTCAAAGTTTAGTCGATGCAGCACAATCTACTTTGCAATTTGGTGGCGCAGATGGCTTAAGGCAATTACTACAGCGTTGGGAATCACAACATTTAAAGCATCATGTTTATGTAGTCGACAGCAATGGTCAGGATTTATTAAACAGAACAATCTCACCTGACTTAATCATTAAAGCGACTAAAACGGCAAAGATGGCAACAAATACGTCTATCGCAAGTGTTAACAGCGATGGCGAAGCTTATCTAATCTTTGTTGCGACAAGCCAGGCCGACAAAAAATCTAAGAAGCACGGTCACTCATCGTCACATCAGCATAAGCTGGCGTCTCATGCTTTTAAACATGCTTCAAAGTATGACTTTCCATTGACTCGATTGCATCCACTACTTGGAACCATCAAAAGCTTTCCTTTGAAAGTGTTACTGATTGCTTTTTTTGCTAGTGCATTGTTTGCGGCTATGTTGGCATGGTATTTCTCTAAGCCAATCCAAAGTTTACGACTTGCTTTTAAACAAGCGGCTGAAGGCGATTTGAATGTCACTGTGGCCGATAAAATGGGATCTCGTCACGACGCGTTGTCTGATTTAGGTCAGCATTTTGACTACATGGCAAAACGACTTAGCACCTTGATGCAAGGGCAGTCGCGTTTGTTACATCATGTCTCGCATGAGCTACGCTCGCCATTAGCACGAATGCAAATGGCACTTGGATTAGCAGTTCAGAATCCTGGGAAAATTAATGATGCGCTCAACCGTATAGAGCTTGAGGCAGGGCGTATGGACAAGTTAATCGGTGAGCTATTAGAGCTTTCTCGGTTTGAATCGGGAATGGTTGAAATTTCGGATGAGCATTTCTCGTTAAGCGATATGATTAAAATGATTGTTGAAGATGCCAATTTTGAAGCGTCAAAAAAACAAATTCAGATTGTCAGTGATGCTGGGCTATCAATTGAATTTAAAGGCCAGCCAGATTTAATACATCGCGCTATTGAAAATGTGGTTCGGAATGCCATTAAATATGGACCTCAACAGTCCATCGTTAATGTTGTTTGTCAGGTTAATGAAAAGCATCAATTTTTAACAATTGAAATTCGCGATCAAGGACCAGGTGTGCTAGCCGGTGAGCTTGAAGATATTTTTAAGCCTTTTGTTAGAGCGCAGTCAGGCAGTCAAGTGGTTGGTCATGGCATTGGTTTGGCAATCACTAAACAAGTTGTGCAAGCCCATGGCGGACAAGTAATTGCACGCAACATTCAACCTATTGGCTTTAGTGTGAGTTTGACGTTTCCAAGCAGTCGCTATTTAAGCTCGCCAGACACATAATACCAACGGTCGGTGAGTATAAACTGACTGACTTCATGTAGGCGCTCTGCTTTTTGTCCACCGATTTTATAACGAGCGACAAATTCGACGATTGCGGACGTGTCACTGGGTTGTTCGAAACGTTTTATACTTAACCCCAGCCATTTTGTTATCGCATCCTCTTCTAAGTTAAGCTTATCAGGGCGGGTGTCAATGTGCCAAGTATCTAATAGATATTGCGCTAAGCTGAATACATAAGCCGTGTAGCGTGAGCGCATGAGTGTTGTAGCATTGTTTGCTAGCGCACCTTCATGCAACGGATAACAGCATGTTTGGTAAGACTGTCCCGATTCACAAGGGCATGGTTCCGTTAACATTTAAGCAATTTCACGCGTTTCAGCAAAGGTAATGTCGGGATATCGTTCTTGTGCCATTTGTAGATTGACGCGATTTGGTGCCAAATAGACGTAATCATCTGCTCCGTCTAGGCCTACATTAAAACCGTATTTATCGGCAATGGCTTTTAAATCGGTATCGGAGCCATGCAGCCAGCGCACGGTGTAACAGTCGTAGGGCTCAAAAAGCATCTCAACGCCATATTCATGTTGCAAACGGTGTAAAACAACTTCAAACTGCAACATGCCGACTGCACCAAGCACTAAGTCATTAGTTAACAATGGACGGAATAATTGTGCTGCACCTTCTTCTGCTAGTTGCTTTAGTCCGATTTGAAGTTGCTTCATTTTCATTGGGTTTTGAATGCGCGCACGTCTGAAAAATTCAGGTGCAAATGATGGGATGCCAGTGAATTTCAACGATTCATTTGCAGTAAAAGTGTCTCCCAATTTGATCGTGCCGTGATTGGGGATGCCAATAATATCGCCAGAATACGCTTCGTCCATAATAGAGCGGTCTTGTGCCATAAAAGTAATGGCGTTATTCACACTCATGGTTTTACCTGTGGCCACTTGCTTGACTTTCATGCCACGTTCAAACTTACCTGAGCATAAACGTAAAAAAGCAATCCTATCACGATGCTTAGGATCCATATTAGCTTGTATTTTAAATACAAAGCCTGAAAACTTATCTTCATCTGCAGCAACTTCACGTGTTGCAGTCTGTCTTGCTTGCGGCGTTGGTGATAAATCAACAACGGCGTCGAGCAATGATTGCACACCAAAGTTATTGACTGCCGAACCAAAATAAACAGGTGTTTGTTGACCGCTTAAATAGCGCGCTTTATCAAAGCTATGTGATGCGCCGCGGACTAGTTCAACATCGATTCTTAAATCAGCAGCTTGCGAACCAAGTAAGGTATCTAACCGTGGGTTATCTAAACCTTGAATGACTTCTGATGTGCCTTTTTCAGCTCGTGGGTCAAAGAAGAAAATATTATCATTGACCAAGCTATACACGCCACGGAACGTTTTACCCATACCAATTGGCCAGGTCATCGGCGCACATTCCATGCCTAGTGTAGTTTCAATTTCATCTAGTAATTCAATTGGTTCACGGCTCTCACGGTCTAGCTTGTTAATAAAGCTAATAATCGGTGTGTCTCGCATGCGACATACATTTAGCAATTTAATGGTTTGCGCTTCAACACCATTGACAGCGTCAATGACCATCACTGCAGAATCAACTGCGGTAAGCGTACGGTAGGTGTCTTCAGAGAAGTCATCATGACCTGGGGTGTCGAGCAAATTAATCATATGCTCACGATAAGGAAATTGCATCACAGAAGATGTGACCGAAATACCACGTTGCTTTTCTAGCTCCATCCAATCAGAAGTTGCATGACGGGCAGCCTTACGACCGCGCACTTCACCCGCTACTTGAATCGCACCACCAAACCATAATAGTTTTTCAGTGAGCGTGGTTTTACCTGCATCTGGGTGAGAGATAATGGCAAAGGTACGACGACGGGTGATTTCTTGTTTTAACGATAACATGGGGTTAGTTTAGATAGCAATTTCAAAGCCGTTATTGTAACCGATTACAAGTTGATTTGATTGTGCAGTCCGTGGGTAATGACTTTATTGGACATCAGTTTTTATGAAACATCACATGGGATGGTTTTGCGCGTTAGTTTAGATGCTCTCACAGTATCCAAAAAAATGGTGGTCAGTGTAAAATGCGCGATGAAGATGAAGAATATTACCCACCTAATTTTATCAACATGTATGCAGTGATGATGCGAATATTAATGATTGAAGATGACCAAGAAGTATCTGGCTTTATTGCTAAAGGCTTGAAAGAGGCGCGGCATCAAGTCGATATTGCAGAAAACGGTAAAGATGGTTTATTGCTCGCCACTACAGAGTCTTATGATGTTCTGATTGTAGATAGAATGTTGCCACAATTAGATGGTTTAGCCATTATTAAAACATTACGCGCATTAGAAAAAGTTGTGCCGACATTAATTTTAAGCGCTTTGGGTGATGTAAATGACCGCGTTGACGGCTTACGTGCTGGTGGTGATGATTATCTGGTCAAGCCTTTTGCATTCAGTGAGTTGTTAGCACGGATAGAAGTTTTGGCCCGGCGCCAATATCAGCAGAAGTTTCCTGAAAAATTGCTTGTAGGCGATTTAGAAGTGGATTTATTGGCGCGTAAAGTCAGGCGAGGCGGTCAATTAATAGCGTTACAAACCAGAGAGTTTAGCTTGCTTGAATATTTGGTAAAGCACAAAAATCAGGTGGTGACGCGCACCATGATACTTGAAAATGTGTGGGATTATCATTTCGACCCACAAACCAATGTGATTGATGTTCATATCAGCCGATTACGCGGCAAGATTGATAAAGGCTTTGATGTGCCAATTATTCAAACGGTGCGTGGTGCAGGGTACATCGTAGAAGCCAATGACTAGGCTTTTAACGGGCAAGCAGAGTTATGCTAAAAGCTCGAGCTTTAAAATGGCATTGCTTTTTACTCTGTTATGTGGCTTGTCGCTCTCTATTCTAGGATATTTTGGATATTTCTTTGAACGAGGACACTTTATCCATGGCGCAGAAGAAGTGATTGATACGGAGATTAGGCATCTCACACCATCATCCTCGCTGAATAAGCTACCGTTAGTTGACACTATAGTGCAGCATCAAGTGATGGGGCGATTGTTCGTTCCTTTCGGTCCGAATGGCGAAATTCCCGCTTTGTTATCAGGCAAAGTTGAGCGATTAAAAGAGGGTGTTATTCTATTTGAACACCCTATCTCGCGTCGAACTTACGCGGCTAAAATTCATACTTTTGAGGACCAGCATAAACTCTTAGTAGGGATAGATATTACTGAAACGAAACGAGAGTTTCGGTTGATGCAATGGCTAACCATTATCAGTATTACCCTGATTATTATCGTTGTTTTAGTCAGCTATATGATTAGTGTATTTGTTGCAAGCGGCACCAATAAAATTGCAACCACAGCGCAGAAGATTATGGATACTGGTGATTTATCCAAACGTTTAGCAATCAGTTCGCATTGGGATGATTTCGGAAAAATGACGAATACCCTTAATTTAATGCTAGACCGAATAGAAGTCTTAATGGGAGGTCTTCATCAAATGGCGGATAATATCGCACATGATTTGCGTACGCCATTAACCCGCTTACGCAATCACATTGAAGCCGCAAATAAAGGTGCTGATACTGTTGAGGGTCAGGCTTTGCTGGATGAAGCAGACCGCTTACTCAATACTTTTAATGCCTTGCTAAGGATTTCTCGTATTGAAACCGAAAAAAAACGAGAACATTTTCAAGCTTTAGATTTTCGGACGCTTATTGAAGATGTTATTGCATTGTATGAGCCACTGGCAGAAATTAAGCACATTAGCATTCAACAAAGATTGCTTAATTTAACTTGCTTTGGTGATAAAGATTTGTTGTTTCAGGCCTATGCCAATATCATTGATAATGCAATTAAGTATACACCTGAGCATGGTCGCGTTTCTATTCGTATGCATAGCGAGGATGAATGGTCTGTCGTTGTGATAGAAGATACGGGTGGTGGCGTGCCAACACCAGATTTGGATAAGATTTTTCAACGCTTTTATCGGGCTGATGTCAGTCGTTCCACATCGGGTACTGGTTTAGGCTTAAGTTTAGTCAAGGTGGTGTTTGACTTGCACAATGCCTCGTTGGTGTTGGAGCGCTCAAGTAAGGGCTTGCGCTTTATTACACGTATTATTACAAAAATATAATGTTGAAGCCATTGCTTGGTAACTCATTCCTTGTCATAGTGTCAAAATGAGAATAGCAATCATTGGTACAGGTATATCTGGCTTAGGTGCAGCCTACTTACTGCAGCATGAGCACGAATTAGTGGTTTACGAAAAGAATGCATACGTGGGCGGACATAGCCGCACAATTGAGGTCCCTGTTGAGCACGGCGTTTTGCCTGTTGATACTGGCTTTATTGTATTTAATGATTGGAACTATCCACATTTGTTCGGTCTTTTTGACCACCTTAAAGTGCCTTATCAGAAGAGTGATATGTCCTTTGGTGTTAGCATTAATCAAGGCTGGTTAGAATACAGCTCTGGTGGTTTATTTGCCCAGCGTAGCAATCTGATTCGCCCGCAATATTGGCGTATGTTATTTGACGTGTTTAAGTTCAATAAACAAGCGCTTGCTTACATTGATCGAGACCCATCGATTAGTCTTGGTGATTGTTTAGAAAAATTGAACATGGGCACCTGGTTCAAGCGTTACTATATCCTTGCGATGGGTGCGGCTATTTGGAGTTGCCCAGTCGAGACGATCATGCAGTTTCCTGCTCAAACGTTTTTACGTTTTTTTAAAAATCATGGCTTGCTTAGCATTAATCATCGACCACAATGGTATACCGTTACTGGTGGTAGCCGTGAGTACAAGTCGCGGTTAATACAAAGCTTTGAAGCGCAAATTCGATTAAATAATGGTGCAGTATCAGTGGTACATCAAGATGATGAGATTCAAGTAACGGACCAGCATGGCGACACACAAGCTTTTGATCATGTGATTTTTGCATGTCATGCCGATGAGGCATTGCAAATGATGGCGCAGCCCTCAGCAGACGAAGCCGATATTTTGAGTCATTTTAAATACCAAAGTAATCAAATCATTGTTCATTCTGACGTAAGTTTTATGCCACAACATCAACAATGTTGGGCAAGCTGGGTGTATTTGTCGGAACAACAGGAAGATAAAAGTAATGGAGTGTCATTGAGTTATTGGATGAATAACTTGCAAAGCCTTGATACCAAGATTCCAATTATTATTACCTTGAATCCGGCTCGAAGACCTAAAGAGGCGTTAATTATTGATGAACATCACTTTACGCACCCTATCTTTGACTATCATGCAATTGTTTCTCAATCTAAAATTCAGCGCATACAAGGCAAGCGAAATTTCTGGTTCTGCGGTGCGTACCAGCGGTACGGCTTTCATGAAGATGGCTTATTAAGTGCGGTCAATGTTGTCAAAGCGCTAGGAGGCAGTATTCCATGGGAATAGCAGACGCTCGGCTATTAACGGGTACAGTCATGCATCAGCGGTTGATTCCCAAAAAGCACGTATTTCAATATGGTATTTATTATCTTGCAATACCATTATCACAATTGAAGGCTATGTCGTTAGCATACAATCGTTTTGCGCCATTGAGTTTTTTTGATAAAGATCATGGTCCCTGTGATGGCAGTTCGTTAGCAGTCTGGGCTCGTGATATCCTGACCCAAAACGCTATAGAAGCGGATGGTGAGATTACTCTGGTTTGTATGCCACGCGTATTCAACTACGTATTTAATCCAGTCAGTTTCTGGTTGTGTCAGGACAAAGCAGGACAAGTGCGCGCCATTCTATGCGAAGTGCATAATACTTTTGGTGAGCGTCATACTTACTTGTGCACCCATCAAAACCATGATGCGATAGGCCCTGACCACGTATTGACGGCTGATAAAATATTTCATGTGTCACCGTTTCTAGAGCGGGAGGGCCAGTATCAATTTCGGTTTGATATTCATGACGATGTGTTTAATGTTCAGATTCTTTTTTTTAATGGAAATGGAGATAAACAGTTGGTCACTGCATTAAACGGCAAGCTTCAAACTTTAACTAAATCGAGTTTGCGGCAGGTTTTTTGGCGTTATCCGTTAATTACAGTTAAGGCAATTGTCATGATTCATTGGCATGCATTAAAACTCGTATTAAAAGGAATATCTTATATTCCTAGACCACAACAAAAATCAGAAAAAATAAGTAAAACACGATAGTCAATTCACGATATCGTTAATTGAACGATGATGATTTAAATTTGAACAATTTTGATTTGGAAAAATGAAATGATGAACAAAATCGCAGCCGAACAACTATTAAAACGCTTGAATCAATTATCTTGGGGAACGCTCACGCTGACCACACCTGATGACATTACTCGAACGTTCGTTGGAAAAGATAAACCAGAGCATCATGCACATTTGCATGTTTATGATTGGAGTGTATTTAGCAACTTAATGCTGAAAGGCGATATTGGTTTTGCAGATGATTATCGCGCTGGAAAATGGGATAGTGCCGATCTTAATCAGCTGGTTCAATTGGGCTTAAAAAATCAGACTGCTATGAATAACATGTTAGCGGGCAATAAACTATTTAGCATGATTGCAGCTTTGTTGTATTTGCTCAAATCAAACACGATTAAGGGTAGTAAGAAGAATATCCATGCTCATTATGATTTAGGCAATGCGTTCTACCAGCTATGGCTAGATCCAAGTATGACATATTCATCTGCGTTATTTAAATCTGAGCACGACACATTAACCCAAGCACAACACCACAAGTATGACCGTATGCTTGATTGTATGGAAACACATTCAGGGCGTTTATTAGAAGTTGGTTGTGGCTGGGGAGGGTTAGCTGAGCGCGCCGTTAGTCGGGGTGATTTTGATATCAAAGGAATTACTTTGTCTGAGGAGCAACATGTTTTTGCGCAAGCGCGGCTCGGTAAAGATGTTCATATTGCATTAGAAGACTATCGTCATCAAACTGGCTTGTACGACCGCATTATATCGATTGAAATGTTTGAAGCCGTTGGTGAGCAATTTTGGCCTATTTATTTTCAGAAACTTAAATCATTATTGGCCAAAAACGGTAAAGCGATGGTGCAAACCATTACGATTAACGAGCAAGACTTTCCGAGTTATAGACGCGGTAGCGATTTTATCCGTAGTTTCATCTTTCCCGGTGGTATGTTGCCTAGTGTTTCTCGCTTTAAGTATGAGGCACAAAAAGTTGGTTTAAAAGCACACACGCCTTTTATGTTTGGCCATGATTATGCGCGGACCTTAGAAACATGGTTAAGCAGCTTTGATCAACAAAAACAAAAAATCGTAGATCTAGGCTTTGATGAAGGTTTTATGCGTTTATGGCGATTCTACCTAGCCGCCTGCGCTGCGGGTTTTAGCGTTAATAAAACAGACGTCATGCAAATCGAATTAAGCCATGCGTAATGTATATTTCATGATCAGTTTATGCATGCTGACAGCACAAGTGCAAGCAAGCGCCGTGATCAATGCGCAAATTCCTGATGCGAAAATGGCCGCATCAGGCCGTTTAACTGTGTTTTTGTTTGATGTTTATGATGCCAGTGTATATACGTCAAACGGTGTACGCCGAGTTAAACCTCCTTTTGCCTTAAAGCTTGATTATCTACGCGACATCAAAGGTGAGAAAATTGCAGATCAATCTGCTGAAGAAATTCGCCGTCAAGCGCGCGTTGATGAGGTTTTATTAGCAGATTGGCATTCTCAAATGCGGCATATCTTTCCCAATGTAAGAAAAGGTGACAATATTACGGGTATTTATAAAGACCTGAGCGAATGTACTTTTTATAAAAACAGTGCTTACATTGGCCACATCACTGACCATCAATTTTGTGATGCTTTTTTTGATATTTGGTTTGGCAAAAAGACGACCCAACCAGCCTTGCGCAATCAGCTAATAGGCAATCAATAATGCAACAACGTCTAGACCGTTGGTTGTTATTCCAGTATGCCATACTAGCATTCCCTGTTGCTTTTGCAGGCTTGCCCTTGTACATCCATGCACCTGATTTTTATACAAACCAACTCGGATTAAGCTTAGGTCTGATTGGTACGATTTTATTGATAGTTCGATTATTGGATGCCATACAAGACCCATTAATTGGATATTGGTCTGACCGCTATTCAGCGCAAAGGAGTGACATTTTAATCAGTGGCACTTTGTTACTCACAACCGGATTAGGCGCTATCTTTTTCGGGCCACAATGGTCTATTTCAACAGCCGTTTGGTTTGCAGTCAGTATGATGCTAGCAACAACAGGTTTTAGTGTTGTTGTCATTAATCTCAATATGATTGGTGGATTTTGGACATCAGATCAGGACGAGCGTACGCGGATTGCTGGTTGGCGTGAGTCATTTACTTTATTTGGTTTATTGGTTGCTTCTATTTTACCGAGTGTCTTGTTAGGATACACGGATACGGGACATGCTTTCGAATGGTTATTTTGGGTTTACATGCTGGCGATGCTTGCCGCATGGATGTTTTTTTCACAGTTTCTCAAGCGGGTAGACTTAAGTCATTTAGGTGGAATTAATCGGGCAATCAAGCCCCCATTTTTTCAAATCTTTTATGACAAACAGCGCCTATTTTTCTTTATTTTTTTACTTGCACAGTTAGCGGCATCACTACCCGCTGTATTGATTATTTTTTTCGTGCGAGATTATTTACAAGCCGAGGCATATATTGGCTTATTTCTGTTTTTATATTTTGTAGCTGGTGCAGCATTGATGCCATTATGGTTCTTTTTATCTAAAAAGCTCGATAAGTACCGTGCATGGTTGTTATCTATGATACTTTCAGTAGGCGTTTTTAGTTGGGTGGCAATGTTATCGCCAGGCGATGCCGTTTCATATGGCGTGATTTGCGTCCTGTCAGGGTTCGCACTTGGTGCTGATTTGGCCTTGCCAGCTTCGATAATCGCTGACCGTATTAATGCAAGCCAAGCTGAAACGCGAGCAACCCAATACTACGGTGTGATGGCATTTATACCTAAATTAGCTTTAGCACTGGCTAGTGGCTGTGCCTTTTTAATACTTGATCGTACTGGCTTCGCTGTTGCTTCAGTTAATTCTGAGACGGCTTTACAGGCATTATTGCTGTTGTATGGGTTACTGCCGTGCATAATGAAGCTGTTAGCGGCAATTTGTTTATGGATGTTAATTAATTCACAAGGTGATAACGATGAAACGATTGAAAAAAGGAGTAATAATTATGGGGCTTATGACGTTTCTTAATGGTTGCGCAACACCCTCAGTGGAGGCTTATAAAAAAACCACGCCACCGTTGAATTTAAAAACATACTTTACAGGCTCCATTAAAGCTTGGGGCTTAATTCAAAATCGTAGTGGAGTGGTAACTAGGCGGTTTGATGTCACCATGAATGGTTCTTGGGAAGGGGATGTTGGCATTCTGGAAGAACAGTTCCAATACTATGACGGCGAAACGCAGAAGCGCGTTTGGACTATTACCAAAACAGCTGACAATCGCTATGTAGGAAAAGCGGCCGATATTCTTGACCAAGCAACTGGCGAGCTAGAGGGTAGCGCGATGCGCTGGGCCTATCAAATGGACTTACCAGTGGGTGATACCACTTATCGCATTACGTTTGATGATTGGATGTTTTTAATGAATGACGGTGTGTTAATCAATCGCTCTTACTTGAAAAAATTTGGCATCACAGTTGCTGAGTTGACCTTGTTCATGCAAAAACAGGACTAAACATGCCAGATGTAAAAGACATGATGCAATCGGTACGAGGGCAGCACGTGTGGATTATTGGCGCCAGTAGCGGCATTGGTGCCGCTACTGCACTTGCCTTAAGCAAAGCAGGCGCACATGTCATTTTATCCGCCCGTCGTGCTGATGTATTAGAACATGTGGGTCAGCAGTTGTATGGGTTTAATCATCAAATATTACCTTTTGATGTTGCTAGTTATGCAGAAACCGTTGTCGCTTTTAGTAAAATTAAGCGTTTAGATAGAGTCCTCTTTCTAGCAGCTGTTTACGACCCAACTATAGAAGGGCGGACGGATATTGCATTTATTCAACAAAGCTTACAAGTGAATTTGGCTGGTGTATTTCATATTGTGAATGTCGTGACCTCATTTTTTGAGGGCCAAGGATACGGACAAATCAATTTATGTGGTTCAGTCGCAGGTTATTTTGGTCTACCTAATGCACAGCCTTATTCGGCTACCAAGGCGGCAATAATCAATTTGGCCGAGAGTTTATATATTGAGAATCAAGCAAAAAATATTGATGTCAAACTCATTAGTCCTGGCTTTGTTCGCACGCCAATGACTGACAAAAATGACTTTGTAATGCCAATGATGATTTCGGTAGAAGCAGCAGCTGAGGCTATCCTAGCTGGTATGACTGCTGAAGCGTTTGAAATTCACTTTCCTAAGAAATTTACATGGTTGGTGAAAGTGTTGCGTTTCTTGCCATATTATCTATCTTTTAAGTTAAGCAAAATATTAAGCTAGTCACGATTGTCAAATGGCATTCGTCTTTGTGATGCCAATAGGCCTTTATTCCTAAACACTGGTCCTGCTTGTACTAAAAATAGCGTTCATGTGACCGCAATGTTGCAAGTTTTATCCTATCAACCACACTGCTGGCCTTTTTGCATCAGCTATTTGAAGGTGATGGGATGTTAAGGTTGTTAATCTGTCAGCAACTTGACGTGGATGCGCATGCTTGGTGCCTAAAGCAAGATGTTACATGGTCGTTGACCATCCCGACTGCTTGCATAAAGGCATAGCAAGTGGTCGAGCCAATCAATTTAAATCCTTTTTGCTTGAGCGCTTTGCTCATGATATTCGATAGCGGCGTACTACTAGGTACGTTGGAGTGTTGTCGCCATTGCTTATTAATCGGCTTACCATCAACAAAAGACCAAAGGTAAGCATCAAAACTACCATATTCAGTTTGTATTTCAATCACACGCTTTGCGTTGCTGATGGTTGCATTGATTTTGAGCCTATTACGTACGATGCTTGCATCTTGTAGTAATGTTTGAATTTTATTTTCAGAATACATGGCTATTTTTTGGATATCAAAATCATCAAACGCTTTTCGGTAGCCCTGACGTTTATTCAAAATCGTTGCCCAGCTTAAGCCTGACTGTGCACTTTCTAAAATCAGCGCTTCAAATAGTTTTGTGTCATCATGAACAGGCACACCCCATTCTTCATCATGATATTGCATTTCAATTGCAGAAGCGTTTGCCCATGCGCATCTTTTAATCATTAGGAACTTCATAAGCATCTCGCAAAAGTGCATTAATGTCATCCATATCTGCATCAGTTGGTAAATGATTTGCTTTTACTAAAGGTTTATTTTGTGTTTGAGATATTGGCTGTTGTGTCATGGCTGGTTGTTGCATGGCTGGTAGAGCACCATCTAGCCATTTTTCAAACGGCGCGGCATTTATGCCGATGGGGATATACCAATGTTTTCCATCAGGATTCCAGCGCGCGCCCAGGGATTTTGCTTCATCTTTTTCTTTAAAAGGAACTTTTAATGGGATATTACTGTTAGTGTTCATCGTATTTTCATTATTTGCTAAGGTTGTTTAATTGCGTTTCAGAAATAGTTTTTGCGATTTTGCTAGTTATATATTCATGTGAGAACAGAGCGCTAAAGGATAGATTCATAGCATTCAGGTGTAAAACGAGGGTTGCAAATAGCTAAAAAGATTAAATCTGTTGTGCCATGATTGCCAATTCTTTGACGCGTTAATGGTGGGATTATCACCACATCACCAGTGGTCACTGCTCTTGGCGCGGCATCACCGACCTCAACCATACCAGTGCCAGATAAAATACAGTATCTTTCAGTCACGCCAGTTAACTGGTGCCAGGTTGTCGTCACGCCAGGCGTTACACGCGCTTTTGCGATGGAAACTTCTGGGTCATTCGGTGTATTTGAAAGCTCGGTAATATAACAACCTTCAGCATCAAAAAGGTATTCTTGGTTTTGGGTGTTAGTGGGCTCAGTCATCATTTATTTTCATCTATTCAGTAATGGGATTAGTATAGCGCAAGCCGTTATTGTTATGGCTTTTATACCCAGTGCTGATTAGTATTTATGCGGACGTCATAGATGGCAGCGTACTAAACTGCCATCCAACGTGACTTAGCTTTTGCGCTAACTTTTAGCTAACCACTTCTTTTAACTGTTCTAGGATAGCAGGGTTCTCTAAAGTTGAAGTGTCTGAAGTAATTTCTTCACCCTTCGCTAGGCTACGCAATAAGCGGCGCATGATTTTACCGCTACGTGTTTTAGGTAAATTATCGCCAAACCGTATTTCGCTGGGTTTTGCGATAGGGCCAATTTCCTTGCCTACCCAATTACGCAACTCATTAACAATGGTTTTTGCATAATCACCGCTAGGGCGCTGGCCTTTGAGGACAACATAAGCAACGATGGATTCACCTTTGATATCATCTGGTTTTCCAACCACTGCAGCTTCTGCGACCAGGTCATGCGCTACTAGAGCAGATTCGATTTCCATGGTGCCAAGGCGATGCCCCGAAACATTGAGTACATCATCAATACGCCCCATAATAGTGAAATTACCAGTGCTCTTGTCACGAATGGCGCCATCGCCAGCGAGGTAAAGTTTACCGCCAAGTTCTGCAGGGAAATAAGCCGATTGAAATCGTTTAGGATCACCATAAATGGTGCGGATCATAGAAGGCCAAGGTTTTTTGATGACTAGTAAACCACCTTCACCCCAAGGAACATCGTTTCCTGTTTCATCAACCACATCAATTTGAATGCCAGGAAAAGGTAATGTGCATGAGCCTGGCACTAATGCAGTAACACCAGGGAGTGGCGTAATTACATGTCCACCAGTCTCTGTTTGCCAGAATGTATCAACGATTGGACAACGCTCGCCACCCACTTCTTTGTAGTACCACATCCAAGCTTCAGGGTTAATCGGCTCGCCAACCGTTCCGAGTAATCTCAAGCTAGATAAATGATATTGGCTTGGGTGCGTGTTAGGGTCTGTTTCACCTGCTTTGATGAGTGAACGAATGGCTGTTGGTGCTGTATAAAAAATCGTCACATGATGTTTCTGAATCATTTCCCAGAAGCGACCCGCATTCGGATAGGTAGGAACACCTTCAAACACCACTTGGGTTGCGCCCAGTGCTAATGGGCCATATGCAACATAGCTGTGCCCAGTAATCCAGCCAACATCAGCGGTACACCAAAAGATATCATCTGCTTTAATGTCAAATGTCCAGCGAGTCGTATTCATGGCATGTAGCAAATAACCTGCTGAAGCATGTTGCACGCCTTTAGGTTGACCTGTAGAGCCTGAGGTATACAAAATAAATAGCGGATGTTCCGCGTTCACCATAACAGGTGGGCACTCATCACTTTGTCCGTTAATTAAATCATCCCACCAAATATCATTGGTGTTCCAGCTAACATCTATTCCTGTCTTCTTTAAGACCACCATCTTTTTGACACTGCCGCAGCCGCCCATCGCCATGCCTTCGTCGACAGCTTGTTTCAGCGGTAGTGTTTTGCCACCACGGTATTGTCCGTCGGCAGTAATCACCGCTGCGGCACCTGCATCAATAATACGTTCATTTAAGCTTTTAGCTGAAAAGCCACCAAAAACAACAGAATGTATTAAGCCTAATCGTGCGCATGCTTGCATGGCGACAATCGCTTCTATACCCATCGGTAAATAAATAATTACGCGATCACCCATGGTTAAATTGAGTGTTTTCAAACCGTTTGCAAATTGACAGACTTGATGATAAAGCTGCTTGTAGGTGATTGATTTTGAATCACCATTATCCGCCTCGAAAATAATGGCTGTTTTATTTGGGATCGTTGCTAGATGTTTATCTAAACAGTTGGCTGAAACATTCAGCTCACCATCTTCAAACCAAGTATAAAAAGGCGCATTTGTTTCATTGAGTATTTTAGTGAACGGTTTATCCCAAACTAGCAATTCTCGTGCTAGTTTTGCCCAAAATCCCTCGTAGTCTTTTTCTGCTTCCACACAAAGAGCGTGATAAGCTTCCATGCCTGATATATTGGCATTTTGCTTAAATATTGCTGAAGGTTCAAAGGTGCGATTTTCGTGCAAAACAGACTCGATAGACATGCTAAACTCTCCCAATAATGCTTTTATATTTTCATATAATGCTTTTATATTTTATAGTTAACTTCGATAAAGTAATAGGATACTACCCTAAAAATCAGGATGTCAAAACCACAAGATATGTTTAATGAGATGAAATTAACGACCTTGCAATCGTCACGTTTGCAGAGAGTTTATTTATGTAGTCCTTTTGCCAAGAGGCTACTTTCAAACGATCAGGGCTTGCTTGAAGTTTTGCTAGAAAATAGCCATATTTCATATCAATTATCCGAAATGCAATCATTTTGGGAAAAGCAGGTCATCAAAGATGAAATAAGTTTAAAAAAAGCACTGCGTCAACTTAGGCAGCAGGTGATGACGCGTATTATTTTCCGTGATTTAAATGACTTGGCTGATTTAAACGAGGTGGTAACAAGCATAAGCGTGTTTGCTGATTTTGCCATCAACACTGCGATTGATTACTTGCATGGTTGGCAAACGCTTGAATATGGTTTGCCAGTGAATGAAAGAGGTGTGCCGCAATCGTTAATTGTGATTGGTATGGGTAAACTGGGGGGCATGGAATTAAATGTCTCTTCTGATATTGATTTAATTTTTGCCTATGGGCAAGAGGGTAAATGTCTAGGCGAAAAGGAGTTGAGCAACCAAGATTATTTTGTAAGGTTAGCTAAGAAATTGATTGCGGTGATTGATGAGCCCACAGCCGATGGTTTTGTTTTTCGAGTAGATATGCGCTTGAGACCTTTTGGCCATGAAGGCATATTAGTCTCAAGTTTAGATGCGCTAGAGTCTTATTATCAAATTAATGGCAGGGAATGGGAACGCTACGCATGGATAAAAGGGCGTGAGGTGACGGGTGGACATTCTGTTGCCAGTTTATTGAAACCATTTGTTTATCGAAAGTATTTAGATTACAACGCGTTTGCCAGTATGCGTGATTTAAAAGTACAGATACAGCGTGATATCAATGCCAAAAGCGCAAAAATAGTCGGTGGTAAAGACAATATCAAACTAGGCCGTGGAGGTATTCGTGAAATTGAGTTTATCGCACAAGTGTTTCAATTAATCAGAGGTGGTCAAGAGCCTGATTTGCAAATCCGTTCAACTTTATCTGTATTAGCATTGCTGAAAGAAAAGCGATTATTACCAGTAGAGGTGGCCGACGACTTGTGTGAGGCGTATGTATTCTTACGCCATTTAGAACATCGATTGATGTATGTAGAAGATGCTCAAACACAAGACTTACCCAAGTCGGATGAAGGTAAGCAGCGAATTGCTAGCGCCATGCACTTTGACTGCTGGGATGATTTGATGAAGGTGCTCAATCAATATCGTGCGAGCGTGCAATTGCAGTTTGATGCAACCTTTAGTATGGCAGAGGTGAATCATCAGAATGAAGCAGATGAAACTTTACAAACAGCGCAGTTGATTTGGGGAGGTGGTTTGTCCGAAGAGCAGTGTGTGGCAGGACTCATTACGCTTGGCTACAAGAAGGCAGTTGATATTTACGCACGCATTCAATCTTTATATAAAGGACATCAATATAAACGGTTGCCTGAGCAGAGTAGGCAACGGTTTAATCAATTGTTGCCGCTACTAATCACTGTGACGAGTCGAGATGAAAATATCGACATTGCGTTTATGCGTAGTGCGGATTTAATTGAGGCGATTTGTCGTCGAGCCAGTTATCTGGCTTTGTTGGCAGAGTTTCCTAAAGCTTTAGCGCTTGTCGTGCGTTTATGTGGAGCCAGTGCATGGTGTGCGCAGTATTTAATTCAGCATCCGATTGTGTTAGATGAGTTACTGAATGAGTCAGTCTTATACGAAGCACCAGACTTTGCGCAGCTTCGTGCTGAGTTAAGTCAAATGATGAGCACTCTAGACGGAGACACCGAACAGCAGATGGATGCGATGCGACGCTTTCAACATGCCTGTGTCTTTCGATTCGCCGCACAAGATATTGGCGGAAAACTTGCATTAGAAACCCTATCAGACCACTTAAGTGCATTAGCGGATTTGATTATCGATGTTTCGATTAAAACAATATGGTCATCCTTCAAATACAAGCATATCGAAGTACCGAAATTTGCCGTCATCGGTTATGGAAAGTTAGGTAGTAAAGAATTAGGTTATTCATCAGATTTGGATGTGATTTTCTTATACGATGATGCCGCGCAAGATGCTGGGAATGTTTATGCAAAATTTGCTCAGCGCATTAATAACTGGTTTAGTAGTTTAACGGCAGCGGGTATGCTCTATGATATTGATTTGCAACTTAGGCCTGATGGCAACAGTGGCTTGTTAGTCAGTTCAGTGCAGGCCTTTGATACATATCAACAAAAGCGTGCTTGGGTGTGGGAACATCAAGCGTTAACCAGAGCGCGATTTGTTGCTGGGGACCAAGCAGTTGGAAAAGCTTTTGTTCGTATTCGAAAATCAACAATGCAGCAAATGCGTAATCTGGCTTTTCTAAGCACTTCGGTTGTAGAAATGCGTGAAAAAATGCGCCAATCTCAACAACTGAATGATGCATTATTCGATTTGAAACACAGTGAAGGCGGTATCATTGACGTTGAATTTATTGTGCAGTATTTATTATTAGCGAATGCATCAAAATATCCAGTCTTAACAGAAAATATTGGTATCGGCAATATTAGCTTGCTTCATCAATTAGCAACGCTTGGTGTAATTGATGACCAATTAGCCAAAGAAGTTGGCGAGGCCTATCGGACGTATCGGCTGTTGCAACATGCGTCACGCTTGCAAGGTGATTTGCAAGCCAAGGTTGAGTATGCGCAAGTTGAACAGCAAGCGAAGGCTGTTGTCCGTCTTTGGCATGAAGTCTTCAATATCAGATCTTAGCCTAGACCCCCCAGCGTAAAGCGGGCGTATGCACTGGGCTGTCCCAATGTGTTTTGATTTCCTGATCTAAAACACACACCGTAATGGATGCCCCAGCCATATCAATAGCAGTGGTATAGTTGCCAACAAGTGATCGAGCGACGGTGATGCCTTGCTCTTGCAAGCACTTTTCTGCGGTATTGAAAATCAGGTAAAGCTCCATCAATGGTGTAGCGCCTAAGCCGTTGACCAATAAAAGCACTTCAGCATCTTTTGTTCGATCGCCTAGGTCAGTTAAGATAGCCGTAATCATTTCCTGGATAATTGCATCCGCCTCGCGCATTGTTTCGCGCTTGCGACCAGGCTCACCATGAATGCCAACCCCCATTTCAATATCAAACGCACTGATTTCAAAGGTGGGCTTACCTGCAGCTGGTACTGTACAACTCGTAAAAGCAACACCAATACTTGCAGTCTGTGCATTGATTTTATCGCCTAAAGCTTTACAGCTGGCTAAGTCCGCACCTGTTTCAGCAATACTACCAACACATTTTTCTACGATGACAGTTCCAGCAACACCGCGACGTCCATCAGTAAAAGTGCTATTAATAACTGCGCAATCATCACTAGTTAATACGGTTGCATTTTCAAAAGGCAACATTTCAGCCGCCATCTCAAAATTCATCACATCGCCAGCATAGTTTTTGACAATCAATAAAACACCTTTATCTGCATGCACGGCCTCCGCTGCCGCTATCATTTGGTCTGGTGTGGGCGAGGTGAATACTTGACCTGGGCAAGCCGCATCTAACATTCCTTTACCTATAAAGCCAGCATGTAGTGGTTCATGACCTGCGCCGCCGCCCGAAATGATTGCCACCTTGTTGACGGCTTTTTGTTTGCGCGTCAGATAGTTAGGCATGAAGTGTAATGACACCAAGTCCGCATGTGCTTTTTGAAAACCTGACAAACTCTCTGTGAGCATGTGGTCGACGTTGTTGATAAATTTTTTCATAACTATTTTTTAAAAGAGAGTTGGTGTGGATGTGAAATGCATTGGTGTGGATGACTAAAAAAGCGGTTGCACCACTAAATTACATACGGCCTGAATCATGACTTGGCAACTTTTGGCACCAGCATCTAAATGTCCAATTGAACGTTCGCCCAAACCTGCAGCACGCCCTTTCGTTGCAATTAAATCTCGGGTTGATGCTAAGCCGTCTTCGGCCGCCGTTTTGATATCGGTACAGATGGCTGTTACAGTTTTATTTTCTATTGCACTAAAGATGAAAGTATGTGCAACAGGGACCAGCACATCGAGCATGGTTTTTTCACCAACCTTGCCTTTACCTCGCTTAATAAGCGCTTGCACGCCTGCTGCAAAGGCCACTGCAATCGCCAAGGTGTCATGGCCTCCATTTTGTTTAATGTTTTTAGCCATGCCCATGAAAAAACTAGCAAACAAAGGTCCCGCGGCTCCTCCAATGGTGCTGAGTAACTTAATGGCAATTTTATTAAGTGCCTCATCAGCTGGTAGCCCTGTCAGCTCATCCGACATGCTGACAATGGCATCTGCACCACGTAAAACATTGATGAAATGATCGCCATCACCAATGGCTTGATCTAAGACCTCAATGTCGGGCTTGTGTGTAATAATGGCAGCCTGTATGGATAGTGCTGCTTTCAAGATAAAATCGGTTTGTAAAATCATGAATACCACTATATTTCAAATTGATGAAAGTTGCTAAACTTTACCTTGGTTATTTTGTCATTTCAATATGTTTAATTGGATAAGCAGCACTGCAATATGAGTTTACGCCTACGTTTAAATCTACTGATTACCTTGCTGATGCTGCTTTTTATGCTTGCGTCGGGCACTATCTTAATCAAAGCAGCTAAATCATCCATTCAAGAGAGTGTAGAAGCGGCAACGCATGTTACTACCCAATTGTTAGACACGGTTATTCTCAGCTCCAACCAAAATTTAGATTGGGGTTACACCCATGATGTACTCAAACGATTTTTAGAGCAATTAGGTCAAGTCAGAAGCAACAAAATTTATTTATACAATGCACGAAGAGAATTAATTTACGAATCGCCAGACTCTATTTATCAAGCAAACGAGGCTCCACCTGAATGGTTTTATCGGCTCCTCGATCCTAATGAGGAGTCTGTATCGAGATTTATCCGAGCAGGCCGATTGGAAGTTACAGCGGATCCAGGGGGTGCAATTCGTGAGTCTTGGGGAAAAATGCGTAAACTATTTTGGATAGGCTTGGGCTTTTTTGTTGGACTGAACGTCGCTGTTTATTGGATGTTGGGCAATTTATTGCAACCATTGCAGCCAATTCTAGCCGCCATCAAGCAAATGGAGAAGGGGGATTTAACAACGCGACTTCCTGTTTTTAAATTGCCAGAGTTTGAAAAAATTGGACATAGCTTAAATCGTATGGCGGAATCGTTAGCGCTAGAGTCTGAGTTGGAAGAAAACAGAAAAGTGACCCATTTAATCCAAAAACACATTGAAGAAGAGCGTCGCAGCCTAGCGCGTGAGCTCCATGATGAGCTAGGTCAATATGTGACGGCAATCAAAACATTCGCAGTAGCCATTGCTAGCAAAACGAAAGAAAAAGCACCAGAAGTAGAGGCGAGTGCGCAGGTCATTGTCGGCGCAGCCAATCATATTTACGATGGCATGCACAATATCATCAAACAATTAAGACCTGGCTCTTTGGACAACCTTGGATTGCAAGAAACGCTTAAAGATTTGGTAAATGCTTTGCAAGAGCAATATACACAAATAAAGGTTAACTTGCACCTAGTAGGCAAGTTAGACGATTTAGGTGAGGTATTAAACATTAATATTTATCGCATGGTGCAAGAGTCGATTAATAATTCGATTAAGCACGCGCAAGCAACCACGTTGGATATCGAGTTAATCATGACGGACACCAATGATTTAACATTGACGATTAAAGATGATGGTAAGGGCATGGACATTCTGGCAGTTGATCAAACCAATCATTTTGGTTTGCTCGGTATCAGAGAGCGTGTTCAGGGATTGTATGGCACGTTTAGTGTGGATTCTGAATTAGGCAAAGGCACAGCAATTAATATAAAAATACCGAACGTGGTAAAAACAGGGACTTAAAATGAGCCAGATAAATGTAATGTTGGTCGATGACCATGCTGTTGTGCGCATGGGTTTTAAAATGTTATTGGAGACCAGCGATGATATTAAAATCATTGCCGAAGCGGAAAACGGCGAAGAGGCCATCAAGTTATACATGGAGCATAAGCCCAATGTCGTGGTGATGGATATCACCATGCCAGGTATGGGGGGTATGGAAGCAATTGAGCGTATTTTAGCAAAAGAGTCTTCAGCCAAGATTTTAGTGCTATCAGCCCATGAAGACTCCGTGCACCCCAAGCGAGTCCTTAATGCTGGTGCGATGGGTTATGTAACAAAACGAAGTGCTGCGGAAGAGTTGATTAAAGCTATTCGTGCTGTTTCGTCAGGTAAAAAATATATCGAAGCGAGCGTGGCGCAGCAAATGGCTATTCAACAGTTGTCGGGTAATCAAAATCCAGTAGACGTACTCAGTGAGCGTGAATTTGAAGTATTTATGTCTTTAGCCAAAGGCAAAACAACCAATGAAATTGCAGAAACCTTGTTTCTAAGTCCGCGCACTGTTGGGACGCATTTATACAATATCAAACAAAAGTTAAATGCAAATAACTCCGCTGAAATTGCCTTGATTGCGATGCGTAGTGGGTTGATTGACCCATAATTTAAGTTAGCATTATTTGGCGCTTATTTCGGCATTTGTACGTGTGAGGATATAAAAACCACGGTACTGAACTTCATGACATAAGCCTTGCCTTGGTTGAGCTTGATAAGATGGCAACTAAAAAGTTATTTGCGTAGTGAAGCATGAACGCTAATCATTCCAGCTATCACAATCAGCACAATCGCTAACCATTCGGATGGGGATAAATGCTCACCCCAGAACACAGTGCCAAATAAACTGGAGATAATCACGGTTGCGTAACTCAAGCTCGCAACTGTGAGTGTTTTTCCTGTGCGATAAGCGCGGGTGAGTGCTAGCTGTGCGATAGTGGCAGACGCACCAAGACCTAGTAATGTTGGGATGTCTTGCCAGTTGGGCAAAGTAAAGTCTCCAATACACATCCATATACTTGCGCCGATGGTAGAAAACAAGGTGAAGTAAAACACCGTCCGCCAATCAGGTTCATGCAGGTTGCTTAACTGTTTGACATATGAATAAGCTAACCCGGCGCCAAAGCCAGAGGCAAGGCCGATGAGTGCTGCCAACAAATCTTCTTTTACAATGCTCGGTTTTAATAAAATAACCACGCCAATAAAGCTAATGAAAATGGCCAAAAATAGAGTTTTTTTTGCTTGCTCATGCAACATGAATGGCATGAAAGCGGCCAAAAATAAAGGTGAGGTGTAGTTGAGTGTGATGGCAGTAGCTAAAGGTAGATGAGCAATAGCGTAAAAAAACATCAGTAAGGAAATAAAGCCTACGCTTGCTCTTGCGAGTTGTTTTTTTAAATAGGGTGTTTTGATTGATAGATTGTTGATTTGAATGGAACTGACAATCATCATTAAACCAAATAATGAGCGGTAAAAGACTAATTCCGCGCTAGAGAATTTAGCAGAACCCACTTTGACCAGTGCGCCCATGATAGCAAAGCATAGTGCTGCTACTAACATCCAAAGACTGCCGTGACGGCTAGATGGTACGAATTGATTTTCAGGCATGGGTTGATTTTTTCAGATGTTTAAGTGATTGCGCAATAAATAAAGAGGCGAACTAAAGCGTTTATTCAAGGCCATATTGTAACAGCACAGTTTGGATGCATTCGAATAGCGCATTATTTTCACTTTTTGCCAACTAATCCAGACTTGGCATTATTGCTTGAAATCTTGCATAAAATAAACTTTTGCTTTACTCTTTCAGTAACTGGAATAACTAATTATTTAGGATAAACCATGAAACAATCACGACTGTTCATAGACCGCACACGTCGAGGTGCAAAAGCAGCCCAACAGCAAGACACTAAAAAGCTTTTTTTAAAAGCAATGTTTGTGTTGTTGATGGTAGTTATAGTGATTGAAGGTGTCCGATTTACTTTAATGAACGGGTAGCTTAGGTGAAGCTGTAACGGCGGCCTTAGCCGCCGTTTTTGTTTTATAAAGCCGTATTAAAGTCACTCTGCTGCTGATTGGTTTGAACTAAGCGTTTTAAATTTTTGGTTGTTAATTTTCGGCTTTTAATTTTAGTCTTATTGGAATTTTATGTCACAACACATCATGAACACATACGGCAGATTGCCTGTCACTTTTACCAAAGGGAAGGGTGTTTGGTTATGGGATGACCAGGGCGAGCAGTATCTTGACGCGCTTTCTGGCATTGCTGTGACTGGTCTTGGTCATTCACACCCAGATTTTGTTAAGGCGATGAGCGAACAAGCGGCTACATTAATGCATGTTTCAAATATCTATCATATTGCAGAGCAAGCACAGTTGGCCGATAAGCTGGCAGCTATTTCTGGTATGGATAATGTGTTCTTCTGCAATTCAGGTTGTGAAGCCAACGAGGCGCAGATTAAATTAGCCCGTCTGTATGCGCACAACAAAGGCATCACAAACCCAGAAATCATTGTCATGGAGCAATCATTTCATGGACGTACTTTAGCAACGCTATCGGCGACAGGCAATCGCAAAGTGCAAGCAGGCTTCGAACCTTTAGTAAGTGGTTTTGTACGAGTGCCTTTTGATGATGTTGAGGCAGTAAAGCAAGTAGCAGCACGCAAAAATAATGTCGTTGCTATTTTGGTCGAACCTGTACAAGGTGAAGGTGGCATTCATATTCCTGCTGATATGAAAGCCTATTTAGAAAGTCTACGCAAAATCTGTGATGAGAATGATTGGTTGCTCATGGTAGATGAGGTGCAAAGTGGGGTTGGTCGAACGGGAAGATGGTTCGCCTTTCAGCATACGGGCGTTATGCCAGATGTGATGTCTTTAGCTAAAGGATTAGGATCGGGAATGCCGATTGGTGCGATTCTGGCTAGAGGTAAAGCAGCAGGCGTGTTTGTTCCAGGTAAGCATGGGTCTACTTTTGGTGGCAACCCATTTGCTATGCGCGCAGGTTTGGCAACATTGGAGATTGTTGAACAGCATTGCTTGCAGGCTAATGCGATAGCGATGGGTGATTTCATTCATGCGCAGTTTGCTGAGGCATTTAAAGGCAATCCGGCGATTGTGAATATTCGACATGCTGGTTTGATGATTGGTGTAGAGTTAGATAGGCCTTGTGCCGAGTTGGTGAAGTTGGCTTTAGCGAACAAGCTGTTAATTAATGTAACAGCAGAAAAAGTAATTCGTTTATTGCCACCATTGGTGATTAATCAAGAAGAAGCTCAGGAGCTTGTTAAGCGCTTGGTGTTTGTTGTAGAACAATTTTTAACAGCAGCTTAACTTTTTAAAGAGTATTAAATCATGATGAGTATTAAACATTTTTTGCAATTCAATGACCTGAATGGTGATGAGATCAATTATATCTTTGAGCGTGCTGCATGGATTAAAGCGCAGTTCAAAGGCTATAAAAAATATTGGCCTTTAGAAGACCGCACTTTGGTAATGATTTTTGAGAAAGCCAGTACGCGTACCCGTTTATCATTTGAAGCGGGTATGCATCAATTAGGTGGTGCAGCTATTTATTTGAATACGCGTGACTCGCAACTGGGTCGCGGAGAGCCCGTTGAGGATGCGGCACAGGTAATCTCTCGCATGAGTGATTTAGTCATGATTCGGACTTATGAGCAAAGCATCATCGAGCGTTTCGCTGCAAACTCACGTGTGCCTGTGATTAACGGGCTTACGAATGAATATCATCCTTGCCAAATTCTGGCAGATATCTTTACCTATATTGAGAAAAAAGGGGTCATTAAAGGTAAAACAGTGGCTTGGATTGGTGATTCTAATAATATGTGCAATACTTGGTTGCAAGCAGCAGAAGTGCTTGATTTTAATATGCATGTTTCAACACCGCCTGACTATGAAGTAGAGCCTGAACGTGCCAACTTGTATGGCACTGACCATTTTGAAGAATTTAAAGACCCAATGGATGCCGCTCAAGGCGCTGACCTAGTAACTACCGATGTATGGACCAGTATGGGCTTTGAATCAGAGAATGAGGAGCGCCGAAAAGATTTTGCTGATTGGCAAGTCGATGCAGATATGATGAAAGTGGCAAAAAAAGATGCATTATTTATGCATTGTTTGCCAGCGCATCGAGGTGAAGAGGTGACTGCAGATGTTATTGATGGGCCCAATTCAGTCGTATGGGAAGAGGCTGAAAACAGATTGCATGTGCAAAAAGCACTGATGGAATATTTATTATTAGGAAAAGTGAAGTAATGAGTGACATTAAAAAAGTGGTCTTGGCTTATTCGGGTGGTTTAGACACCTCTGTAATTTTAAAATGGCTACAAGATACCTACCAAGCAGAGGTGGTAACATTTACGGCTGATTTAGGTCAAGGTGAAGAGTTAGAACCTGCGCGTGCAAAAGCGAAAGCGGCAGGCGTTAAAGATATTTATATTGATGATTTACGTGAAGAGTTTGTTCGAGACTTCGTGTTTCCCATGTTCAGAGCCAATACTATTTACGAAGGTGAATATTTATTAGGGACCTCCATTGCTAGACCGTTAATTTCTAAGCGTTTAATTGAAATTGCTCAAGAAACCAAAGCGGATGCGATTTCACATGGTGCAACTGGTAAAGGAAACGACCAAGTACGTTTTGAGCTGGGTGCTTATGCATTAAACCCAAGCATTAAAATTATTGCGCCATGGCGTGAATGGGATTTATTAAGTCGTGAAAAACTCATGGCCTATGCTGAGAAAAACGGTATCGAGGTTGACATGAAGCATAAGCAAGGTGGTAGTCCATATTCGATGGATGCTAACTTGCTTCATATTTCATACGAAGGACGTCATTTGGAAGACCCTGCGGCTGAAGCCGAAGAGAGTATGTGGCGATGGACGGTCAGCCCAGAAGCAGCTCCGAATGAAGCTGAGTATTTGGATATCGAATTTAAGCAAGGTGATATTGTGGCGCTTAATGGCCAAGCCATGAAAGCACATGAAATATTAGCCGAGTTAAACCGTCTGGGTGGTAAACATGGGATTGGTCGTCTAGATTTAGTTGAAAATCGCTATGTCGGCATGAAGGCGCGCGGTTGTTATGAAACGCCAGGCGGTACGATTATGATGAAAGCTCATCGCGGTATTGAGAGCATTACTTTAGACCGCGAAGTGGCACATTTGAAAGATGAATTAATGCCGCGTTATGCGAGTTTGATTTATAACGGCTATTGGTGGAGCCCAGAGCGAGTAGCTTTGCAAACTTTGATTGACCATACACAATCACATGTGAATGGTTGGGTAAGAGTTAAATTATATAAAGGCAATGTTTCTGTGGTTGGACGCGATAGTAAAACCGATTCATTATTTGATCCTAACATCGCGACATTTGAAGATGATGCAGGCGCTTATGACCATCAAGATGCTGAGGGCTTTATTAAGCTGAATGCATTGCGCATGCGTATTGCTGCAAAAGTGCGTCCTATCAAGAAATAATTAAATGCAAAACAAAGTGATTGCCTACGATTCAACTTTGCGTGATGGAGCGCAAGCGCAGGGTGTTTCGTTTACGGTTGAAGATAAATTAAAAGTTGTCCAGAAATTAGACGATTTAGGTGTCGGCTATATTGAAGCTGGCAATCCTGGATCTAATCCTAAAGACTTGGTTTTTTTTGAGCGTGTAGCGAGTTTAAAGCTTAAGCATGCCAAAATCATTGCTTTTGGTAGCACGCGCAAAATTGGCGTTAGAGCGGCGGATGATCGTAATTTAAAATCGCTGTTGAGCGCTAATACGCAAGCGGTCGCTATTTTTGGTAAAAGCTGGGATTATCAAGTTACGGACATTCTCAGAACCACCCTAGCAGAAAATCTTGCCATGATTAGTGATACGATTTCTTACCTGAAGTCGCAAGGCAAAGAGGTTGTGTTTGATGCGGAGCACTTTTTTGATGGCTACAAAGCCAACTCTGATTATGCGATGCAAACCCTACAAGCGGCAGCAAATGCTGGGGCTGATGTGTTGTGTTTATGTGATACGAATGGCGGCGCTTTTCCTGAAGAGGTTTTTCAGATTACCCAAAAAGTGATTGAATGTGTTGACAGCCATATTGGTATTCATTGTCATAACGATTGTGAAATGGCTGTTGCTAATTCAATTGCTGCGGTTAAAGCAGGTGCAGTACAGGTGCAAGGGACAATCAATGGTATAGGAGAGCGTTGCGGTAATGCGAATCTGAGCTCAATTATCCCCAATCTTCAATTGAAATTAGGCATGGACTGCATTCCTGCGAGTCAAATGCATAATTTAACTGGTCTATCCAAGCTAGTAAATGAAATTGCTGGCGTTCCTTTTAATGAAAAAGCGCCTTATGTGGGTGGTGATGCGTTTTCACATAAAGGGGGTATGCACATTGATGCTGTGAATAAAAACCCAATCTCCTACGAGCATATTAATCCAGAAGCAGTGGGCAATGAGCGCCATATTTTAGTTTCTGAGGTGGCTGGTAGAAGTGCATTATTAGCAAAATTGCAGTTAATTGATCCAGCGCTAACTAAAGAGTCTGACGCAACAAAACGCGTGCTTGAGCATTTAAAAGCATTAGAGCATGAAGGCTATCAGTTTGAAAATGCAGAGGATTCTTTTGATGTGCGTGTGCGTAGATTGCTGGGCAGAAGCCAGACATATTTTAAGTTGGAAAACTATCATATCAGCATCAAAGAACCTTCCCTAGACAGTAGCAATTCAAAAGCGATGGTTTCCTTTTTGGTCAATAATCAAATGGTCAATGCTGAGGCTGAAGGTAATGGTCCAGTCGATGCTTTGGATAAGGCTATGCGTAATGCTTTACGTGACACTTATCCAGCAATCAAAGAAATGAAGTTGACTGACTACAAGGTGCGTGTATTAGACTCCAATTTAGCCACTGCAGCTAAAGTACGTGTGATGATAGAGTCGTCTGACTCTGAATGTAGTTGGAATACAATCGGTGTTTCAACCGACATTACAGAAGCTTCATGGATAGCATTGCAAGACGCTATCGAGTTTAAGTTGATGCGGTCTGCTTACTTAGCACAGAGTTAAGTTATGTTGGTCGGGTAGAGCATGACTAGCTTGAGTTGCTCTTGATCGACCGGTCGCATTGTCACTTGCTTGTAAGTTAATATGCCTAATTGAGGGTGATTAAACTCACGTGTCCCACCTTGCCGTTCAAGTACATTATATTGTTTCCAAAATTGATCAAATTCAACACTCGTTTTGGATAATTCTGTGACTAAGTTTTGTAAGATTGGTTCATCTAGCCTGCTCCTACAATCTGCTCTAAATTCAGCAACTAGGCGTTTGCTTCTTGTCTCCCAATTCATGACAAAACTTTTAGCATTGTGATGGGTAAATACAAGCCGTAACAAGTTTGGAGTCATGTTATCGTCTTCTGACGTTAACCATTCACCGAATAAGCGCTCTGCAGTTTTATTCCACGCCAGCATGTTCCAAGTCCGCCCTAATAGGTAAGCAGGCACTTTGATTTCTTTGAGTAAGCTGGTCAATGTGGTTGAAGCTAAGTCTTCTTCTTGGATAGAGCCCTGAGGGTCACGCCGGCCAGCTAAGTCAAACAAATAAGCACGCTCTGTTCTAGTCAGTTTGAGCGCTTGCGCCGTGCGGACTAAAGCCTCTGACGACATATTGACATCACGTCCTTGCTCTATCCAAGTATACCAAGTGGCACTAATATCTGCGAGTTGCGCGACTTCTTCTCTTCTAAGACCTTTAGTTCTTCGTCGCGCCCCTGTTGGAAAGCCAAAAGCTTCAGGCTCCCCACGCTTTCTGATGGCTTGGAGGAATTCGCCTAGTTCTTTACGCCGTTTGTCTATTTGATTTTCTTTCATGATGCATTCAAGCTGTTAATATTTATACCAGTATAATCCATATTCTTGTTAGGGTATTATAAAGTTGCTATGATGGCGCGAGAATAAAATTATGATGATATTAATTGTTTTAAAAAAGGAGCTGTGATGGCTGGAAAAACACTTTACGATAAATTATGGGATTCGCACTTGGTGCATCAGGATGAAGATGGCACTAGCTTGATTTACATTGACCGTCACTTAGTGCACGAGGTGACCAGTCCTCAGGCTTTTGAGGGTTTGCGCCTTGCTGGACGGAAGCCTTGGCGCAATCGTTCTATCGTGGCCAATCCTGACCACAATACACCGACTCAAAATTGGGATAAAGGGATTGAAGATCCTGTTTCGCGGCTGCAGGTTGAAACATTAGATAAAAATATAAAAGAGTTTGGTTCTTTGGTTTATTTTCCTTTTAAGGATAAAAATCAAGGCATTATTCATGTGATTGGCCCTGAGCACGGCACAACGTTGCCAGGCATGACTGTTGTATGTGGTGATAGTCATACATCTACTCACGGTGCATTTGGAGCCTTAGCGCATGGAATTGGGACATCAGAAGTTGAGCATGTCATGGCAACACAAACCTTAATTGCTAAAAAGTCAAAAAATATGTTGGTTAAAGTCACTGGCAGGCTTGGAATTGGTATTACAGCAAAAGATGTTGCTTTAGCGATTATTGGTGTGACTGGTACTGCTGGCGGTACTGGTTACGCGATTGAGTTTGCTGGAGATGTCATTGGCGATTTGTCGATGGAAGGTCGCATGACGATTTGCAATATGGCGATTGAAGCTGGTGCGCGTGCTGGCATTATGGCGCCAGACGAAAAAACCGCAGCATATTTAAAAGGTCGTCAATACGCACCAAAAGCAGATCAATGGGAGCAAGCGGTTGCTTATTGGAATACTTTACATTCTGATGCTGATGCACAGTTTGATGCGGTTATTGAATTAAACGGTGCTGATATTCAACCACAAGTGACGTGGGGGACTTCTCCTGAGCAGGTGTTGCCTATTGGCGCTACAGTGCCTAACCCTGCTAATGAGAAGGATGCAACAAAACGTACGAGTATAGAAAACGCACTGAAATATATGGGCTTAAGCGCTAACACACCCATTACAGAGATTAAGTTGGATAAAGTATTTATTGGCTCTTGTACCAACTCACGTATTGAAGATTTACGTGCGGCGGCGGCTGTGGCTAAAGGTAAAAAAGTTGCGAGCAGTATTGACGTAGCGATGGTCGTGCCAGGTTCTGGTATTGTGAAACGCCAAGCAGAAGAAGAGGGCTTAGATAAAATCTTTATCGATGCTGGCTTCGAGTGGCGTGAGCCAGGTTGCTCTATGTGTTTAGCCATGAACGCCGATAGATTAAGCGCTGGTGAGCGATGTGCATCAACCTCAAATCGTAACTTTGAGGGTCGTCAAGGCCCAGGTGGTCGTACACATTTAGTCAGTCCAGCCATGGCGGCGGCGGCGGCGATTGCTGGTCATTTTGTAGACGTGCGTAACGTTTAACGCGAGGAGATTAAAATATGAAAGCATTTACACAACTTACTGGGTTAGCATGCCCACTAGACCGCGCTAACGTTGATACAGACGCGATTATCCCTAAACAATTTTTAAAATCGATTAAACGTACGGGCTTTGGTCCTTATTTGTTTGATGAGTGGCGTTATACCAATTATGGTGAACCAGATATGGATTGCACCACACGTCCTTTAAATAAAGACTTTGTGCTTAACCAAGTGCGTTATCAAGGTGCGCAAGTGTTATTAGCTCGTGACAACTTTGGCTGTGGCTCTAGTCGGGAGCATGCGCCTTGGGCAATTGAGGACTTCGGCTTTCGTGTGATTATTGCACCTAGCTTTGCCGATATTTTCTTTAATAACTGTTTTAAAAATGGTATTTTGCCTATCGTTGCTTCAGCCGGAATCGTTGATCAATTATTTAAAGAATGTGAAGCAGCAGAAGGCTATGCTTTGAATGTGGATTTAGCTTCACAAACAGTCACAATGCCATCAGGTCAATCTTTTGGTTTTGAAATAAATGCAACCTCTAAACATAATTTGCTAAATGGCTTAGATGAAATTGGCTTGACACTTTTGCATACGGATAAAATAAAAGCTTTTGAGAATCAACATAAACAAACACAGCCATGGTTGTTTGCATAATTAGAACAAGCGTGCATTGATATGTGACGCGAGAAGCTTGCTGGAATTTAATACGATTTCAATCGATGTTTAGTTGTAAGCGAGCGCAAAAAAGTAAAGATAATTATATTAGGAATATTAAATAATGATGAAAATTGCAGTTTTACCAGGTGATGGTATTGGTCCTGAAATCGTCACGCAAGCTTTACGTGTGTTAGCGGTGTTAAAAAATGAAGGCATGGAAATGACCTTTACAGAAGCGCCTTTGGGCGGACAAGCTTATGACCAATATGGGCATCCTTATCCTGAATTTACTCAGAAAGTTTGTCGTGAGGCTGACGCCGTATTGTTAGGCGCGGTTGGCGGCCCACAGTATGACAACTTGGATCGCCCACTACGCCCCGAACGTGGTTTATTAGGCATTCGTAAAGATTTGGGCTTGTTTGCTAACTTGCGTCCTGCAAACCTTTATCCTGAGTTGGCTAATGCTTCAACGTTGAAGCCTGAAGTGGTTGCAGGACTGGATATTATGATTGTGCGTGAATTGACTGGCGATGTTTATTTTGGACAGCCACGTGGTATGCGCGTCAACGATGAGGGTGAGCGTGAGGGCTTCAATACGATGGTTTATAAAGAATCAGAAGTACGTCGTATTGCTCATGTTGCGTTTGATATTGCCATGAAGCGTGGTAAAAAATTATGCTCGGTGGATAAAGCAAATGTGTTAGAAACCACAGAATTCTGGAAAGAAATTGTTATTGATGTGGCAAAAGAATATCCTGAAGTAGAATTAAGTCATATGTATGTTGATAATGCAGCAATGCAATTAATTCGCAATCCAAAACAATTTGATGTGATGGTGACAGGTAATATTTTTGGTGACATCTTATCAGATGAAGCCTCTATGCTAACGGGCTCTATTGGTATGCTGGCTTCTGCATCGTTAAATGAAACTAAAAAAGGCTTATACGAGCCCTCTCACGGTTCTGCACCTGATATTGCGGGCAAAAATTTAGCTAATCCAATTGCGACTATCTTATCTGTGGCGATGATGATGCGTTATAGTTTTGATCATGAAGCGGTAGCAACTAGAATTGAAAATGCGATTAAGAAAGTATTAGCTGCGGGTTACCGCACAAGTGATATTTTTGAAGAAGGCACCAAGAAAGTGTCTTGCTCTGAAATGGGCGATCAAATCGTTGCTGCTATGTAATGCATTTGCTTGAGAGCGATTGCTGAAACTTGAGTATTATCGGCACTCGCTTTCTGTAATAATTAAGACTACATAAAATTAGGAGAATTTAAATGGCTCAGTTTGATAATGTAAGTGTAAAAAAGAAAGCGAATATTTACTTTGATGGTAAATGTGTGAGTCATACCGTTCTGTTTCCCAATGGTACGCGTAATACTTTAGGTGTTATTTTCCCAAGCACCCTAACTTTTAATACAGAATCTCCTGAATTGATGGAGATTAACGCTGGGGTTTGTAAAGTAAAGCTTGCGGGACAGGATGCATGGAAAACCTATCAAGCTGGTGATAAATTTGCGATTCCTGGTAATACCAGTTTCGAGATTGAAACGATAGAAATTCTTGATTACGTTTGTCATTACGAGTAGTTTGAGTATGCTTGAGTTTTGTATTTTTTGGTTTAATGAGTAAGAAATTTAAGGAGATGAAATGCCTTCATTTGATATCACTTCAGAAGTTGATAAGGTTGCACTCAGCAATTCTATTGACACTGCTGCTAAACAAATTGGTAACCGATACGACTTTAAAGGCACATCAGCCAAAGTTGAATTTAATGACAAAGATTCAGTGATTACACTATTCGGGGATAACGAATTTCAGCTTGATCAAATCAAAGATATTTTGTTGCCAGCAATGGAGAAGAAAGAACCAGACTCTTCAAAGCGGTTGGAACATAAGACTGTGCAAACGATATCAGGCAGTAAAGTAAAGCAAGAGCTAGTAGTGCGCGATGGCATTGATAGCGATTTGTCTAAAAAGATTGTTAAAGCGATTAAAGATAGCGGTTTGAAAGTGCAAGCGAGCATTCAAGGTGAAGCTGTGCGTGTTAATGGCGCTAAGCGAGATTTGTTGCAAGATGCGATTGCGCATGTCAAAAAAAGCATTACTGACTTTCCGCTTAAGTTTGGTAATTTCCGAGATTAAAGCAGGATGCGGTATCGTTTAATCGTTGCTTTTACATAAGCCTAATGGTCGGCTGGCAATGCCATCGATGGCGGTGCTAAAGACTGAGAAAATACTGGCGAAGCTGTTCAATAATCAACTCAATAAGTTGATTTTCCTTGGGTGGTCTAACCGCATTAAAGATTGATGTTATTGAGAATTGGATATGGTATGTTGAAAGTTGGTTTTGTCGGTTGGCGTGGAATGGTGGGCTCAGTGCTCATGCAGCGGATGATGCAAGAAGGTGATTTTGCAGATATAGAACCACAATTTTTTACTACCTCTCAAATGGGTGCTGTAGCGCCTGAAATTGGCAAAGCCTCGCCTGCATTAAAAGACGCAACAAGTGTTGCTGATCTTAAAGTGATGGATGTGATCGTTTCATGTCAAGGCGGTGACTACACAACTGATATTTTCCCTAAACTAAGAGCGGATGGCTGGCAAGGTCATTGGGTTGATGCAGCCTCCACTTTACGGATGGAAAAAGATGCAGTGATTGTGCTCGACCCAGTCAATATGCATGTGATTCAAGATGCATTGCATGTTGGCGGAAAAAACTGGATAGGCGGTAACTGTACTGTTTCATTGATGCTGATGTCACTACATGGTTTATTCAAAGCGGATTTGATTGAGTGGGCAACGTCGATGACGTATCAAGCAGCCTCAGGTGCTGGTGCTCAAAATATGCGAGAATTAATTACACAGATGGGTAGTATTCACGCTTCAGTGGCCGATTTATTAGCCAATCCAGCTTCAGCTATTTTAGAAATCGATAAAGTCGTTTCAACAACGATACAGTCTGACGGGTTTCCAACCGATAACTTTAGCGTGCCATTGGCAGGTAGTTTAATTCCTTGGATTGATAAGGAATTTGCTGATGGACAGAGTAAGGAGGAGTGGAAGGGTAGTGTTGAAACCAATAAAATTATTGGACGCTCGAACAACCCAATTCCGATTGATGGTTTATGTGTTCGTATTGGTGCCATGCGTTGCCATTCACAAGCGTTTACACTGAAGTTAAAACAGAACGTGCCATTAGATGAAATACATCAGATATTATCTGAAGCGAACGATTGGGTTAAAGTCATTCCAAACCATAGAGATGACTCTATAAAAGCGCTTTCGCCAGCAGTGGTTACTGGCAATTTAACAACACCAGTAGGACGCTTGCGAAAGCTGGCAATGGGCGGTGAATATTTGTCTGCATTTAATGTGGGTGACCAGTTGTTATGGGGTGCGGCGGAACCTTTAAGGAGAATGCTTCGTATATTAGTAGAAAGTCAAGAGTGATGTGAGATTTTAAAAAAGACCATATTGCCAAACACAAAAACCTCTCATACGTATGACGGCATGGTGTCGATAAGTAGTTGATGTTTGCTTGTTTATTATGTGATAATGAAGAAGCTAACTGAGATTAAAGTGTTGTGATTTTTAAGGTGAAAACAGTGTACTTATCGACTATAAAAAAAATCGGATTCGTGTTGTGTTTGATATTGCTAATGCCCTTAGATGTGCTGGCGGCGAGTTTGGGTGCGCTAAATGTCAGCTCAGTAATTGGCGAGCCCTTGAACGCAACAATAGAGATATTAGCAGCCACGCCAGATGAACTGGCATCTCTCAAAGTGAGTGTTGCTGTAGATGATGTGTATTTAGTACAGAGTTCAGAAAGCAGCGCAAATCAGAACAGTATAAAAACTGCTCTCGCTCTAGAAGATGGTAAAGATGTGATTAGGCTTTCAACAAGCCAATCAGTTTCCGAACCGTTTCTGGATATGTTAATTGTACTTGAGTGGAGTAATGGACGTATTCAACGTGAATATACTGCCTTGCTAGAACCACCCAATTACCAAGCAAATAAAACTACAGTTGAAGCACCTAAGGCGCAATCAGTTGACAATGCGCCAATCAAACCTCTAGCTTCCAATAACACAGCAACATCAACAGTAACAGCATCTCCATCATTAGTTCAAGAACATTTAACCAAAAAAGGCGATACGCTTTATCAGGTTGCTCGGAAAATGCAGCCAGCTGGGGTCAGTTTGGATAGGGTATTAGTAGCTCTTTTTGAAGCTAATCCAGACGCATTTGTTAAAAATAATATGCATCGACTAAGGGTCGGTAAAATTTTACAGGCGCCATCGGCGCAAGCTTTAATAGCGACAAGTCGTGCGCATGCGGCTAAAGAAATAAGACTCCAAACTGCCGATTGGAATGAATACCGTCATCAATTAGCAACTGCTGTAGCAAAAAAGACTGCTGAGGAGAGCACAAAGGACGGGCAATCAAGCGCTGGAAAGATTAAATCGGCTGCTGAAGTACAATCTAAACCTCAAAGTGAAATCTCTCAAGATGTGATTAAGCTTTCTTCTGCTGACGAAAAAAACATTAATTTAGATCCACAAGCCAAAATTTCAGCACTGCAAGAAGAGATTACTTCGACAGAGAAAGGTCTAAAAGAAGCTAAAGACAGAGCTGCTATGTTAGAAAAACAGATTGCAGATATGCAAAAATTGTTGGTGCTAAAAAACAGTGCACTGGTGGATGCACAACAAGCATTTTCTGAAAAAAAAGGGTTAACAACGTCAGATATCAAACCTGTAAAAGACCAGCCAAGCTTAATGGCAAGTGTCCGAAACCAATTTGACGGTTTAAATCAAAGAACTGTAGCGGGTATAGTTGTGTTGTTACTCGTATTGCCAGGTGCTTGGTTATTGCTGCGGAATAAGCCTAGTAAAAAAATAGCAGGCTTTGAACGAAGTGTTATGACATTCAGCAATAGGAATAGAAACGCAACATTCGATACAACAGCCACTGCTACTGAGGGTACTTCTGGTCAAGCTGTCTTTTCACGTAGCGCTGAGGTCATGGACCAGCAACAGGCTAATCTGATTGAGAAGTCGGAACTGATTGCAGCGAATGATGGGCTGGGGTTGTCACCAGATACAGAAGATAATACTAGGCCGCTTGATATTTCAGATTTCTCTGATTCCCCTTTAGCAGCAGAAGCTGATTTGGAATTCTCAAGTTCAGAAAGCGTTGATGAGCGTGTTGACTTAGTTGCAGGTGTTGACGATACGTTCTCTGATGCACCTATGGCCTTAAGCGCTGAGGAAAAAATGGAGTTAAGCGGTTTGAATGTTGATTCGGTTGATACAGCAGCACCAGAGGCGCAAGGTGCAAAGGCTGTAGATATTTCAGGTATTTCATTAGATATGAGTAACGAAATTTCGTTTGCAACCGAACTTGATGAGAATATGCCATCGATTGCTGCTGTCGTTGAGCCTGAATTTGAAGAGATGGAAGCCAAGCTAGAATTAGTCGCTGCATACATTGATATGGAAGACAGAAATGGCGCAAAAGCGCTATTGGAAGAGGTTTTAAAAGAGGGCAACCTCGAGCAACGTAAACGCGCTGATGAAATATTAGCTTCTTTAGATTAATGACATAGCAGGAAGAAAGCCGGGCTAATGTCCGGCTTTTTATTGCTAGGATACTTAGAAAAAAAGTCAGAAAAATAGGTTTAGCTTGAATACAAAAACACAGTTAATCATATTCTTATTGTTTGCCGTTTTGGTCAATTATTGGCAGTTCACTTATTTAATTTTTGTGTTATTTCTATTGCTTACTTTTTTGATTTTATTTAAAAACCATCATTACTTAAGATTAACATACAGGCTGAAGTGGTTTTATTTAGTGATGTTGACCATTTTTGCATTGAATACACCTGGCGAACATATTCGCCTGCCACTGATTTCTGCGCTCACTTATGAAGGACTGTTGATGGGCTTTGAGCAAGTCTTAAGGATTGTAACCATGTTGGCGATATTGTCGATTATTTTGATGAAAAACACCAAAAAGCAACTGATTTCAGCGCTCTATTTTTTGATGATGCCGCTGTCATTTATTGGGTTTGACGCTAAACAGTTTGCTGTGCGGTTATGGTTAACGTTGCATTATGTGGAAACGCAGCCGCTAGATTTTAAAAGACAGTCTTTTAAAACAGAGGTTGAAGTTTATTTGCAAAACTTAAATATCGAAAATGACTTTGAAACAATAGAAATATTACTGGAAAATCAGCCGCTAACAATGGCAGATTTTGCTTTGATTTTTTTGGTTGCGATTATTTTTGTTGCTACTATTTTTGATTGGACTATCTGATGCGGATTGTCTTGGGTGTCGAATATGATGGTACATTTTATTGTGGTTGGCAAAGTCAACCTAGTGCTTGTGGTGTTCAAGATATCCTCGAAAAAGCCATTAGTAATATTGCAGGGCACTCAATTCGAGTGCATGCTGCAGGGCGAACCGATACTGGCGTCCATGCACTGATGCAAGTGGTGCATTTTGATACAGCAACCATACGACCCGAAAACGCATGGGTGCGTGGTGTGAATACTTTTTTGCCTAAAACGGTAAGAGTGGTGTGGACGAAGCTAGTGACGGACGATTTTCATGCAAGATTTTGTGCTCAGATAAGGCGCTATCAATATTTGCTTGTTAATCATCCTGTTGCGCCAGCATTATTGGCATCAAAAGCGGGTTGGTATCATTTGCCATTGCAACTTGAGCTTATGCAAAGTGCTGCTCAGTATTTAATTGGAGAACACGATTTCAGTGCTTTTCGCGCTAGCGAATGCCAAGCAAAATCGCCAATTAGAACCATGTACGAGGCAAGTATTCAACAGCATCAGCGTCGCTTTATTTTTAAGTTTTCCGCCAATGCTTTTTTACAGCATCAAGTGCGTAATATGTTGGGTGCGCTTATTTACGTAGGTAATGGCAAGTATCCGCCTGAGTTCATACGCGATTTACTGGAACAGCGGGATAGAAAACTTTCTCCACCTACTTTCTCTGCCAGCGGTTTATACCTGACAGGTGTAGAATATGACGCTCAATGGTGTTTGCCAAGTCAAGAGCAAGAGATTGGCATCATTTAATAGAAGGACTAATAGACAAGGCATTTGAAGATGAGAACACGCGTTAAAATTTGTGGTATTACTCGAGTAGATGATGCGCTCTCAGCAGTTGCACATGGCGCAGATGCGATTGGGTTAGTGTTTTATGCACCAAGTCCACGCTGTGTAACTGTTGCACAAGCTGCTAGTATTAGCGCGGCATTACCCGCTTTTGTGAGTGTGGTTGCTTTGTTTGTTGATGCAAGCCCCGAAGAGGTTCATGCAGTGCTTGCCAACGTACATGTCGATGTATTGCAGTTCCACGGCAATGAATCTGAGGCGTATTGCTCACAATTTGATTTACCATATTTAAAAGCAATTCGCGTTAAATCTGATACAAATTTGATACAATACGCACAGACTTTTACCAGCGCCAAGGGCTTGTTGTTAGATACTTACACTGAACACGCTGTAGGCGGCACCGGAGAAACATTTAATTGGAATTTAATTCCAAAATCGATGCCTATACCAATCATCTTGGCTGGAGGTTTAACGGTGGCGAATGTCAATAATGCCATTAAGACTGTGCTTCCTTATGCTGTTGATGTGAGTGGTGGTGTGGAGCAAAGTAAGGGTGTAAAAGACATCGCAAAAATTGCAGCCTTTATGGCGGCGGTAAATGACTAAGCATAGCGGTGTTTAGTTGTGATGGAATGTCTTTTTTGATGATTAACTCGGCACGTGATAAAACGTTGTCAAAAGCAAGGAGTAGGTAATGCAGTTATACGATATGCCAGATGAGCGTGGACACTTTGGGCAATTTGGTGGTTCATTTGTCGCTGAAACATTGGTTGAGGCTTTAGATGAGCTTCGAGTGATGTATGAAAAATACCGTCATGACCCCGAATTTTTAGCTGAGTATGCTTATGACTTAAAACATTTTGTTGGCCGGCCAAGTCCAATTTATCATGCACAAAGATGGTCAGATAAAGTTGGTGGTGCGCAAATTTACCTCAAGCGTGAAGATCTGAATCATACTGGTGCCCACAAAGTTAATAACACCATTGGACAAGCTTTGTTAGCTAAACGCATGGGTAAGCCAAGAGTTATTGCAGAAACAGGCGCTGGCCAGCATGGTGTGGCAACAGCAACGATTGCTGCCCGTTTAGGGCTTGAATGTGTTGTGTATATGGGCAGTGAGGACGTGAAACGCCAAGCGCCTAATGTTTTTCGAATGAAATTATTAGGTGCAACCGTTGTGCCTGTGGAAAGTGGTTCTAAGACCTTAAAAGATGCACTGAATGAAGCGATGCGTGACTGGGTAACTAACATTTCAGATACCTTTTACATTATTGGCACAGTTGCTGGACCGCATCCATACCCAATGATGGTTCGTGATTTTCAAGCAGTAATCGGTGTAGAAGCGAAGGCCCAGATGCAAGAAATGGTTGGACGTCAACCTGATGCTGTTGTGGCATGTGTTGGTGGCGGATCGAACGCAATGGGCATTTTCTATCCGTACATCGATGTGCCTAACGTTCGCTTAATAGGTGTAGAAGCGGCTGGACATGGTCTTGAAACAGGTAAGCATGCTGCGCCGCTTAGTACAGACAGTGCAGTCGGTGTGTTGCACGGTAATCGTACGTATTTAATGCAAGATCAAGACGGCAACATTATTGAAACACATTCGATTTCTGCTGGCTTAGATTATCCTGGTGTTGGTCCAGAGCATGCTTGGTTAAAAGATATCAAACGTGCCGAATATGTTGGTATTACAGACGATGAGGCCATGAGTGCTTTCCATGGCTTATGTCGAACAGAGGGCATTATTCCTGCCTTAGAAACAAGCCATGCATTAGCACATGCCGAGAAGATGGCTAAATCTATGCGTAAGGATGAGATTATTCTAGTCAACTTGTCTGGCCGTGGGGATAAAGATATCAATACCGTCGCCCAGCTAGCTAATATCACGCTATAACCATGATGATAAGAAACCAAAATCGCATCACTAATCCACTTTAATCAGAATTCATGTAACTCGAAACCATTATGTCAAGAATAAAATCTACATTTGCTAGTTTAAAAGCTAACAATAAAAAAGCACTTATTCCCTATATTACTGCGGGCGATCCTCATCCTAACTTTACTGTAGAAATGATGCATGCGATGGTTGCTAGTGGTGCTGACATGATTGAGTTGGGAGTCCCTTTTTCTGACCCCATGGCAGATGGGCCAGTGATTCAGCGCGCCAGTGAAAGAGCCTTGGCGCATAAAGTTGGTTTACGTAAAGTACTAGCGCTGGTACAAGAGTTTCGTGTTAACGATGATAATACGCCAGTCATTTTAATGGGATACGCAAATCCAATTGAAGCGATGGGTATTGCACAGTTTGCAGCCAACGCAAAAGCCGTTGGTGTTGATGGCGTGTTGACAGTCGATTATCCACCAGAGGAGAGTGAGGCTGTGATTGCTGAGTTGGGTAAACACGATATTGATAGTATCTTTTTGCTTTCTCCAACAACGGAGGCGAAGCGCATTGACTTAGTGGTTAAGCAGGCGACAGGATTCTTGTATTATGTTTCTTTAAAAGGTGTGACTGGCGCTGCCAATTTGGATGTTGAGGAAGTAAAGGGGCGCGTTGCTGCAATCCGGAAACAGACTCATTTACCTGTTGGTGTTGGCTTTGGAGTAAAAGACGCAGCAACAGCAAAATCTGTTGCTGCTTTTGCTGATGCAGTTGTTGTTGGAAGTCGTACTGTGTTAACAATAGAGCAATCATCAGAGGAAGATTTGATTGCAAACATTAGTGCATTAATACAAGAGTTGCGTACAGCAATCGATTAAATAGATATTGAGGTGAGCGATGAGTTGGTTAGATAAAATTCCACAAAAGATTCAACATGTTGTTGGTAATGTACAAAAACGTAATATGCCCGAAGGTTTGTGGCGCAAGTGTGAAGCTTGTCAGTCAGTATTATATAAAACGGACTTAGAATCAAATAACGAAGTCTGCCCGCAGTGCGATCATCACAATCGCATATCTGCTAGAGCAAGAATTGGTTTTTTACTAGATAAAGGTGAGCAACTTGAGATTGGTGCAAATGTTTCACCTGTCGATTCTTTAAAGTTTGAAGATAGTAAGAAATATACAGTGCGCATGAAAGAGGCGCAAAAATCCGTTAAGGAAACGGATGCGCTTATTGTAGTTAAGGGCGCTATTATGGAAATGCCAGTGCTGGTCGCCGCGTTTGAGTTTAAATTTATGGGTGGGTCTATGGGCTCAGTGGTTGGCGAGCGCTTTGTGCGTGGCGTCAACGCTGCCATTGAAAATAAAACGCCCTTTATTTGTATTGCTGCTAGTGGTGGCGCTCGTATGCAAGAAGGTTTGCTTTCTCTTATGCAGATGGCAAAAACCAGCGCGGCATTAACGAAATTGTCGCAGTCAGGACTGCCATTCATTTCAATTTTAACAG
>JAFMCM010000043.1 GCA_017857755.1 Methylophilaceae bacterium | reverse complement strand
CGACAAAAACGTGCGCGGCATGAATTTAAACGACGCAGTTAAACTAATGCGCGGTGTGCCTTGCACCAGCATCGTCTTAACCGTATTGCGTAAAAATGCAGAAAAGCCACTCACCTTTACAATCACGCGCGATATTATCAAAACACAAAGCGTCAAAAACAAATATATCGAACAAGATTATGGCTACGTACGCATTACCCAGTTCCAAGAACATACAGGTGAAGACCTAGCAAAAGCATTGATTTCGCTTGAAAAAGAAAATAAAAAACCACTCAAAGGCTTGGTGCTAGATTTACGCAACAACCCAGGTGGCCTGCTAGACGCAGCAGTCGGAGTATCCGCCGCATTCCTTGAAAAAGACAAACTAGTGGTTTATACCGAAGGTCGTGTAGATGATTCCAAAATGAAGCTACGTGCAACAGCCAGTGATTATGCACGCAGAGGCAAATCAGACTATCTAAAAGGTGTATCAGACAGTTACAAAAAAACACCCATCGTCGTACTAGTTAACGCAGGCTCGGCTTCTGCCTCTGAGATTGTCGCAGGCGCCCTGCAAGACCACAAACGTGCAACCATTTTAGGCGTGACCAGCTTTGGTAAAGGCTCAGTTCAAACGATACTACCGATGAACAACGGCAGCGCAATCAAACTAACAACCGCCCGTTACTTCACGCCAAACGGTCGTTCTATTCAGGCCAAAGGTATTGTGCCTGATGTTAAAGTCAGTGACGGCTTTGACGACTCAAACAGAATCTATGAAGCAGACTTAGCTGGCCATTTGTCTAACCCAAAAGACAGTGAGAAAAAAGCGGCCGCTGAAGATACTGAAACAGCAAAAGCCGTCGACACAGAAAAAGAAAAAGCGCTCAAAAAAGCGAAAGAGAAAAAATTCGCCGAGCAAAAAGGCCCGATTGAACCAACTTCCAAAGAAGACATTCAATTTGTCCAAGCAATGAACCTACTCAAGGGATTACCAGTAGAAACAACGCCTGACACACCAGAAAAGACAGACAAAAAATAAGTTTTTCGTCAGATTAACTAGCAGCCCTGTGGCGATAATTGCTGCAGGGTTTTTTGTTACAAAAAAACACATAAAAGTGATTGCTTTAATAACAATTTAAATTAAACTGGCCCCATGTTAATAGATCAATTGATTACCACATTTGACACTGGATTACGGACTGTTTTTGCGCAAGCAAAAGCAACAAGAGCGCACCCTGACGCTGCCATTCAAGAAACAGAAATGAACAAGGCGCAGCAACAAAAAGCGGCAGCCCTGATGCGGATCAACCATGTCGGAGAAGTCTGCGCACAAGCCCTCTATAGTGGGCAAGCGCTCACATCTCACAATCAATCAATCAAAACCGCATTAAAGCAAGCAGCAGTAGAAGAAACCGACCATCTCGCTTGGTGCGAAGCAAGAATAAAAGCCCTAGGCGGTAGAAAAAGTCTACTAAACCCAATCTGGTATATGGGAAGTTTTACCATAGGCGCTGTTGCTGGCGCAATTGGCGACAAATGGAATTTAGGATTTTTGGCAGAAACTGAACAACAAGTCAGTGCTCACCTTTCCAGCCATCTGGAGAAAATACCAAATGAAGATAAAAAAACAAGAGCAATTATTGAACAAATGCATATCGATGAAACCGCTCATGCAAAAGAGGCCGTGAATTTAGGCGCAGCTGAATTACCAGCCTCTATTAAAGCAGCCATGAAAGTTTCATCAAAAATAATGACAACGACTGCGTATTACGTTTAAAGGTAAGAAATGGATAAATTTAAAGATGTGTTGCTTGATTTAGATGATGCAGATGATGTGCTACGCATTGAGCTTTACTATGAAGATGGCGAGCCAGCAGGCGTCATCCACAACAAACCAGGCAGCACAGGCTCGGTAAAAGTGTTTAATCACCTCTATAAAACTTTTGGCAGCATCAACACTGATGCTGCTGTTGAAGGCTTATCGCTCTATGCAGAGCACACAGCAGATGCAGAAGACAATCCAGGCAAACACCCCAATATTGACCGTCTATTTGATGTGATTGAAGACCAAGAACCCTTAACCGTCAAAATCATTACCGCTTAGCCTGCCCCTTTGCTGGGCAATGGGCGGATGATAAATCAGCTCCAATAAATGACCAACGGCATCTAAACAATAAAACCCACGTGAGCCATCACGATGGGTTTTCGGTGCTTCTGTAATGCGCACACCCGACGCAACAAAATACGCATACCACGCATCAACCGCCTCAACACTCTCCAGCACAAACCCAATATGGTCCAACCGCTGTTGCGCACTTGGCGTATAGTCAACGCGATGCAAGGCAAACACATCACCCTCGAAGGTTAAATAAATATTATCAGCATCAGGCTGCCACTCAATCTGCATCCCCATTATACGGGTATAAAAATCAATAGCGACTTCTAGCGCCTGCACAAACAAAGCCACATGCCGCAGTCCAATCATTCCTTTAGGTTGCATATTAAGCGCCCACTGCCTTCATTTCAAAATCATGCGTAATCACAACACTCTTGCTCAGCATAATAGAAGCCGAACAATATTTCTCTGCTGACAACGCCACCGCCCGTGCTACTTGACGCTCATTCAAATCATCACCAGTAATCACAAAATGGACATGAATCTTAGTAAAGACTTTGGGTACTTCATCCGCGCGTTCAGCCGTCACATCAGCCACACAATCAACAACCGCTTGACGAGATTTTTTCAAAATCGTCACCACATCAAACGATGTACAAGCCCCCATACCAATCAACAACATTTCCATTGGTCGCATACCGATATTGCGCCCACCATTTTCAGGTGCGCCATCCAACACCACAGCATGACCTGTTTCCGATTCGCCCATAAAAGCGACACCTTCAATCCACTTAACCCTAACTTTCAATGCCATCTCCTAAAATGCAAACCGCTCAATAAAGCGACCAACCAGCCATTCGCCTCATTCAGCGAATGCCATTTGCTATTTAACGTCTAACAACTCAACATCAAAAATCAAAGTCGCATTTGGTGGAATCACACCGCCTGCACCACGCGCGCCATAGCCCATTTCAGGTGGGATAATCAAAGTACGCTTGCCGCCGACTTTCATTCCAGCAAAACCTTGGTCCCAACCCTGAATGACTTGCCCGGCACCTAATGCAAACTCAAAAGGCTGACCACGGTCAACTGAGCTATCAAACTTCTCACCCTTATTGTCTGCAGCCGTTTCATCATATAACCAGCCAGTGTAATGCACCGAGACCATAAAGCCAGACTCAGCCTCACGGCCCTCACCCACAAGCGTATCGTTTTTGACAAGTTCAGTAATTGTTTGTGTCATTTCAGTTGATTCCTTCGTTTGATCCGCAACAGCGTTAGATTGTGCTTGGCATGCGCCTAATGATAAAACACATACAGCAGCCATCAATGATTTTAGTGTATTCATCGTTCTCATTCAATTTGGTTAAAAAAGAACTTAATATGATACTGCATATTCAGCTAAGTTCTAAACGGCAATTAGTCTAGCCATCAATGATGGTCGTAAACCCAGCGAATCAAAGCATCTTGCGCCTCTCTGCTCGCTGCGGCTTTTGCATCATTCACCATCATCACCACCACATACCGCACCTGCCTCGCATCCAACACATAACCTGCAATCGCGCTAACCCCATCAATAGAGCCAGTTTTCAGATGGGCAGTCACTGGCGTTCCGACTAAGCGCTGCTGCAAAGTGCCGTCCAACCCCAGAATCGGCAAAGATGACATTAACTCAGACATGGTCGGACTACGATAAGCATCCACCAGCAATTGACCCAAACGATTGGCCGTCACCCGTTCAATGCGCGACAAACCAGAACCATTTTCAATCACCCATTGATTTGCCCGTCCACCCTTAGCCAGCAACCAAGACTGAATCGCCTGCGTCCCATGCACCTCATCGGCTGGCTTAGCGCCATCCTCAGCAGCAATCGTAAGCAGCACCTGTCGCGCCATCACATTATTGCTCCATTTATTAACATCACGCACCACGTCCGCCAGCGGCTTAGAGTACTGTTCGGCTAATTTAACCACCTGCAACGGCAGCTCGGCCTCACTGCGCACCTGACCATCAAACACACCGCCTAACTCACGCCAAAGTTTTCTAAACGTAAAAAAAGCATAATGCACATCATCAAATAAACTCAACTCCAGATAGCGTTGTGCGCACCGCGGTGAAAACGCACCTGTAAACGTCACCACCGCACCCATCTTAGTCGCACGCACATCATAATGTAGACGGTCACGCCAACGCCCACAACCACCCTTAGCCAAAGTCATTTTATTGACCACCTTCACCTCTGGCAGCACAACCTCAGGCACAACATCAACCGCACCCTTATTCACACTAAATTTAAAACTCGTATGTCGCCCATTGACTAAAAAAGCACTCGGCAATGCGTTATAAGCACGCCACAACGCATGGTCAAACACCTGACCATGCTCAACACTGCTGGCAAAATAACGCTTATCAATCACCAAATCACCCTCAATGCGATACAAACCCTGTTGACGCAAGCCCAGTAACAAACGGCGAAAATCATCCTCATTAAAACTAGGGTCCCCATAACCCTTAATGATTAAATTACCCTTTAACACACCAGCCTCAATCACCGCATCGCGATACACCTCAGTCCGCCAACGAAAATTCGGCTTCAAGATATCCAAAGCCGCATAAGTGGTCACCAACTTCATCACCGAAGCGGGATGCATAGGCTGGTCCCCATTCACACTCAACAGCGGTCGACGGCCATCAACTGCCTGCACAAAAATAGCCACTGACGACCTTGGCACACCTGCCTTTTTAAGCGCTTTCACCACAGGCACTGGCCATGCAGCCACCGCCATCTGCATAAAGCCAATCAGACCCAAGCAACACAGCCAACCCCTCACAACACCAGCTCCAGACACCGCCTCGTCGTCTCAACCATAAAATCCAACTCCGCTGCATTAATCACATAAGGCGGCATAAAATAAACCGTATTTGCAATAGGGCGCAACAACAAGCCCTGCTGCAAAGCCTGCTGATAAAAAGCGCTCGCAAAGCCCCTCTGTTCAGTCTTAACATCAAAAGCCCAAATCATGCCTTGATTGCGCAAATGTTGAATAGGCAAGTCAGCCAGCACCTGCATTTTATGATTCATCAGCGCCGTTTTTGCTTGATTCTGACCAATCACATCATCTGAATCAAAGATAGCCAAAGTCGCCAAAGCCGCACTACACGCCAAAGGATTACCAGTATAGCTATGACTATGCAAAAAACCTTTCGCCGTCACATCATCATAAAAAGCGGCATACACCCTATCCGTGGTCAGCACGGTAGAAAGTGGCAAATATCCGCCCGTAATTCCCTTAGACAAACAAATAAAATCTGGCTGAATATTAGCCTGCTCAAAGGCAAACATACGGCCTGTACGCCCAAAACCAACCGCAATTTCATCCGCAATTAAATGCACCTGATATCGGTCACAGATTTCACGCGCGCGCTGAAGATAAACAGCCGCATACATCCCCATCCCTGCCGCGCACTGCACCAAAGGCTCAATAATAAAAGCCGCCAACTCCGCATGATGTTCAGCCACATAATCTTCCAAACGCTGTGCACAACGCAATGCAAAAGCATCCGCACTTTCACCCACCTCTGCCAATCTAAAATCTGGACTAGGCATTTGCGCTGACTGCGTTAACAAAGGCGCATAAGTATCCTTAAAAATCGCCACATCCGTCACCCCCAAGGCACCCAACGTCTCACCATGATAACTATTTTGCAAACTCAAAAACTTATTTTTAGACGGCTGGCCCATGTTGCGCCAATAATGAAAACTCATTTTCAACGCAATCTCAGTAGCACTAGCACCATCGCTAGCATAAAAAGCATGACCCAAACCCGTTAACTGCGCCAATTTTTCCGACAAATCCACCACAGGCGCATGAGTAAACCCAGCCAACATGACATGCTCTAACGTATCCAACTGCTGCTTAATCGCCGCCTTAATCCGCGGATGATTATGCCCAAACAAATTCACCCACCAAGAACTCACGCCATCTAAATAACGCTTACCCTCAAAGTCGGTCAGCCAAACACCATCTCCGCGCTGCATCGGAATCAGCGGCATCGTCTCGTGATGTTTCATCTGCGTGCAAGGATGCCAAACAGCAGCCAAGCTTCTATTTAATAAATCTTGATTATTCATAAACTCAATTGAAAATACTCATTAGCTATCACGGTCAAGCGACCCATCTCCCCTTAAGGTGCTGGATTCATCATCGTCAGATGAATCTGTTCAATCTGCGCCAACAGTGCATCACTCAACACAACTTCATAGGCATCCATGTTTTCTTTTAGTTGCACCATACTAGTCGCCCCTATAATCGTACTACTCACAAACCACCGATGATAAACATAACTCAACGCCATTTGCGTAGGCGTTAACCCATTCTCCCGCGCCAAGGCCGCATAAGCCGCCACCGCTGGCATCACATTCGGTTTTTGGTAACGTTGTGCATACCCTAAAAACTGAGTCACCCGCCCTTTTGCCTGCGGATTATCCAAATACTTGGCGCTCAAATGCCCAAAAGCCAGCGGTGAATAAGCCAACAAACTCACCTCTTCACGATATAAAATCTCGGTCAACCCAAACTCCATACCACGATTCATTAAATGATAACAATTTTGCACCGTCGCAATCCGTGGCAAATTAAACGCCTCAGCGACACGACAAAACGACATCACCCCATACGGCGTTTCGTTTGAAACCCCAATGGCACGCACCTTACCCTCTTTCACCAACTCAGCCAACGTCTCCAACTGCGTCTGAACACTCACCCACGCTTTTTCTGCACCAGTCTCATCAAACTCCAAAGCAGGGTCAAACTGATACTGACCAAATAAAGGCACATTACGCTCAGGCCAATGAATCTGATAAATATCCAAATAATCAGTTTGCAACCGCCTTAATGAACCCTCAATCGCACAACGAATATTAGCGCGCGTTAACCTGTCATCACCATTGCGTATCCACGGCATATAACGATTGCGCCCAGCCACCTTACTCCCCAGCACAACCTGGTCGCGTGCTTGATTTTTCAACCAATGGCCAATCATAGTCTCCGTGCGGGTAAACGTTTCTGCCTGCGGTGGCACAGGATACATCTCAGCCGTATCAATAAAATTAACCCCCTGCGCCAAAGCATAATCCAATTGCGCATTCGCCTCTGCCTGCGTGTTTTGGTCGCCAAACGTCATCGTACCTAAACACACCTTTGAAACAGTAAGATCTGTCTTTCCCAGCTTTGTATAATCCATTACCGCAACACCCCATCCTTAAAAAGCCCTACACTATCCTCAGCTCGCGTGCCACACGTTAGCCACAACCGCCTCAATCCATACAATAACAGGAATAGCGGCCGTCAGCGCAAGCCATCTACCCCCCTAACAAACAAGCCCTGCACCTGCTCACATTTTAAAATAACGCGACCCGCATAACACCGTGCTAAAAACGGCAGCAAGTTTTGCTAAAGCACCCTATTTTTTTTTAAAATTTATGACAAAAGCCCCTTGAAATCACAACAATCATCCCAAATTAGCAAACTAGCAGTGAGAGTGCTAAACTCTCGCATTGCAATTTTAATTAATCTTGACTAGTTTAAGCATAACCCAAGGAGAAATCTAATGAAAATTCGTCCATTACATGATCGCGTCGTTGTTAAACGTTCAGAAGAAGAACGCACAACCGCATCAGGTATTGTTATTCCAGATTCAGCGACAGAAAAACCAGACCAAGGCACCGTCATTGCAATCGGTAACGGCAAAAAAGACGACAACGGCAAAAGCATTGCTTTAGACGTTGCTGTTGGCGATAAAGTACTATTTGGTAAATACGCAGGTCAAACAGTTAAAGTTGACGGCGAAGAATTATTAGTGATGACTGAATCAGACATCATGGCTATCGTTGAATAATTAAACCCAAATAATTGATCAATTATAGAAAATAGAAATTAAGGAGTAATAGATTATGGCAGCAAAAGACGTAAAATTCGGCGATGACGTTCGCCAAAAAATGGTAACTGGTGTAAACGTATTAGCCAACGCAGTGCGCGTCACACTAGGCCCTAAAGGCCGCAACGTCGTGTTAGAACGCTCATTCGGCGCACCCACCATCACCAAAGACGGTGTATCAGTCGCTAAAGAAATCGAACTACAAGACAAATTCGAAAACATGGGCGCACAAATGGTCAAAGAAGTCGCCTCTAAAACCAACGACATCGCTGGTGACGGCACCACAACCGCAACCGTACTCGCACAAGCCATCATCCGTGAAGGCATGAAATCAGTCGCAGCGGGCATGAACCCAATGGACTTAAAGCGTGGCATTGACAAAGCAGTAGAAGCAGCGATTACTGAACTAAAAGCCCAATCAAAACCATGCACAACCAGCAAAGAAATTGCACAAGTTGGCTCTATCTCAGCTAACTCTGACGAATCAGTAGGCAAAATCATTGCCGACGCAATGGAAAAAGTCGGCAAAGAAGGCGTGATTACAGTAGAAGACGGCTCAGGCCTAAGCAACGAACTAGACGTCGTTGAAGGCATGCAATTTGACCGTGGCTACCTATCACCTTACTTCATCAACAACCAAGAACGTCAAATCGCACTACTTGAGAACCCATACGTGTTACTACACGACAAAAAAATCTCAAACATCCGTGATTTACTACCAACACTAGAGCAAGTAGCCAAAGAAGGCCGCCCACTCTTAATCGTTGCTGAAGATATCGACGGTGAAGCCCTTGCAACCCTAGTTGTAAACAACATCCGCGGCATCTTAAAAACAGTCGCTGTTAAAGCCCCTGGTTTTGGCGACCGTCGCAAAGCGATGTTAGAAGATATCGCCATCTTAACTGGCGGCACTGTCATTGCTGAAGAAGTAGGCCTAAAACTAGAAGAAGTCACCCTAGCGCAACTCGGCTCAGCCAAACGCATCGAAATCGGCAAAGAAAACACCATCATCATCGACGGTTCTGGCGGACAAGACAGCATCAAATCACGCATCACCCAAATCAAAGCAGAAGTCGAAGCTTCCAGCAGCGATTACGACCGTGAAAAACTACAAGAACGCGTTGCAAAATTAGCAGGCGGTGTAGCCGTGATTAAAGTCGGCGCAGCAACAGAAGTAGAAATGAAAGAGAAAAAAGCACGCGTAGAAGACGCCTTACACGCCACACGCGCAGCCGTAGAAGAAGGCATCGTCGCTGGTGGTGGCGTCGCATTGATTCGCGCCCGTGATGCCATCGCCAAAGTAAAAGGCGACAACCTAGAGCAAGAAGCAGGCATCAAAATCGTACTACGTGCGGTAGAAGAGCCATTACGTCAAATCGTTTCAAACGCCGGCGCAGAACCATCAGTCGTCGTAAGCAACGTAGCCAGTGGCAAAGGCAACTACGGCTACAACGCCGCCAACGAAACCTACGGCGACATGCTAGAAATGGGCATCTTAGATCCAACAAAAGTGACCCGTTCAGCGCTACAAAACGCCGCATCAATTGCAGGCCTCATGCTCACCACAGACTGCATGATTGCAGAAGCACCAAAAGCTGACGCACCTGCAATGCCTGATATGGGCGGCATGGGCGGCATGGGTGGTATGGGCGGCATGATGTAAGGTTGCCTTCAAGCTCGTCAATGATACGGCGCTATCCCTGCCATCAGCATCTTGCTGCAAAGCACCAATAGCCCACCGCATCACTGACCGCTAAACCCAAGCTAGAGACAAAACCCGCAATCGCGGGTTTTGTTTTATTACGCCACCCATCCCGACAACAAACACCATATCAAACCCTCTCCAGCCCCC